>NZ_JADJUO010000040.1:0-4245 GCF_016717045.1 Candidatus Villigracilis proximus | reverse complement strand
GCACGCGCATCCGCTCGGCGTGGAAGCGCTGCGCGCACAGGTCGTCATCGCGGTCGCCACGCTGCGTTCGCGCTTTCGATCGCGCCCGTGGAGCGGGGCTCGACAGTGATGTCTGGCGACTTCGTCGACGACTTCTCGGAGATCGGTTCTGGAAGCTGTCGCCAGAATATGCCTCGAGGCGCGTTGCGGACGATATCTCCGGCCGGACTCTGAGCGGCGCCCTAAGACGGATCCACCCAGCGCCGGAATCCTGATCCACCGCGCCGCGGTACGGGCACGCCGAGCGCGGCGCGTTCGTGATCCACCCGGCGCCGCGCCGCTCGATCGACGCTCCTCGGATGAGCCGTCGATGCACCGAGTGCCGGAACCGCTTCGCACCTGCTCCGTCCGCGAAGGCAACGCAGCGCGTCTGTGGTGCCGCGTGCCGCACGGCGCGCGATCGGAAGCTCGCCCGCAAGCGCCGCCGGGCGGAGCTCGACGAGCACCGAGACGACGAGCGCGAACGACAACGCGCGTGCCGTGAACGGCGGTCGGCGCTCGGTTGTCACGCGCCACCCTCGGCGCCCAACCCTCCGATTCCATGGAGGAAAGTGCACCGGATCGTGGACAGCGCTTTCGCGCTGTCACGCGCCACCCTCGTGCGCGACCTGCACCGAAATCTCGCGGGATTCACAGGAAATCCTGGCAGCGCCAGGGGCCCTGTCACGCATGAGCCTCCGCGCGCAAGCGCCGGGAACTCCTCGTGATTCGCCCGCGATTTGGGTGACCTGTCACGCATGAGCCTCGTCGCGAGCAGGGGCGGGTGGTTGAAGTCGATGTGATGGACCCTGCCGATTCGACGCGACCGATCGACCTCGACACCCTGGGTCAACGTCTGTCCGCGCTGCGGCTGTGCGACCGGGCAGCGCTCGACGGGCTTCGTCGTTCGCTCGAGGCGCACGGGCAACTGAACGCCGTCGTCGCGTTCGTCGATGCCGGAGGCGTCGAGATCCTCGACGGGTTCAAGCGCGCACACGCGCCGCGCGCGCGCTCGGCTGGCGCTCGCTCGTGGTGCGCGTCGTCGACGCCACCGCGATCGACGCGAAGCTGCGGCTGTGCGCGTTGCACGCGGGACGCGGCCTCACGGACCTCGAAGAGGCGTGGGTGATCAGATCGCTGTACCGCGACGATCGGATCTCTCAGCCTGAGATCGCGCGCTTGCTCGGCCGGCACAAGAGCTGGGTGTGGCGTCGGCTCGTGCTCGTCGAGTCGCTCGACACCGACGTGCAAGGTGATGTTCGGCTCGGCCTGCTCGCGTCCCGTGCAGCCGTCGCCTTGAGTCGGTTGCCACGTGGCAACCAACGCGCTGCGAGCCTAGTCGTCGTGCGTCGTGGGCTCACGGTCCGGCAGACAGAGTTGCTCGTCGACGCTGCCCTCGCCGAGCGCGACGAGCAGGCGCGCGCGGCGCTCCTCGCAGAGCGACTCGTCGGCACGAGCGGCGCGGCTGTCCCCGGCCCCGTGCCTTCGCGCATGGCGCGTAGTGAGGCGGACTGGATGAGCGCAGACATCCTGCGCGTGCACGAGATCGCGGCGCGCCTCGAGGCGCGCTTGCTCGCGACGCCACTCGAGACATTTGCACCGGCGGCGACGGAGCTGATCCGCGATGCGCTCGTGCGACTGCCCCCCGTGCTTCGCGCGCTCGATCTCGTGATCGCGCGCGTCACGCGCAGCGAGGACGCCGCATGAAGGTCGTGATCCGAAGCCGAGAGGAACTCGTCGCCATCATCGTCGAGCGGAGCAAGCGTGGTGACGGACGCCGTGCGATCGCGCGATCGCTCGGCGTCAGCCGCAACACGGTTCGCACGGTCCTCGAATCGCAGGGGGGCGGCGCGCGAAGAAGCGTCCACCGCGCTCGTCGCCCCGCCCACACGCGCGCCGCGCGCGAGCAAGCTCGACGGTTTTCGTCCGCGCGTCGCGGCACTGCTCGATCGCTTCCCGGACATCACGGCACAGCGCGTGTTCGGAGATCCGTCGGGCGAAGGATTCACCGGCGGTACACGGCGGTGAAGAAGCTCGTTCGCGCGGTGCGCCCGCCGCCGCGGCCCACGCCGAGCCTCGTGACGATCGACTACGGCCCCGGTGAGATGTCCGAGAGTGATTGGTCCCCATACGAAGTCCGATTCACGTCGGGCAAGGCGATGACCGTGGAGGCGCTCTCGTACGTGCTCGTGGTGAGCAAGAGGAAGGCCTTCGGCCTCTACGATAGCAACGACCTGCACGCACTGATGGACGGTCTCGAGCGCGCGTTCGCGCGCTTCGGCGGCTGCGCACGCGAGTGCAAGTTCGATAGCCAGAAGCCCGTCGTGCTCCGATGGGAGGGGCAGCAACCGATCTACAACCCGCGCTTCCTCGCGTTCTCGAGCCACTACGAGTTCCGCCCCTCGCGGTGCGTCGCGGGCATCCGAACGACAAGCCGCGGACGGAGCGTCGTTCTGGGAGGTCGAGCGCTCGTTCCTCAACGGACGTGAGTTCCGCGACCTCGACGACATGCGCGTGCAGCTCAAGGACTGGCTCGATCGCATCGTCGATCATCGCAAGCTCGAACGGCGAACCGCCCTCGAACGCTTCGCCGAAGAGCAGCCGCATCTCGTGCCGCTTCCGCGCCATCCGTACGACACGGCGCGCGTCGTCTATCGCGTGTGCAGCATCGACGGATTCGTCGCGTGGGCGGGCAATCGCTACGCGGTCCCCATACGAACACGTCACCGACATCCTCCCGGTCCGCATCACGCAGCACGAGCTGTTCGTCTACGCGGCCGACCTTCGATGCATCGCGCGGCACGAGCTCGCGCCGCGCGGCGCAGGCAGCAAGCTCGACCCCAATGGCCTGCATCCCCGACCGCAGCGCAAGAGTCTCGTAGACCTCGACAAGCTCGGCATCGCGTTCGCGAACGTCGGCGATAGCGCGGCAGAATTCTTCCGGATCATGAGCCTCGGCGCGCCACGCATCTGGGGTGCGCAGGCGAGGCAGATCCTGCGTTTGCGCGAGCGATACGAGACCTCCGAGCTCGAACGCGCGCTCGCGCATGCGACCGAGTTCGGCGCGATCGACTTCGCATCGGTCGAGCGAATCCTCGCAGCACGTAGCAGGACGCGAACGCTCGACGAGTACGTCACCGAGCTCACCACGGATCGCATCGAAATGACCCTCGGTCATGCCCGCACCGCGGTCCGAGACCTCACTGAGTACGACCGCCTGCCGATGACCTCTGCTCCGCGGTCCCGCACCGAGGAGACGCAGACATGGCCCCACGAGCATCACGCCACGGCGACCCACGAGCAGACGACGACATCGTCCTCGCACGACTCCGACGACACCTCGAGTTCCTCGGGCTGACCAAGACCCTCGGCGAGCTCGACGTGCATCTCGCGACGCTGACGCGCGAGCGACTCGGGCCCACCGCGACGCTCGAGCACATCCTCGGCATCGAGGCCGCGCACAAGCTCGAGCTGCGCATCGAGCGACGTGTCAGCACCAGCGGGCTCACCGAACGAAAGACACTCGAGGCTTTCGAGTGGGACTTCCAGCCGAACCTCGACAAGGCACTCGTCCTCGAGCTCGGCCGTCTCGACTTCGTAAGGCGCAGAGAGGATCTGGTCATCACGGGAATGGCCGGCACAGGAAAGAGCCACGTGCTCAAGGCATTCGTCGTTCGCGCCTGCGAGCAGGGGATCCGCGTGCGCTACGCGCGATGCGTGGACCTGCTCGACGATCTACACGCTGGCCTCGCAGACGGAACCTACGCGAAACGACTCAAGGCCTGGGCGCGCGCGGAGCTGCTCGTCATCGACGACGTCGGGCTCGGCCAGGTGAAGAAGCGCGGCGATGAGCCCACCGCCGCGCACACGCTGTACAACCTCATCGACCGAAGGCACGGGCGAGTGTCGACCGCGATCACGTCCAACATCGGACTGTCCGAATGGGGACGATTCCTCGGAGACGCGACGCTCACCGCAGCCATCCTAGACCGCCTCGCGATGCACGCGATCCGCATCGACGTCGACGGACCGAGCTATCGCCAACACGTCGCCGAGACGCGAGCGAACGGTCACGCGAAGAAGCGCTGACCGGCGCGCGCGACGACGACTCGGTCGAGAGCACGACCGCGGTGGATCACGATCCCGCCGCGGTCGTCGTCGTCATGGGCGTCGGCGTGGATCTGTCATGCCGCCGGGATTGGATCCCAGTTAGAGCGCCGCTGAAGA
>NZ_JADJUO010000039.1:0-32894 GCF_016717045.1 Candidatus Villigracilis proximus | reverse complement strand
ACCGTGGACGATTTACTGTCCACGGTCTATCGTCTACTCCAATCTTTATTGTCTCATCGTTCCTTGTTGCGCCGGGAAGGGCAGTGCAGACTAGCCAGCAGGTGCTGGGATGAAGGATCCTAAGAACGCACAAAGTGCAAAAAACGCCAGCCAAATTAGGAAGAGAGTGATTTTATGTTTGGTCATTTCACCTATCCAGCCTTTGTAATACGTGACTAACCGCTGTGGATGCCGGCCCGCCCAATGACTGGATCAGCGCTGTCTTTGCGCCCGCGATCTGATTCGCATCTGCCTGACCTCGAAGCTGGGTGACTGCTTCGACAGCCTGATACACACCTGCAGCGCCGCCGGCGAATCCACGGGCTTTCATGCCGCCCATTGTGGCACATGGAATTTTCCCTTTCAGTCCGATCGAGCCTTCTTCTGCAAGTTTCCAGCCTTTGCCTTTAATTGCGAATCCAACTGCTTCCAAAGATAGCGCGGCGTAGATACTGAACGCATCGTGATATTCAAAGAAGTCGATTTGATTTAATATCACGCCGGCCTGTTTCATAGCCTTGCCCGCGGATAGTTGTGCGGTGTCGAAGTACAGCATATCTTTTCGGTCATGTAATGCCAACGTATCAGAAGATGCCGCCGAGCCGGAAATCTTGACGAGTGAATTATTAAAATCGGACGGGAGCAGGCTGCGGCGAGTCAGAACGAGCGCGGCAGCGCCATCCGCATTGGGGGCCACGTCAAACATATTGAGCGGATCGCTGACCATATCCGCTTTTGAATAGGTCTCAGGTTTAATGGCTTTTCTGAACATGGCGTTTTTATTGGCCACGCCGTTTGCGTGAGCAGTGAGCGCGAAACCAACCAGCCCATGCGCAGGGACATTATTTTCGTGCATGTAACGCTTCATCTAAAGCGCGGCTTGTGCGGTGGTGGTCATCCCTTGCACGGCTTCAAAATCAGAATCGGTGATGGTGGAAACTGCTTCTTCCACTTCGGCGCCGATCTTGTCTGTAAATTTTCCACGCCGACCACGAAGCGCAACATCCACCATGCCGCTGGCAATCGCAAAGATAGGCCTGACGCAGCGCCGCTCCACCTGATGCACCTGCGGCTTCAACAGTCACAGCTTCGATGCCGGTCAGGCCGGCGTAGTCTGCGATCAGCGCGCCAAGATGCGCTTGATTGGAAGATTGGGCGCGAGCATATTCCCAACGAACAAAGCCTGCGGCTTCAGTCCGCCGGAATCTTCGAGCGCGCTGTGAAGCGCCTTATAAGCAAGATCACGCAGACTGATCTCCCAATGTTCGCCAACTTCCGTTTGTCCGATACCTGCAATTACTACATCTGTCATGGATGATTTCCTGGTTGTGTTGATTCTTGGATACGATATTCGATATTTGATAATTCGGCAGTTGTATGTTGTAGAATCCGATTCTCGACTCTCGAATATCGAATTTCGATTCTCGCTTTACCCAAATACCTTCTTCAAAAACTTAACCTTCTCCAGCGTTTGATAACTTCCGCCGCCTTCGTGGCCATTGTATGGATAGACCTTAATATCTTTTTCGCCGGCCCAATGATTGTATGCTGCGTAGACTGTTGAAGGCGGGCAGACTTGATCCATTAATCCGGTTGAGAATAATGTTTTCGCTTTTGCCCGCACCGAAAGATTAACACCGTCAAAATAAGAAAGCGTGTTGAAAACCGCATCCACCTTGTCACGATGGACATGGCAATATTCGGCGATCTCTTTGTATGGATAGGAATCCACGAGTTCGGTGGCGCGGCGATAGTGACAAAGGAAGGGCACATCGGGCATGGCTGCGACAACATCTGGGACAAGGGCTGCGGCGGCGATGCTGATGCCTCCGCCTTGTGAGCCGCCCGTCACGGCGATCTGCGCTTCATCCACTTCGGGACGGCTGCGTGCTGCTTCGATGGCTCGGACTGCATCTGTGAATACGCGGCGATAATAATAGTAATGCTTCGGGTCAAGGATTCCCTTCGTCATGCTGCCGGGGAAGTGCGCATTGCCGCCATCAGCATACAGATCAGGCGTATCGCCCGTAGACCAGGTGCTGCCTTGTCCGCGGGTATCCATGATGAAGTGAGCATATCCCGCACTGGACCAGAGCAGCCAGTCAAATGCAAAGTTACGTCCGCCGCCGTAGCCAATATATTCGACGACGACAGGCAGTTTCTTTGTGCGGTTTGTGGGGAGGATCAGCCAGCCTTTGATGGGTTGTCCGCCAAAGCCGTTGAATGTGACGTCATAAGTTTCCTGTGCCACGAGTCCATAATCCACGCGCTCGAATTTTGCATCAAGCGGAAATGCGCGTGCTTCATCTAAAGTGGATTTCCAGAACGAGTCAAAGTCCGCGGGTTCTTCACGCATGGGGCGGTAGGTCTTGAGTTCGGGGAGGGGGAGGTCAAAGAAGGCCATGGGGTTTCCAGCGTGGTTGATTTATGGGTTTGACGATATTAGATAATTCGATATTCGAATGCCGAATTATCTAATATCGTTTTTTGAGAATCGTTCTTACTTCATTGCCAATTTGCCACGATAGCGGACATAAGTGGCGTAGTCAATTTCTGTGCGGCGGGCGATGTACTCTTGAGTCTTCATCGCGCGGCCCTGGCGCTCGGTGACTTTGTCAGTGACAGTAATGTCGAAGGCGTCTGATCCGGCTCCAGATCCGAAAGATACGACGAGGATTCTGTCACCGGGTTGGGCGATGTCGAGGGTGGCGGTTAATCCGATCATGGCTGCGCCGGCATAGGTATTCCCAATCGTGTGGACTAATAACTCGGTGCGATTTGTTCGGCGGAAAACCCGAGTTGACCCGCGACCTTTTGCGGGAATTTTGTATTCGGCTGATGGAAGACTGCCCATTTGTAATCTTTGGCGGTGGTGCCGTTGGCTTCCATGAGATGCGTGGCGGCTTCGCTAATGTGTTTGAAATAAGCGGGTTCGCCGGTGAAGCGCATTCCGTGCTCGGGATATTTTTGATATTCGCGGCGCCAGAAATCGGGCGTGTCGGTTACATATGAATAGGAAGCGTTGATGAGCGCCAGTGACTCATCTGCGGGGCCGATGATGTACGCGCCGCCGCCCGCGCCTGCTGTGTATTCAAGCGCGTCGCCGGGCTTGCCTTGCGCGGTGTCCATGCCGATCGCCATGGCGTAATGTCCCATACCCGAGCCGACAATTCCCATCGCGGCGACCATTGCTTCGGTGCCGGCTTTGCACGCGAATTCAAAGTCCGCGCCTTGCGTGTTGGGAACTGCACCGATCGCTTCAGCCACGATCGTTGAGGTTGGCTTAACCGCATACGGATGCGACTCTGAGCCGACCCAAACCGCACGCAATTCTGTCGGGTCAATTTGAGCACGCAGCATGGCATTCCGCGCCGCTTCGATTGACATGGTAATCACATCTTCATCGAGGCCGGGCACGGCTTTCTCTTTGATGGGAAGGCCAGTGCTTTTGCCTGTCCAGACACGCGCAACTTCTTTTGCAGGAAGGCGGTATCTTGGCACATAGGCACCATAGCCAACAATGCCAACCGGCTTGATGGGTTTTAAGGAGTGTGGGGGAGTGTGTTTGTGGAGTTGTCACAATATTCGTTCCTTGGTCTTAGTGTAAAAACTGTGAAGATAAGCTGACCGTCACCATTTCAAATTGATTTGTTGTTCAGAAAATTGGCATAAATTCCTTGACGATATAGATTCAATAGATTTTCTAATATTAAATTTTAGCTTTCCGCCCAATCTGGTCGACAGTATCATACAGAGGCACCGAAGGCTTCGTAAATCAAAAAGGTCGTCCAAGACTTTGACTCAACATTATTACAGGCTTGCCTATTGCATGACTAAAGGCCAGTTCGTACATCACGTTGGGGTTTCTCGTAGTAAGTTCGGCGATAATGATCTCAGCTTCATTTATTGCCTTCCATATCATAACAATTTCTGTTGGGCCAAAAATTTGATCGGCTCGTAGACTCCGCCGACCTGCATCCTCAATTGCTGGCATAATGATTGCCCTATAGTATTTGTCGAAAGGGTCTCTGAAAGGCATAAGTACAAAAGCTATAGGTTTATTTGAATCTGACGGAGATTTTTTAGACACGTAATTTTGGCGTTGCAATTCCATAGCCGTTGCTAACATTGCTGTTAAGACTTCGGTATCTGGATTTGCTCGATGTTGAAATTGTTAGTTCTAATACTCCTAGTTTAAGACACCTAATACCTGTCCATTCGTAATAATTGGTACAGCAATTTCTGAATTGACATCTTCGAGAGAATTAGAAGCAATAGGGTCGTTCTTAGTGTCGCTTGAAATGTAAGTCTTCATTGTTCTTGTGGAAATGCCTGCTAATCCTTCGGAAATGGGAAATTTTCGTCCTGTAAAAATTTCAGGGCTTTGGCCGTACCCCCCAATAACCTCCAATGTTTGAGAATCTTTGTCTAAAATAAAAACACTTGCAAAGTCGGCTTTGGCTAATTCCACACAAAGATCATTATTTCCACAACAGCATCCGTAGAGATCAAGCCGTTAAAACCTGGTGGCTAAAGTTAGTGCATGTATGGATTCTTGTTAATAACGATGGTTGACTTTTCGTAATTAATTCCTCAATGTTGTTTGAAACCGCTTATCCAGCCGAGTATTAGTTTTTGGAAAAGACTTCGGAAGTCTTTCTTGATGCGTTATGGCTTTGGAGTCTTCAAAAGAGACTTCCGAAGTCTAGGTCTTGCTAATACCAAAACTTTGACACTAATCTTGCCTGCCTAAAAATTTCTGCAACCTGCTCGATACTTCGCCCGTGATATTCCACAGACATTCGATTGCCATACCAGAGTTTGGAGAGTTCCCAAACTTGATTGATCGTGAGGATCTCGCCATGTTCGAGATGATTTCGCTTACACCACTTATCAACCCATTCTTCCGACCGGAAGAGTAACATCGTCGCTCAAGTAAAGACCAGATCATCGTACCAATGTGCAAAAGGCACAGGAAAGTGGACGAGTAATTCGCTATTCGTCACTTTTCCATCCCGAATTTTCAGTTGAACCGATTCATTGCTTTCGGTGAACACTGCGTCAATGACCGCGTCACACTGCAAAGCGGCGGGGATGCCGAGCATGTCCCAGGCGCAGTTGGCAAAGTACGTCTTGCCATTCGCATGGACTTTGAAATCCGTGGGAATCGCAGAGAATGGATTTGCCATACGAATGGTTAATGTTTCCGGTTCAAGGAAGAATGCATGGCGATTGTTTAATTCTTTATATATTTCACCTGCTTCTTCATTACTCAAGTTAAAGTGCTTTGCAGTTTCGTCCACGCTGGGTGCATGGGTTGTATCTGCGAAATGTTGATAAACAAAGGCACGCACATCCCAAATATCCATAAGTTTTTCCTTTTGGTTTTCCGTTGTGTCCTTTGTGTTTAACCGCTTTTCATTTCCAACAAAATCTCTTCCGCTCGTGTCACTCGAATCGCCTTCTCGGCCACCATCTGCGCCGCGACTCGCTCGATCATTTCGCCGGCAGCGCCAGCGGCGAGTGCAACTTGCCTTGCGTGTAGCGACATGTGTCCGCGTTGGATGCCTTCGGTGGCGAGCGCACGTAAGGCGGCCATATTTTGTGCCAGCCCAACACACGCAATAATTTCTGCAAGTTCGGCGGCGGTTTTGATGCCCATCAATTTCACAGCAGCTTGTGCAGCCGGGTGGACCTTTGTTGCGCCGCCCACAATTCCCACCGCCATTGGGATTTCAATTGTGCCAACCAAGTTTCCGTTCGCGTCTTTGCCCCAGGTGGATAGCGATGTGTATCTGCCAGAACGCGCCGCATACGCATGTGCGCCGGCTTCGATGGCACGCCAATCGTTGCCCGTGGCGAGTACCACTGCGTCCACACCGTTCATGATGCCTTTGTTGTGTGTCGCGGCGCGGTACGGGTCACTCGCAGCGAAAGCATACGCGGCGATAATTCCATCGCGCACGGTTTCGCCTTTGAAGGTTTCGAATCCCACTGTCAACTCGCTGACCGGGATCGTGCAACGCGCGCGCGCCATTCTGCGATCTGACAAATTCGACAAAATACGCAAATGCACTTTTCCGCCAGTGATGGCTTCGATCTGCGGCGCGAGTCTTTCGCAAGCCGTGTTGACCGCGTTCGCGCCCATCGCATCTTTCACATCATAGATGAGATGCACCACCAGGAACGGTCCAATGGGGGATTCTTCGATCAGGCGGATTTCCAAATCTTTGGCACCGCCTCCCATCTTACGGAGAGTTGATTCTGCCCGATCAGCATTTGCCAGCAATTCGGCTTTGTGCTCGTAAATTTTCAACCGCGCTTCATCCATATTGACCACGTTGATCAGCTGCATTTGTCCGATCATCAATGACTCGGTGGTGGTGGCGGTGAATCCGCCGCCAGCGCGTGCCAGTTTTGCCATGAACGAAACCCCGCCACAATAGACGGTTCTTCTACTACAAAGGGAATCAGCACATCCCGTCCGTTGATCATGAAATTCAACCCAATGCCGATCGGCAATGAATACATCCCGATCACATTTTCGATCATGTGGTCGGCTGTCTCAGCGGTGAGTCCGCCTGTCGTAAACGGGAGCAGGTCTTCGGGCGTCTGATTCGATGCTTCCGCCAGTTTTTTGCGGCGCTCTTCGATGGTCAGATTGTAGAATCCGGATATGCGGGAGTTTGTCATGTAGAGTTTCTCAAGTGTAGTGTTGGGTTTCTTTCAAATTCTATCAAAAAGCAACGAATTGATTATAATGGCATGTATGCTTCTTACCCGTGAACAATTGCAGGAAAGATTATTTGCTCTCCACCGCGCAAGCCTGGAGTTGGTAAAAGATGTTTCACTTGAGACATTGCTCGAGCGCATCGCGTCCACGGCGTGCGAACAGTCCAATGCACGTTATGCCGCGTTGGGCGTTTTGGACGATGAGGGCGGACTCAAACAATTCGTTACCATGGGCATGTCGGATAAAGAAATAAAAAAAATGGCGCATCCGCCGGTTGGCCTCGGTTTGCTTGGCGCATTGATGAACACTGAAACCCCCATTCGTGTGCCTTCCATTAAGGATCACCCAAGTTCGGTGGGATTCCCTGCGCATCATCCGCACATGGCTTCGTTTTTGGGCGTTCCCATCCGCTCGGGTGATAAACAAATTGGGCAGATCTATCTTACTGAAAAAATCGGCGCGGATGAATTTGATGAAAATGATGAAATGATCATTCAAATGCTGGCCGCGTATGCATCCACCGCCATTACAAACGCGCGGTTATATGAGCAGATGAAGGAACGCGACCTCGCATTGACCCGCCGCAATGTAGACATGGGACTGCTCAACGGCATCGCATCCACCTTAACCTCCAGCCTGGAACTGGACGAGATCCTTAACAAGACCCTCGGGCTTGTGATGAACTATATGAAGGTCGAAGCCGGTGAGATTTTTCTGCTTGAAGAGGATAAAACCACCCTGCGCATGGTTTTGCATCGTGGTCAGGCCGCCGAAGCCTTCTGGACAACCAATGTTTTTCAAGTGGGTGAGGGATACCCCGGCATCGTAGCTCAAACTCGCAAGCCCATGGCCGGAATGCACCTTGCCAATGACATGAACTTTTTGCGTGATGCGGTGGTTCAGGCTGGTTTTCAACAAACAGCGAGCATTCCCTTGCTTTCAGGCGAGAATCTCATGGGTGTGATGAGCGTGGTCACACGGGGCACTGATCCATTTGATGAAAGAAATATCCAATTGCTCACGGCTGTCGGCACTTGGGCCGGACTTGCGATTGAAAATGCGCGTTTACATGCCAATGCACGCCGTCTGGCGGTGCTTGAAGAACGCGACCGCATCGGTATGGACTTGCACGACGGCATCATTCAATCCATTTATGGTGTTGGTTTGGCGCTTGAAAATGCACAGCTTACATTAAGTGAAGACCCCGAAGCCGCAAAAGAGAAGATTCATCGTGCAATTGATGGATTAAACCAGTCCATTCGTGATATCCGCGCTTATATTCTTGATCTCAGACCACGTCAGCTTGGCAATGAAGGTCTGGTTAACGGAATCAAGCGTTTAATTGCTGAATATCGTGCTCATACCTTTTCTGAAGTCAACTTCACCGGCCCTGATGAACTAAAAGATCTGCCGCATACACAGTCATTGGCCTTGTTCCATATCTGTCAGGAGGCATTAGCCAATGCCGCCAAGCATGCCAAAGCCAAAAAGTGGAGGTTGCAGTATGGACAACCGGCGAACGCGCCTTGCTTGAGATCAGAGATGATGGCAAAGGCTTTGATCTGGATAAGATGCAAACTTCCATCGGTCATGGACTCGCGAATATGCAAACACGCGCACACGCAGTGGGCGGTGACATCGATATTTCATCCACGTTTGATGATGGAACGACCATCCTGGTATGGGTTCCTCGCGCAATAAAACACTGAATCAACAAAATCAGTGAATCATTGCAAAATGAGTCACGAGAACCTGAGTCTCGTTTGATATGAATCAAAAATGTTTTGTATCGCGATTTTTTAAGATAGATATGTACAGATTGCCTTCAAAAGGCTTCTGGTACCCATATATGGGGGGCAGGGGGGCGGTTATGGTTGTGTTTGGCTGAAACGCCTGTTCTACTCGAAAACAGGATTCTCATTGAACGCATAATCATTTGTTAACATAAGCCAACCTTAAAAAAACAAATCTTTTTAACTTAACGTAGGCATAACGCCTTGTTATCTATTGAGACTATCTGCTAGAATGATGGCACGCTGATATAAAGGATGCATGCCCCCCGCATCTGAACCCCGCAGGAAATATTTACAACAGAACAAGCATTAACTTACTAAGCCGCACACAAGGCGGGCTAGTTTATGCACTCTACATCTCTCACTTAGGAACACTTATGAACGCTGAGCAGGCTTGGCAATCGGTACTTGCACAACTTCAAATGGAAATGCCCCGCGCATCTTACGATACCTGGGTGCGTGATACCCGTCCCGTTTCATACGATAACGGGATTATTACCGTTGGAGTAAGCAATGCCTACGCTCGTGACTGGCTCGAAAGCCGCCTTTCAAGCACTGTCAGCCGCTTATTGATCGGAATTTTAAACTCAAACGTCTCAGTTGACTTTGTTGTATCTCAAGCCGACGAAGGCGATTCAACAACTGACCTTGAGCCTGCTGCCGCTTCGATCGAAATTACCGCCCCTGAACCAAAACAGCGCCACGTTACTCTGAATCCACGCTATACATTTGATACGTATGTCGTCGGCTCTGGAAACCGCCTTGCTCATGCGGCTTGTCAGGCGGTGGCCGAGAAGCCAGCCCGCGCCTACAATCCGCTTTTCCTGTATGGCGGCGTAGGACTCGGCAAAACGCACTTATTGCACGCCATTGGCAATGCCTGTCACGCCGACGGTTTGAATGTTTTATATGTTTCCTCTGAAGAATTCACGAATGACATGATCACCGCCATTCGTACGCACACCACCCAGGCCTTCCGTGAAAAATATCGCTCCGCTGATGTCTTGCTAGTGGATGATATTCAATTTATTGCCGGCAAGGAATCCACTCAGGAAGAGTTTTTCCATACCTTTAACACCTTGCACGGTCAGGATAAGCAGATTATCGTTTCATCCGACCGCCCTCCCAAGTCATTAGTCACTCTGGAAGAACGTCTGCGCTCCCGCTTTGAGTGGGGGTTAAGCGCCGACATTCAGGCTCCAGATTTTGAAACCCGCCTTGCAATCCTGCGCTCCAAAGCCGAACGCACCGGCCGTCAGATTTCAGACGAGATTTTGGAGAATATCGCCAAAAGAGTGCAATCTAATATTCGTGAATTGGAAGGCGCCTTAAATCGCATCATTGCCTTTGCTGATTTGAGTGGTTCGGCCCTTACCCCCAACCTGGTTGAAGTAGCATTATCTGATCTATTGCCCTCCCGTGGTGACGTGGAACCGGCTCGGGTGGTTGACCTCGTCGCCCGTAAATTTAATCTTACCGCTGAAAAACTTTTAGGCCGTGACCGCACAAAAGAAGTGGCCTATCCGCGTCAGATCGCAATGTACTTATTGCGCGAAGAAACCAATTTCTCCTTCCCGCAGATCGGCGAAGCGCTGGGCGGACGTGACCATTCCACCGTTATGTCTGCCATAAAAAAGATCGCAGACCAGATCAAACATGATGATCGTCTACAACGGGATATTGCATCCCTGAAACAACAGGTACACGCACAAGTTGCAGTTGTATAAAAATAAATAACAGGATGGTTTTTCAATAAAAGGCCGGTTCCGTTTGAGGAATCGGCCTTTTATTGTCTCTCGAAATAGCGTGATTTCAGCGGGTGTCTTGTGATATAATCTCGCCGCCTTGAAAAAGGCACAATTTGCTTGGGACGGGCAATAAGCGTCCCTGAGCGGGTTGAACCCCCGCTAAACTCATTCCGTTCCGAACCATTCCATGAATGCGCTTTGGGGAACGGCACAAGTTAAGGAGTAATCAATGGCTGTCATTTCTATGAAAGCCCTGCTTGAGAGCGGCGTCCACTTTGGACATCGCACAAACAAGTGGGACCCCCGTATGAAACCGTACATCTTCACTGAGCGTAACGGTATTCATATTATTGATCTGCAACAGACTGTCAAGTTGTTAAATCAGGGCTATAACGTCATTCGCGATGCAGTTGCGAACGGCGGCAACGTCTTGTTTGTCGGCACCAAGCGTCAGGCTCAGGAAACTGTGGCTGAAGAAGCTGCCCGCTGCGGTATGCCCTACGTTACCGAGCGTTGGATGGGCGGTATGCTCACCAACTGGGCGACCATGTTCAAGCGTATTCAGGAATTGGAACGCCTTGAAAAAGTGCGCGACTCAGAAGAAATCAATAATCTCACGAAAAAAGAAGGCTTGCTGATCGAACGTGAGATCACCCGCTTACAAACTCGTTTATCCGGTGCGCGTATCATGAAGCGCCGCCCAGATATGCTCTTCATCGTCGATGTGGGACGTGAAGAAGCTGCTGTCCGCGAAGCCAATTTGCTCAAGATCCCGATCGTTGCTTTGGTCGATACCAATTGCAATCCTCAGAACGTTGACTATGTGATCCCTTCCAATGATGATGCCATTCGTGCCATCAAATTGCTGGTTGCCAAGATCGCAGATGCCGTACTTGAAGGCAAAGCACAGCGCAAGGAAGAAGAACCCGAACAAACCGAAGATGCCAAATCCGACGGTAAGCCCAAAGTCCGTGGACCCCGCAAACCCGTTGTAGAGACCGAGCAGGATGAGAACATGGGCGAAGATGCCTTATTGGGTGAATCCACATTGGCGAAGTTGAACGTCACTCGCAAAGCAGACGACGCTCCTGTAACGGATGCTCCTGCGGCTTCTTATGAGGCCCCCGCTAAAGCGGAATAATTGACCGGTAAAGTAAAAGATCAAGGATAGTGAAATGGAAATAACAACACAGATGATCAAGGAATTGCGTGCCGCCACCAGCGCTCCCATGTTGGATTGCCGCAAAGCCTTGCAGGAAGCGAACGGAGATTATCAGAAAGCTGTCGATTGGTTGCGCGAAAAAGGCATGGCTACCGCTGCCAAGCGTTCTGATCGTGAAGCCTCGAACGGCGTTGTGGAAATGTACTCTCACGGCGGCGGACGAGTAGGCGTGATGGTGGAGATCAATTGCGAAACCGATTTTGTGGCTCGTGCTGAAAAATTCCGCACATTGGCACATGAGATCGCTTTGCAGATCGCTGCAAGCTCCCCCAGGTACATCAAAGCGGATGAAATTCCTGCTGCTGAACTTGAGCATGAAGCTGAGATCGCCCGTGCTCGCGCCATTGAAGAAGGCAAGCCCGAGAATGTAATGACGAAGATCGTCGAAGGCCGCGTTGAGAAATATAAAGACGAGGTCTGCCTCATGCGTCAAACTTACATTCGTGACGAATCTCTCACGATTGAAAAGCTCATCCTGCAAAACGTGGCAGCGATTGGCGAAAGCGTGATCGTCCGCCGTTTCCAGAGATGGGAACTGGGCGAAAGCACGAAAGAAGAATAGTTTTTAAAAGCCAGCCTTCGGGTTGGCTTTTTTTATAATTGGTATAAAGACAAACTAACCTGGAGGCATAAATGGCTGAATTAAAGTATAAACGTATTCTTCTTAAGTTAAGCGGGGAAGCGCTCGGCGGCGGATCGGGATTTGGCATTGATGTGGATGAAGCCGAGTCGATTGCCAGCCGCATTAAGGAAGTCCGCGATATGGGCGTGGAAGTGGCTGTGGTGATCGGCGCCGGGAATCGATGGCGCGGCAAGCAGGGACTCGAACGCGGCATGGACCGCTCCACTGCCGATTATATGGGTATGCTTGCCACAGTCATGAATGCCATGGCCTTGATGGATGCTCTGGAACGTCTGGGCGTGATGACCCGCGTGATGTCTGCGATCGAGATGCGCGCCATCGCCGAGCCTTACATCCGCCGGCGTGCGGTGCGTCACCTTGAAAAGGGACGTGTGGTCATCTTCGGAGCAGGAACAGGCAACCCGTTCTTCTCGACCGATACGGCTGCCGCCCTGCGCGCCACAGAAGTGGATGCTCAAGTGGTCATCAAAGCCACAAAGGTGGACGGTGTCTATGATGCCGACCCGAAGAAGAATCCCGATGCGAAGAAGTTCGATCAGTTAAGCTATATTGAAGTGCTTAATCGCCGTTTGGAAGTGATGGACAGCACAGCCATTACACTGTGCATGGAAAATCATCTTCCCATTCTTGTGCTAAATCTTTGGGATACAAGTGCTTTGCTCGCCGCGCTGCGCGGTGAAGCGGTGGGTACACTGGTCAGCGGGGACTAATCTGGTCTGAGCAAGGTCTTTCGTCTTTCATCTTTTCGTAAACAGGATGAAAGACGAAAGAATAATCGTGAATACGTTCGTTGTTTCCCTGAGAGTCTCTCAATTTTTTGCATTCCCTCTCGTTTATTTGTGCTCCCATAGCATAAATTCTTGTTTTAAGGTATCCTTGCGTTGTAGTTATTTTTATAGAGTGCCGCTTAAATAACCCAACCATCAGTATATTTTTATATAGGTTTGGCAGTTTATTCAACAAGCGGTAGGAGGAAGATCGTGAGTACTGATGAAATCAAGGATTTAATGAAAGATGCCGAGTCTCGTATGCAAGGAGCGATCCAATCTCTTTCAGACGATCTTGCCGGGATTCGCACCGGACGTGCCAGCCCGGCGCTGGTGGAAAGACTTGCTGTGGAATATTACGGCGTGCCGACACATCTTATGCAGCTTGCGTCGATCAGTGTTCCTGAGCCGCGCTCGTTGATGATCAAACCCTTCGATGCTGCTTCCATTAAGGATATTGAAAAGGCAATTCGCGCCTCGAACCTTGGCTTGAATCCAAATTCAGACGGCAAGGTAATTCACTTGAATCTGCCTCCTTTGGATGAAGAACGCCGCCGTGATCTGGTAAAGCAAATGGGGCATCGTCTTGAAGAAGCCCGTGTTGCCATTCGGAACATCCGCCGTGATGTGCATAATGACATACGTGATTTTGAAAAGGAAAAGCTAATTACAGAAGATGATCTTAAGCGCGGTGAAGAAGATTTGCAGAAGGTGACCGACCGCTTTATCGAAGATGTTGCAAGGCACGGCTATAATAAAGAAAAAGAAATAATGGAAGTGTAGTTGTATTTACTTTTGAGATGCCGCTTATGACATCTCAATGAGTGTTAACCCTATGGCTGAAACCCCCACTACTGCTCCGCTTGAAAAAATCCCCCAACATGTTGCCATTATCATGGATGGTAACGGACGTTGGGCAATCCAACGTGGTTTGCCGCGTTTGGCTGGTCACAAGGCAGGGACAGAAAATCTGCGCCGTGTGATTCGATCCACTGTTGAATTTGGCGTTAAATATCTAACGATCTACGCCTTTTCCACCGAGAATTGGGGACGCCCGCCTGAAGAGGTGCAAGGATTAATGCTCATTCTTCAAGATGTGATTGATCGTGAATTGAACGAACTTAATAAAGAGGGTGTTCAATTACGTCATATCGGGCGTTTGGAAAAACTGGATCCGAGAATCCAAAAAAAGGTTTTAAAGGCCATTGACTTAACCAAAAACAATGACCGGCTGATCTTAAATGTTGCCTTCAATTACAGCGGACGTGATGAGATCGTATATGCGATCCAGAAGATCATCAATGCTGGAATTCCTGCCAATGAAGTGACTGATGAACTGGTCAATAAATATCTGTTTACTGCGGGCGTCCCTGACCCGGATTTGATCATCCGCACTTCAGGTGAATTACGTTTAAGCAATTTTCTCATCTGGCAGGCTGCATATTCTGAATGGTATATTACCCCCAAGTATTGGCCTGATTTTGACAAGGAAGAATATCACCGCGCTTTGGAAATCGTTTGCCCATCGTGACAGACGCTATGGGAAAGTAACCTCAGGTGAACTTCAGGGATCCAATGCGTAGACGTCTGATCACTTCTCTTGGATTGGCTGCCATAGGAATGCCCGCCATTTTGTTTGGCGGCATCTTTTATTTTTTACTGATGGGCACGTTTCTGATCGGCGCGGCCTGGGAATATGTTAATTTATTTCGCGCAGTGAAGTTTGAACCGAACATGTACATCACCGTGGGTGGTGTGACCTTTACCGTCATTGCGCGCATGTTCTTTCCAGCCTTCGCCATGCCGATCTTTGCAGCGACCATTCTGATCGCATTGGCTTATCATCTTATTACTTATGAGCGCGGCCGGGATCAGGCCGCGCTTGATTTTGCCATCACCCTGGCCGGATTCACCTATATCGGCTGGATCGGATCTTATCTTCTTGACCTGCGTACCCTGCCCAATGGCGGCTGGTGGATGATGCTGGTTATGTGCTGTGTCTGGCTTGGGGATTCTGGTGCATATTCAATTGGCAGGGCCTACGGAAAACATAAAATGGCGCCGCGCCTCAGCCCGAAGAAAAGCTGGGAAGGTTATGCCGCGAGTGTTTTCACCGGCATGATCGGCGGAATGTTCTTTGTGTACGCGTTTACCACCTATGGAAATCTGACCGGTCAAATTGAGATCTGGCAGGGAGCCATTCTTGGTTTGATCCTTGGGGCGCTGCCGCCTTTTGGCGATCTCGGTGAAAGCATGATCAAGCGTCAGTCGGGTATTAAAGATTCGAGCGATATCATCCCGGGCCACGGCGGATTTTTTGACCGCGTTGATTCGTGGCTATGGGGCGCAGTGATCGGTTATTACTTCCTGATTTGGTTCATCATATAGATTAGACCCTGGAGGCAGCATGGATGTGTTGGGCGCTACACCTACTCGTAATCTTGCACTCGAATTGGCGCGCGTAACCGAAGCCGCCGCGATGTTGGCAGGCCGCTTTATGGGACGCGGAGATAAAGAAGGGGCAGATCAAGCTGCAGTTAATGCGATGCGCTTAGTCCTCTCCACAGTGGATATGAACGGCGTGATCGTCATCGGGGAAGGGGAGAAGGATAAGGCTCCGATGTTGTTCAATGGGGAAAAAGTAGGGAACGGTTCTTCCCCCGACGTGGATGTGGCTGTGGACCCAATTGACGGGACTCGCCCTTTGGCATTTGGCCGCTCAAACTCGCTGGCGATGGTGGCTCTTGCTCCGCGCGGTACGATGTTTGACCCGGGTCCGTTTTTGTATATGAATAAGATGGCGGTGGGACCTGAAGCCAAAGGCGTGATCGATATTGAACGGTCGATCACTGATAACCTCAAGGCAATTGCGAAAGCCAAGGGTAAACATATCGAAGATCTGACTACGATCATTCTCGACCGTCCGCGCCACGATGAGATGGTGGCTGAGATCCGCTCGTGCGGCGCGCGCATCCGTCAGATCCCTGATGGCGACGTGGCGGCGGCATTGATGACTTCCTGGCCCGATACCGGCGTGGACGTGTTACTCGGCATTGGCGGCACGCCTGAGGGCGTACTGACGGCCTGTGCCTTGCGCGCAATGGGCGGTGAAATTCAGGGCAAGCTCTTTGCGCGTGATGAAGACGAACTGCGCCGTGGACATGAAGCCGGTTATGATTTCGATAAGGTGTTGACGATGAACGATCTGGTTTCATCAGAGGACGTTTTCTTCGCCACGACCGGCATTACCGATGGGGAGCTGCTGCAAGGCGTGCGCTATTACGGCGATCACATCACCACCGAAAGCCTCGTGGTGCGTGGTTTGACAGGAACCATTCGCCGCATCCATGCCACACACAGCACCGATAAACTGGATAATTTAAGTTCGATCCACTATTAATTAACATAGCCCCGTACTTCCGAGGTCTGCATTGGTGTATCCAGGCATGGATCTTTTATAACCCCAGACTTCGGAAGTCTGCCTCCCCAACTTTAAAAGACTTCCGAAGTCTTGCATGTGGATAAATAAATTCCACCTTGACAGTACTCCACCTGACCCGTATAATCTCGCTCGCATTCCTGGCTAGCTCAATCGGCAGAGCGAGCGGCTGTTAACCGCTAGGTTCTAGGTTCAAGTCCTAGGCCAGGAGCCTAAATCCCCTAAACTTTCTGTTTAGGGGATTTTTTTGTTTTATAATGGACACATTCGCTTTTCGACCCTTTGATATTGATGGATTTGTTATTGAGCAATATCCAACTACAAAAGCCATTGTAGGGGATAATAAATTATCGAAGCCTAAAAAGAAGTAACACGCGGTGAAACGTGGCGCACCCCTGAGAGGGAACCCCGCGCCCCTACTTTACACACGCGAATAATCGAATTTTTTAGATTGCCATAATTAGTGTTATCGAAAATTGTAATGTGAGATACAGCGAGGACAAATACACCTCAAGAGGTTTTTATATGTTTGATATCAAGGCTGAATGGATACCTGTTATTGCAGTGGTGGTAAGTGCAACAGCTGAAGCATACTTGGTTATATTACTTCTATTATGACCTCGCGACGCAGGAAAATCCGAAGATCGAAAAACATTCATTTTGAAACTTGAAGAGATGTACGAGGTCGTTAGATTAATCCGACAAAACTATATTGAGTTTCACAACGCTAATTTGCAATCCATTATGTTTAGCGAAGAACAAGACTGGGAAAAAATAGGGAAACTAGAGATGGATAGGTTGGAGATGTTGGCGAGAATTTACTTTCCAGAAACTATTCCACAGATAAACGAGTTGAATATTAGGAGAGTTGACGTAGGTAAAGTTACAACGGATCTAATCTTACTTCAAATGAGACCCCCAGTTTCAGATGAACATATTTCGGAATTTACACATAAATGCATATTAGTTGACGAAGCTTGCATTAATATTTTTGAAAAACTATCGTCAATTGCACATAAAAGATTGAAAATAAAATACTAAGTATTATTCTTTTTAGTACCCAATAGGACTAAAACCTAATCCTGTTAGGTGAATAGCCAGTGATAATTGCAGTTATCGCAAACAAGACGACTTGTAATGCTATATATAAGGTAGTATGCGGCAATTTTGCTGTATAAACCATAGTTAGGCGCTTGCTCATAATTCACTTGGAGAAATATTTAGATGAATTGGTTGTTTGACTTGCCCACATCATTAAGATTTGGAATAATTATTGCAATTGATGTAGGCGTTGTGGCATTAATATTTTTTGTTTTAGATAAACTGGGCATAAATATCATAGGACTTCCTAAAACTGTTCGGCAACAAGCGTTTAAGAATGCGTTTTTTACACTTTTGATTATGGTCGCAGTCATCGGAGCAATAGCGATTCTTCCATTTTTTGGGTTTGGACAATCAATTAAGAATGGCTTCATAATTTCTTTAGGCGTAATATGGGTAGCAATATATTTATGGCTTATCTTCACTTGGGTTTTTCGTGAAAAAAAATCAGGGCGAATGTTAATTCACGTTACATCTCTTCCAAATAGATGGTTATTCCTCGTATTGGGTGTTATTTCTATAATCACAGGTTTCAGTGGTTTTTTCGATTTTATTTGGAAAAGCACAGAATATTCATGGCCTATTTCTGTCGCTATTGGCTTATTCGCTGGAACAGATTTCGTAATCATGTTCTTTAGCCAGATACAAATTCATGAAAATGTGATTTTGATTTATGTGGATTTGATAAAATGGAGCAAAATCGAATCATTCTCTTGGGTTAGTGACAATAAAAAAGTACATACCCTCAAGATTAGAGTCAAAGGAAATATGCCGTCATTTTTGCGCAACGGCGCAATTCCCGTTCCAATCGAAAAGAAAGAGCAATTGGAATCAATACTTACACAATATTTACCAGAAGGTGCGTTATTGCAAAACCGCGCCTAACAAAGCGTGCACCCGACGCTGAGGATTCTGCGCAAATCTCAAGCAGTTTTCTACGCCTCAGCATTTTCCCAGTCGGACGGCGTTCCGCCGCCCGACCCAGCGTAGTCTATGCAAAGGGTTAGCCCGCTCTCGCAACAGAGGGTCTAAATTTTCAAACATTATCTTTCAAGGTCAAAAAAATGCCCATCCCCGCCCACACCTCGTCACATCGTAGAAAAAACTGATTCTTTTATCCGAGTAACTTTACCAAGCAAAAGAAGCATTGTTAATATTTTATGGTTCAGTCTTTGGCTCTTTGGATGGGGTTACATGCTTTATGGAATTTTGTATGTTGTGGAAATGATGTCTCAAGCATTTCAACTCGCAAAAAATACTACGCCTGAGATACAAGCGGGAAGCGGATTAATGGTTGTTGGTGCATTTTTCTTGATTTTCTTGCTTGCTTTGTTAGCAATGGGTGGAGTTGTTATTTATGCTTTTTTCTGGTGGATTGCCGGAAAAGAAGTTGTTGAAACAAATTCAAAAGTATTAAAAGTTTCCCGACAGATTTTTGCATGGAAAAGAACACGGGAATATGTCACCTCTGATGTAAAAGATTTACGCGTAACAACAAAGCAGTCTGGTTTTGGGTCTGGAAGAAGTTTACAAAAACTATTGGGTTTGAATGGTATGATCGCTTTTGATTACGGAGCAAAAACCTTTCGATTTGGTTTAGAAATTGAAGAAGCCGAAGCCAAGCAAATTATTATTGCAATTAAAGAATGGCTTCCTCAACAAAACGCAGGCTAACACCGCATGCACCCGACGCTGGGGCGCTTCACGTGCGCACGCTTCGCGTCAAGCAGTTTTCTACGCCTTAGCTTTTTTCCAGTTGGACGGTTTCGCCGTCCCCCAGCGCAGTCCATGCGAAGGGTTGGCTCGCCCTTCAAGAATTAAGAGTCTTCAAAACGATAAAAATGGATGAATTCATCAATCAATGGGTAGCCCCGTATTATCTTAATATTTTGCATGGGAATTATTGTTTTAAGTTGAATGACGATGAACAAACCTCTTTCAACCAGAACGTAAAAAACAGGCTTGATTCTCTGAGTGACCAGATTGTTAATCAACTATTATCGGGTGGTTGGAGAGAACAAATAACAGGAAGTTGGTTTTGCGGGTTAAAAGATTGGTCGCAATTCGCAGATACAATTGGCGCAAAACTTGTGGAAAGTAAAATGACGTATGCAGGTCAAGGTCATTGCTTTGCTCTTGCTCGTTTTGCAAACGACAAAAGCGTGAGATATTTTACGGAGTATTTGGAAATATATCTTCCACAGTCTAAGCTCATTTACGACCAAGCATGGGTTATGCCAGCATTAATGTGGATTGATGAACGAAATAGCACAAATCACTCTGGTCGATTTATTTCTTCGGGTGGTTTGTGGGAAAAATATGTTGTGGATAAAAAATCGGATGTATGGCAACTGAGTTACCGTAAAGAAAACTTTTGGAGATTGATGAGTTATTGCCAAGAGAATTTCTCGTAAAAGCAAAAGCGGGCTAACAAAGCGTGGACCTGACGCTGGGGCGCTTCACGTGCGCACGCTTCGCGTCAAGCAGTTTTCTACGCCTTAGCTTTTTTCCAGTTGGACGGCTTCGCTGTCCCAGCCTTAGGACGGTCCACGCAAACGGTTGGGCATTCCCTTGCAGAATGAGAGTAGCACTTGATTAATTGAGTAGAGAGGTGTATCTTTTGTAGACACAAAAGGAGACAACCTTATGCGCACAAAAGTTCAAAAATGGGGCAATAGTCTTGCCCTACGAATACCAAAAGCATTTGCCCTCGACGCTCAATTAGAAAATGATTCCTTCGTAGAAATTAGTATCGTTGAAGGTCAAATCATTATTACGCCTGTTGTTGCGCCTAGTTGGACGCTTGAAGAATTATTAGCAGGTATCAACAAAAATAATCTCCACAATGAAGTTGATACGGGTTTTGCCATAGGAAATGAGGTTTGGTAAATCTATGGCATACATTCCTGATAACGGCGACATCGTTTGGGTTATGTTTAATCCACAAGCGGGACATGAACAAGCAGGTCACAGACCAGCACTGGTTTTGTCTCCAAAGGCTTATAACGGCAAAGTTGGTTTAGCCATTCTTTGCCCTATTACCAGCCAGATCAAAGGGTATCCTTTTGAAGTCAAAATACCCGAAGGCTTAGAAGTAGGCGGTGCAGTTTTGTCTGACCAGGTAAAAAGTCTTGATTGGAAAGCGCGTCAGGTAAAATTTAGCTGCAAGTTACCACCTGCTATATATAATGAAGTCGTGCAAAAATTAAGCACTTTGATTCGCCTGCAACTTCAAAACATGTAGCGTCTCGCAAATCCAAAAGCATTGCATCCCATAAACAGCCTAACAAAGCGTGGACTGGACTCTGGAAATTCTGCGCATTCCTAACTTCGAGTTTTATCTGCTCGGGAGCAGAGTCCACGGGCGGACAGCCCGCGCAAAGGGTTGGGCGGTTGCTCAAAATATGGACGTGTCAAAAGTAAAATGATGTAATCAAAAGAAACTATGCCTAACTTAATTATTAAGCCTGTATCCAAAGACACATTTTCTGACCTCGCCACTTTTTTTGAGCAACATGGTAATCCAAATTATTGTTGGTGTATGCGCTGGCGTTTGAAGAGCACAGAATTTCAAAAGGCAAAATCAAAAGAACGCAGAAGTAAAACTTCAATCCTATGTTCAAGACAATATTCCAATCGGAGTTATGGCTTATCATCAGGATAAAGTCGTAGGTTGGTGTTCAATTGCGCCACGCGAGACTTATCCGCTTTTAGAAGGCTCAACTACTCTTAAACGCATTGATAATTTACCAGTATGGTCGGTTGTTTGTTTTTTTATTGACCCGAATCTACGCAAGCAAAATTTACCAGTTAAGTTATTACAAGCCGCTTCGAAATACGCATTTTCACAAGGCGTAAAGATTGTCGAAGGTTATCCAGTTGAGCCAGATAAAAGTTATCGTTTTATGGGTTCGCCTTCAACGTTTGAGAAAGCAGGTTTTCAAGAAGCAGGCATGGCAAAAAACGGCAGAAAGATTGTGCGCTTGTATTCAGAGAAATAAGGAAATGCAAGAAACCCTTGTAAATATTTTGTCCGTTTCCAAATACTACCGCCCAACAAAACATGCACCCGACAAGTGGGAGTCTGCGCAAATCCCAAGCATTTTTCCAGTTGGACCGATTCGCCAAAACAAAGGATATACATCATGAGCATGAAAGACCACATTCTGACAGCATTACGAGAGCAGTTCGATCAATTAGACGAATTGCTTGCAAGTCTGAGTGAAGAACAAATCACAACTCCAGACTTTGATGATAATTGGTCTATCAAAGATGTAGTTAATCACTTATGGGGATGGCAACAGATTTCAATTGCAAGAATAAATGCAGGCGTGCATAATCGTGAGCCTGAATTTCCAAATTGGCTTATAAGTTTCCCTGGAAACTGGGATGAAAACGCAACTCAGACTAACGCTTGGATTTACAAAAACTTTCACAGCCAATCATGGGCAGAAGCAAATAAAAATTGGAAAGAAGGTTTTCTTCAACTCCTTGATTTAAGCGAGAAAGTATCAGAAAGATATTTACTGGATGGGGATAGGTATTTATGGTTAAAAGGCTATTCGCTCGCTTTCGTTTTAGTGGCTTCTTACGAGCATCATCAAGAGCATCTGGAAAAATTAATTATCTGGTTGCAGGAACATGAGAGTAAAAAATAAGTCCGCCATACATGGCAGGCACCTCATGCACAACTGCCGCCCAACAAAGCGTGGACCCGACGCCGGGGAGTCCGCGGCATTTTCAAGTGTTTTCCTGGCTTCGGTTTTTTTCTGCTCCATCCACGCCTGCCCTTGCGGACTTGTCTGCAGGGATAGTGTGAAGCCTATAATCATTTGAATTAAGGGCAACGGTTAATTTGAAGTGACAAACCTAAACGCGAATTTCTCGAATGATGCAAAAAACAAAATATTCGCTCATTTCACGCCATTCGAGTTAAAGCTTTTGGCATTTGAGCACATCACTTATGCATTGATCGCTACCGAATTAAATTTATTTCGTGATAAAACAGCCCCATGAACGATCAGAAAGTTGTCATCCCCCTTAAACGTTTTCTGCTTATCGAACAGTGTCCGCCGGAGTGGAAGGAACTGGATCTATACCTGTTTCGGGATGAAGCAGTGGTCTTCTATGTCGGTCAGTCTTATCTTGCTTTTGCGCGGGTCTGGGAACATCTTTTAAGCGGCTTTAAGGGACACTCGATGACGGGGCGGTTTGTCTGGTGTAACTGGCCGAAATCAATGAACTTCACCATTGAATTACTAAGTTCGCGATCTGAGGAGTTTGGTGTTGTCGGAAATGAATTGAATGCGTCTGAACGATACCTTATTCAGCGCTGGTCACCTTGTTTCAATCTGTCGCTAAATAATCAGCCAACCCCTTTACCCAATGCTTACTTGCCGCCAAATGCCCCATTCAGACGCAGACAAAGTTTAACCATGTTGATTCACGAGGCAGAGCGGGCTGTGAAAGCAGATGATACAAAACATTGGCTGGAAAATATGGAATGGTGAAAAATACGCGCCATGTCCGGTAAGCCAACAAACATGACTCACCCTGAAATTAAGGTTTCGTGGGTGAGTTCGTTTTTAAGAACAAATGGGACGCTGATCGCTTCGCGTGCAGAAAACGCTGATTTTTCGCCTTTATGAGCGTCAATCAGCGTTCATCTGCGTCCAGAATTAAATTCGGGATGTGTTATGTTTGTTATGAAATTTACGGTTGTGCCGGCCACGGAATTTCTGCGGGACCCGCAAAGCCGTGTTTCTCTTGAAAATAAACTCTTCCATGTGATGGGATGTCACAACCGGGTTCGTCTGTAAAAGTCACTTCAGGATAATTGGATGCGAGCGGATCGAAGATCGACTTACCACCTTCACAGCGCCAGACCTCAATGATGTAAATGAACATGCTGTCGTCTTCTTCATCACCAGCGCGCAGTGTGATATCTGTCCATTTGACAGTGACTTGACTGGTATTGTTCGCATCTCGCACTGCGCTCAAAACACTGGTCTGTGAGTAATATGGTGAAACGGGCAATTTATATCCGCCGGGATACATTACCTTTAAAGTTTGCGGGTCACCTTTGATCTCGATAAATTTTGCATTGACCCAGCATAGACTTTTCCCCGCCACCATCACCCAATTGTTGCCATCGGTGCGGCCGGTCAATTGAATATTTGCGCCTTTCTTTAATCCATATAAATATAAATATTCTGCGCCTGGTCCGTAACGGCAACTCAACAAATCTGCGGTGACTGTGGCATCGAGGCTTTCCACAACCGGAATGGCTGTTGGCTCGGGAGTGGGCGTCTCTGTCGACGGGGGAATGGGTGTGAAGGTTTCAGTGGCTGGCGCAAGTGTGGCGGTGCTGGGCGGGGTTTCCGTCGGCGCTGAAACAGTTGAAGAAACAGAAGCAGGTTCAAAGTCTACGGGAGATGCGGAAGGCAGAGTGCAGGCCGTTAGTAGAAAGATGAGCGAGAGCGATGTCCAGTAAATTTTTTTCATAGAGTTATCCATTTTGTGTATCCAAGTTTCCATCCAATGCCTGTTCGATCAAATCCTTTAAGATGGAATAAGGCTGCGCCCCTTCGACTTTGAATCCGTTAATAAAAAATGTCGGCGTCGCATGGATGCCATTCGCTTCAGCCGCAGCCGCATCCTGCTCCACCGTCCCTTTATGTTTTTCTTCGCTCAAGCAGGATTCGAACTCTGCCATATTCAGGTCAAGTGCTTTGGCATATTTGACCAGATTCTCTTTTGTATAATCGCCCACATTTTCACCGCTCCAGTTGGCAAAGAGCGTATCGTGAAATTCCCAAAACCGTCCCTGATCACCGGCGCAATAAGCGCCTTCCGCCGCCCAACTGGATTCTGGCCCAATGATCGGATATGCGCGATATTCAAAATACACCTGATCCGTGTTGACATATTCCTCGATCAATTGTGGTTCGGTCTCACTCCAAAACTTAAGACAATAAGGACATTGAAAATCGCCATACTCAATGATATGCACCGGCGCATCAGGATTTCCCATCGTGTTGCTTTGTGTCACCACGCGCGGAAGTTCTTCCGCCACCTGCACTTGATCGGGAAGGAACTGCTGCACAAACTGCGGCCCGATAAAGATCAGCGTGCCCACAAAAACTGCTGCGCAAAGGAACACCACACATCCGCCCGCCGCGATCCATAACGTCCAGGCTGGCTTGGATTTTTCTTCTTCAATGACGATCGGTTGTTCTTCTGTCATGTTGATCTCCTCTAAAAGTTGTAAATTGTACCGTGAAATAAAACCCTGCCACTATGGAGTCCATCAGCTCGCTGATGTTTTTTATCGCTGTTCAGATTGTGCCGATACGGGTATCATCGCAAATTCTGCTTAATTCATATTGACATGCATCAACTGTTTGAAAAAATCCCACATCTTCTAATCCAAAACTTATAAGAACCATACGAACGAAAATGAATTTTTCGTTATAATCCTTCCCATGACCATGACATATACAACCCGCCAAAATCTACCAAAACAGATACTCGCCGCACTGCTTGGCGGATTTATACTCTTTATCGGCATTATTCTCGTGTGGACGGTTGGTTATCAACTGGCGTATGCGGGGCGCATCTTCCCCGGCATTTCAGTCGCCGGCGTCGATGTTTCAGGGCTTGCCCCCAATGACGCCGCTTTGAAATTAAGTCAAACGCTTTCCTACCCGATCAGTGGAAAAGTATTGTTCCGTGATGCAGATAAAGTGTGGGTGGCTTCTCCTGCTGAATTAGGCATGGTATTTGACCCATCGGCAAGCGCTCTGGCTGCCTATGAGTTTGGCCGCTCCGGCGGCTTGTTTGGCGCGCTGGCAGGCCAGATCAGCGCCGGCGGACTTGGTGCAGACGTATCGCCAGTGGTCATCTTTGATCAACGTGTGGCCTATAGCTATTTGCAGAATATTGCCGTGCAGGTCAATCAACCTGTTGTGGAAGCCAGCCTGCGATTGGAAGGTACGAATGTGGTTGCATCTCCCGGCCAATTGGGAAGATTACTGAATCTCGATGCCACACTGATCTATCTCGGCTCGCAGCTTCAATCCTTTCGGGATGGGGAAGTGCCGCTTGTCATTGCCGAAGCTGCGCCAAAACTGCTGGATGTTTCCTCGCAGGCCGAGGCCGCGCGTAATATCATTAGCCAGCCGCTTACGATTACTGTCCCCAATTATCGTGAGGGCGATCCCGGCCCGTGGATGTATGACATCCCCGTACTTACAAACATGTTGGGTGTAAACGTTGTTGAAGTTGGCGGTGTGGCACAAATGCAGGTCGGGCTTGACCCCACAGCCTTACGCCTGACCTTGAGCGAGCTCAAGATTTATGTAGATCGTCAGCCTGCCAATGCGCGATTCATCTTCAACGATCAAACGGGTCAGATCGAACCCATCGCTGTTTCAAACGTGGGCCGTGTGATGGACGTGGAAGCCAGTATTACCGCCATTAATGAAGCACTTTTGCGTGGTGAACATAATGTGGCTCTCAGTGTTTCCGAAACACAGCCAGCCGTGGCCGATACCGCCACCGGAGCAGAGCTCGGTGTTACCCAGGAAATCATTGCCTACACAACGTATTTCTACGGTTCAAGCAATGAACGCATTCAAAACATCGTCGCAGCCACCGAACAATTTCATGGGGTGTTGGTTGCGCCGGGTGAGACTTTCTCAATGGGAAATACCCTCGGCGATGTCAGCCTTGAAAATGGATTCGCCGAAGCGTTCATCATTTATGGCGGGCGTACCATCAAAGGCGTGGGCGGAGGCGTATGTCAGGTAAGCACCACGTTATTCCGCGCGGTTTTCTTTGCGGGCTATCCAGTGGTTGAGAGATATTCCCATGCGTATCGTGTCTCTTACTATGAAAAAAATATCAGTAATAACATTGATACCAATCTCGCCGGCTTGGATGCGACGGTGTACTTCCCGCTCGTGGATTTCAAATTCACAAATGACACACCCTATTGGCTGTTGATGGAAACCTATGTCAATGTTGAGTCGCGCACACTAACCTGGAAGATATATTCCACCTCCGACGGACGCAGTGTCACATGGGATACGACCGGCCCGTCCAATGTTGTGCCTGCGCCTGCTCCGCTGTTTGAAGAAAATCCCGAGCTTAACAAAACCAGATCAATCAAGTGGATTACGCCGCTCAGGAGCAGATGTCAACGTGACGCGCACCGTTTGGCGCGGCGGTCAGATTTATTTCTCAGACCAATTCCAAACCCATTATCAACCGTGGCAGGCGGTCTGCGAATACGGTCCCGGTACAGAAGATCCGGAGAAGAAAGCCAAAAAGAATAATCTTTGCCTTTCGCCGAATACATAATCCGGAATGCACACTTTAGCCTGCCGTTTCTAAAAACTGTTGCTTCAAAAAATGTGAACTGACGTCCGCCCTCCATCTTTTGGTAGATGGTACAATCTTTCCCTGAAAAAGGAGACTACATGGTTAGCAAAGAATTACTCGAAATTTTACGTTGTCCAAATTGCGTGCGCGAAAAACAAGGCATGTTGACTTTATATAAAGACACCTGGCTTATTTGTCAGGATTGTGGCCGCAAATATCCGATCGTGGATGACATCCCTGTGATGTTGATCGATGAAGGGGATAAGTGGATCAACACCGCCCAAGACGCGCTCCCCATTCCGCCGCCCGCTAAATAAAAATGCAGCATTTGCTGGCTGAATTAACCAGCGGAGACGATGCCCGCGCAGAAAAATCCATTCCCGCGATTCTTGATCTGGGAATGGCTGCCATTCCGGCCTTACTGGATTTGACCTGCGCCCCCGAAGCAGACTCTCGCTGGTGGGCAGTCCGCACGCTGGCCGCCTCGCCTCACACGCGGACCGAAGACCTGCTGCCGCTCCTCAAGTAAAAATTGGAAGCCCTTCGGTGCCGAGCCTGCTCAATGTTATGAGCGAAGCGCCGACCGGCATCCGCATTATTGTTTTACGTACACTTTGTGAGCTCCGCGACCATCGCGCGATCCCTGTGATGATGAAATCGTTGAGCGAAGAATCGGCTGTGCTGCAATATTGGGCGCAGCAGGGACTGGAACGACTTGGGCTGGACATGGTATACATAAAGCCTTGAGGTTGTAAAAATGAATCGATTTGAATTTTTGAAAAAAATAAAATTTCCAAATTTTGTCCGTCCTTCCGTTGGACAGATGATCTTTTGGGGTGTGACGCTCGTGCTCGGAATCGGCGTATTTATCGTGGCGCGTAATTTTACAGATTGCTGGTCCATCACTGATCTGCCCGGCAGACCGCTTAGCACGTGCAAAGGACTCGATAGCACTGACACGACCTTTGCCCCTGAAGATGGAACGCCTGTGCCCGATCTACCCCCCACGCCGCAAGCCAGTGTTCCTGAACCGGAATTGCCTCCCGCCTGGGACGGTGCCAGCCGCATTAATATCCTCTGCTTCGGTTTGGATTATCGTGATTGGGAGGCCAATGCCGGCCCGCGCCGTTCTGATACGATGATCCTGTTTACGATCGATCCGATCACAAAGACTGCGGGCATGATGTCCATTCCGCGTGATATGTGGGTCAATATTCCCGGCTTTGGATATAGCCGTATGAATACCGCCTATCCCAGCGGCGAAGGCGCGCAACTGCCCGGTGGCGGCGCGGGACTTGTGATGAAAACGGTTGAACAATTTCTGGGTGTGCCTGTGCATTATTATGCCCAGGTGGACTTTAATACTTTCACAGAGTTTATTGATTACCTCGGCGGGGTGGATGTTTGGGTCGAGCAGGATTTGGTGCTTGATCCGGTTGGCCCCGGAACGGATCATTTCCGCGTCAATTGCTGTGGATTTCGTCATATGAACGGTTGGCGCACACTGGCCTACGCCCGCACTCGTAAAGGCGGAGATGGTGACATTGACCGTTCCAGACGTCAGCAAATGGTGATTCAAGCGATTCAAAGAAGAGTATTTGACCCCGCTGTTTTCCCCGGTTTGATCCAGAATGCTCCGGCAATTTATGCTCAATTTCAATCGGGTATTCACACAAATCTCTCATTTGAAGATGCGCTCAAACTGGCTGTGCTCGGCAAGGATATTGCGCCCGAGACGATCAAGACCGGTGTGATCGATACGACGATGGTCACATTTGATAATGTTGTGCTTGGCGGAGCCAATGCAAGCATCATGAAACCGCTGACCGATAAGATCCGCGTTTTGCGCGATGAGATATTTTCTTCAGCGGGTGCGCTCAGTCCGCTGGCGGCTCCATCTGGCACAACCGATATTAATTTGATCGTCCAAGCCATGCGCCTGGAGGAAGCCCGTGTACGAATTGTGGACGGCACCTTCACTCCCGGCCTGGACCAGCGCGCCGGCGCATTCTTCCAATCTCAAGGCATGAACGTGACCGAAGTCGGCGCGGCGGATAATGTATATCAAACAACCATCGTGATCGTGTCTGGCCCCAAACTGTACACATTGAGATATTTACAGGCGGTCTTTGCGCTTTCCCACACACAGATCCGCTTTAACCCCGACCCTGCCTCCGCTGTGGATATTGAGATCCGTCTCGGCTCCGATTGGGCAGGCAGCATTCCGTAATTTGTTATGAATCAAAAAATCCCATCTTCTGCAAAGAGATGGGATTTTTGCTTTTAATAAGTATTATCAGATTATCCGGTAAGAGCGTGTTGCGCATCCAATCGCCGACCAGCCAATATTTGAAATCCTGTCCCTGACTGGTCTGAATCCCACCGTAGATTCCATAGCCCAAAGCCACCAAAGGCATGGCACTGAATACACAAGCAAAAGGAATACAAAGCAGACCGATTAGAACTGTGCTGAGCACGCCGGTAATCTCCCAGACAAAACCTGCAATAATTCCACCGCCGACCCACCAGATGAGTTGAAAGATCAGAGCCTGCAAGGATTGATAAGCAACATATCGCGAACGGTCTTTGTAGATCATATAGATTGCCAACGGTACGAGTGGCCCCAAAAAGCCTGAGACCAAATTTACCAATACCCCCAAATGGGCGATCATAGCCCACTGACGTTCCTCTTCAAGTGAAAGAGGCGCTGGCGGGTTTGTGTCATTTGTTCGTTCATTACATTCTCCTTTTTTGTATTATGAGGCGAGTCTATCATATTAATAATTCACCCTTAAATAAAAAAGTCTCGCAGCGAACTGCGAGACTTTTTTGTGAGAACGAAAAAATTATGCCCAACCCTGATTGCGAATGAAATCGCTGATCATCGGAATCTTCACATCCTGACCTTGATAAGCCTGATAGGCCCACCAGAGCATGGCGAAGAAAAGAATACTACCGCAACCGAGAGTAATGGTTGAAATGATGGTGAGTACAACGGTTGCCGCAATGGATTGCACAGCATTGAATTTTACGTAAGGGCGGTTCTTCTTATCTTCCATGAAAAGGACAACGATAGCAATGAGTGGAATGAGATAACCGAGCATTGCCCATAGTTTATCGTCACTTGAAATATCAGATGACATTGGTTCTTGAGACATAATTTATTCCTCCGAATAAGTTGGTTTTGGATTTGCAGTATTTTACAACCAATCTGATTATCATGCAACTTATTAATTCACCCAAGAGTACTGTGTATATTACAGCGTCTTAAAATTTTCAAGCAATTAATTTCAGTAATTTGCACAACAAGCGGTAAAATCAGTGCATGTCTATTCGTATTGTTTTTATGGGGTCACCCGATTTTTGTTGCCCGGTCTTTCCGCTTTGGCAAAGTCCCATCAGGTGGTGGGTGTGGTCACACAACCTGATCGTTCCCTCGGGCCGCGGACGCGAATTAAAAGCACCGCCGGTCAAAACGCTGGCGCTTGCGCTGAATATTCCGATCATGCAGCCTGAGAAATTGCGCACGCCTGAGGCGATGAGTCAATTACAGGCGTGGAATCCTGATTTGATCGTTGTCGTGGCTTTTGGTCAGATCCTCAGAAAAGATGTTTTGGAATTGCCGCGTTATGGCTGCATCAATGTCCATGCTTCGCTGCTGCCACGCTGGCGCGGCGCAGCGCCGGTCAACGCTGCGATTTTGGCCGGGGATGAAGAGATGGGCGTGACCATCATGCAAATGGATGTGGGATTGGATACCGGGCCGATGCTCGCGAAGAAGTCCATCCGCCTCATGCCTAACGATACAACGGGTTCTGTTTTAGGAAAATTATCCACACTGGGAGCGGACCTCCTTCTCGAAACCCTGCCCGAATATTTGGCGGGCAATCTCAAGCCTGTTCCACAGCCCGCAGAAGGCGCAACCTATGCGCCGATGTTGAAGAAGGAAGACGGCCTGTTGGATTTCACCCGCCCCGCACTTGAATTGGAGCGGCGTATACGTGCCATGAATCCGTGGCCGGGAGCATGGTTTGAGTGGAAGGGGAATCCGCTCAAGGTGGCGAAGGCATCTGTTGTCAGCGGGGGGGAAGGCCTGGTGAGCGGGAGCAGGTTCATCGTTGAAGGCAGACCCGCGGTAATGTGTGCGGATGGGGTATTGGTTTTGGATGAAGTACAGCCTTCTGGCAAGAAGATAATGTCAGGGAAGGCGTTTTTATCAGGCGCACGTGACTGGGAAACGGCTGCGTAGCGTATCGCGTTTGGTTGGGTTATATATTCAAAATTAGTTCATTGGAGAAAATAATGTTTAATTCAAAAGTATTTTTGGCTGAGTTCATCGGCACATTTGCGCTGGTGTTCATTGGCGCTGGCGCCGGGATCGTTAATGCGGGGTTGGTGGGTGTGGCTCTTGCACATGGCTTCACTCTGGCGGTGTTTGCTTACGCCTATGGACATATTTCTGGTACACATGTCAACCCGGCTGTGACTTTCGCTCTTGCGCTGAATGGCACGGTCAAATGGGGGCAGGCCGCGTTTTATTGGATCGCACAATTTGCAGGCGCGATCTTCGCTGCTTTCGTGTTGAAGTTGGCTGTGGAGTCATTGGGCGGTGATATTTCTGCCGGTGCGACCGTTGGTGCGTTGACTTCTGCTCAGCCTATTTATGCGATGGTGATTGAAGCATTGCTCACTTTCTTCCTCGTCAATACAATCTTACATACAGCAGTGGCTGGTAAGGGCGGCGCGATGGCAGGTTGGGCAATTGGCATGACCTTGACTTTTGCAATTTTGGCTGGCGGACCTTTCACCGGTGCTTCTTTGAACCCTGCACGTACATTCGGCCCCGCGGTTTTTTCCCAGCCAAGTTTTACTGATGTTTACACATATGTGATCTATTTCTTTGGCCCATTGATCGGCGCTACATTGGCTGTGATCGTTTTCAACTTTTTGGATAAGCCTGAAGACAGCATGGAGGATCTTCTCGACGAGGATGACGATGAAGATGAAATTTTGATCGTTGAAGAGGAACCGACTCCTGTAAAAAGCAAAGAAGCCCGCCGTACGCCGCAAGACGGTGAAAGAGTAAATCCTAAAGAATTAAGAAGAGAAGCAGTACCTGTCAATTTGACGGGTACTGCTTTTTCTTATTGCTACCAAAGAAATGAATAGTGGATTGAATATATGAGAGCAAGGGGATATAATGATTGAAATACATTTCTCAATCTAACCAGCAACATAGGAGGCAGTAACTTATGCCAACCACAATTGAAAATCTGAAAGAGGCGTTCGCAGGCGAGAAGTCAGGCTAACTTAAAAATATCGCGCGTTCGCAAAGAAAGCAGAGTGTGGATGGATTCAATGTTGCGCTCTTGTTACCCGGCACTACGGCAGAGGCCGAGCGGATTCGCGCTGAGGGGCATTGATTTCTCTGGAGGGTGTCAGTTCCGTACGGCTGATAATTTGCAAGCCGCCACTAACGTCGAAACCTATGCGAGACTGATACGATGGTCCACCCTGTTTGAACAGGCGAAAGCTGATGACCACAAGGCCAAGCGGATGTTTCGATACGCAATGAGTGCAAGCGTTTTTCCCTATGCTAAGTTGGGCCATAACTCGCACTGGAAGCTGTGTGAAGCAGGAAGGATCTGGGAGGTGGATTTCTATCTTTGCCCAGTCCGCGGCAACATTAGAAATGGAAACCATCCGCGCAATGCAAGGTCTCAGGGCGAAAGCGGATAAATTTGATTTAGTCCCAGTTGAGTGGATAAGGTAGAAACAAGATTGAATAGTTCCCGCGTTTCAGCGGGAACTGTTTTATTGCGGAAAATATGAGTCTCTCTTAATCAAGGAAGACTGTATAATGTACTTTTAGGTTTCTGCACTTAGTCGCCCAAAAGAGAATAAAATGAGCGAAGAAAGCAAATGCCCTGTTACTGGACACGCTGGCGCGACCTCTGCCAGTCGGGAACGTCCAATCGCGAATGGTGGGGCCCAATCAACTGAACCTGAACATCCTGCACCAGCA
>NZ_JADJUO010000038.1:0-14445 GCF_016717045.1 Candidatus Villigracilis proximus | reverse complement strand
GTCTTTATTGCCCAACTTATGGAAAACAACCTAATTTACTGACAAATACCCGCCCTCTTGTAAAATAGAGCGCTGTCATAAAGAAAGCAAGTCACTTTTGGAGAAAACCTCGGCTAACATTAATTCACAAATCAAACGCAATCGTCAGAACGAAAAACGTCGCATTCGTAATCGCAATCTTCGCAGGGCCGCACGCACTGCTATTTATGCCGCTCGCAATGCTTTCTGAAGAGAACGAACCCAACACAAAGGAAGCAGTATTGAAGGCGATCAGCACATTGGACAAGGCTGCCCGAAAAAGGCGTGATCCACAAGAACAACGTGCATCACGTCGTAAGTGTCGTTTGATGAAGCGCCCTCGCTGCATTCATTGCCAACCTGCCCGTGGCTGAGAAGACCCGGCTTCTAAAAAAGAGTGAAAGCCGCTAAATAAGCGACTAACTTGTAATTTGCTTTTCAGCAGATTATAAACGGGAACGCCATTGGCGCTCTGTTTTTGTTCACCTCATTCCAACCCTCGGCTATAATAAAATTATGCTTACAAAAGAACAAACAACTCATCGAAGCAAAATAAAGAATTTTGCGCCGCGAATGATATTCCGCTGGTTAGTCTTAAATGGCAGCCCATCCCCTTCTCGGCGAATGGGGCTTTGCCACTTCCTTCTTTCAAACCGCCGCAAATGAAGCGGGCGCAGGCAAAGGTGGGAAACCCGTCCCGCAGAGAGCGCAAGAGATGGCCGAGCAGGTCAAAGGTCCGATCGGAAGTGTGGATGGATCAGCCGCATTGATGCAGTGAAGCGGCTATCTCAATTTATATTTCTCAACCGCAAAGTATGCGTAGTCGGTTGTGGATGAAGTTCTCGCTTCTGGGACTTAACTTTGGGCGGGGTGCGAAAAAGAATGAGAGAGAAAGTCATGGTTGAATATGCCCAACCAAACACACATCACTCATTTTTACATTGGGTACGCGCAAGGCAATACGATCCTGGGTGAAGTGCTTGCACGGCTTTGGTGGAATTCGCGGGCTATGAACGATCCGCGCCTCGTACCCCGCAATCTGGGACTCGGCGTCATCACCGTGATGTGGATCTATGAAAAGCCACAGCGTCAGGAACCCCAGGTGTACATGAGCGCGGTCAATGGCTGGCGAAACTTTATGGGAAGCCACGGCCTTGCTCTCGAAAGAAGGATAACGAAACTCCTGAAGAAACCGCACAGCGCGAAGCCTACGATGCCGAACGGCGCGAGATGTATCGCAAATGGGATGTTAGCGATGAATACGTGCGGAATTACCCGGCATGAAACTCGCGAGGGGGTTTGAAGAACTACGTGAAGTGTTGAAGATGTTTCGATGTAAAATGGATGTGTGGTTCTACGAAAGCGAAGTGGACGAGCCATCCAAATTGATCGTTGATGAATTAATTGCAAGAGACATTGCCACGATGAACGCCCGACCGGCGGTGCGGTGATCGTGAAGATCGATGAGAAACTCGGGCTGACGGAGGAAAATATCGCACGAACGTTATTCTGCGAAAAGACGGCACAACTTGTATTTGACAAAAGACCTTTGCTTCCAAGGTGGTTGCTTGAAAATATCAAGTTGACCGGCTCGATCTATGTGGTTGATCTGCGTCAGGCGCTGCACTTGCAGCAGGCGTTTTCGTACTTCCAGTTATGGGGACTCCCGCAATCAGAGAAATGTTATCACCTCGATACGGTTTCGTAAGCCCGGCCTGAAGGCGCCATGTCAGCGCGGCGTGGACGTGTGGTGCTGTTCAAAGATGTAGCCGATGAAGCATGGAAAACGTGTACTGGCAGTTGAATCTGAGAAGAGTTTAAGTGATGTCCCTGCTGATGAGCGCGAGAAGATCGCCTATCAGGGATCATGGCATGGGCGCGTTGACTTATTCCATGCTTTCGGTGGATAACAACAAGTGGATATTGTCTTTGATATTAATGAAGCATTATCTTTGATGGCCGAACGGACCGTGTATATTCAGAATGCTTATGTGCGGGCGAATTTATTTTGAGTCAAAGGTCGGTGCCGCCAAAAGTCAGATATTGGACCTTCGACCTTTGACTATGAATTAACAAAGCACGAAATTGAGTTGATTGAGCAGATCTCACGCTTCCCGGCAGACCCGTGGAACAGGCGGCGAATGATATCATCCGCTGGTGATGGCGGCTTATGCTTACGCATCTGGCAAATACCTTCCACTCGTTTTACCATGGGGTCAATGATGCAGACCGAAGATGAAAGATCAAGAATGCACGTTTGCAATTGGTGATGGCGGTAAAGCAGACAATTGAGAATGCCTTGAGGCTGGATATTCAGTCGGCCTGATGTGATGTAAGAAAATGACTATGGATTTGTAGACCGCAGACCATGGTCCACTGTCCATAGCTCGTGTCAAATATATATCTGTTTGTTAAAGACAGGTTGAAAGTTATCTATGCTTTCAGCCTGTTTTCTTGTTTAATACTATTATAGAGACCTCGTATTGGGTAAAACGATGGACTCAAAACCAAAGCTGGGTTGCATTGACACTGTCCTCAGTACGGCTGTACGATAGAGATTCCTGCTGCCAACCGCATCATCAAGGGCGCGCGGACGTGACTCACAATTTCAACATCGTCTTTCCGTGGAAATAAGGATTTTCGCGAGGTCAGGCGTTCACGGCCACCCAGATCCCCGATATCGAAGGCCGCTTATATCCAAAAGAACTCGCGGGCGATCTATACCCGAAAGGGATTCCTGATCCATGCCGAAGAGGAGTTGCTTGATCTGATCAAGAAACATGGCGCAGAGCAGGTTGTCTTTTCATACAGTGATGTGCCGCACGAATATGCTGATGCACAAAGCCAGTATGGTTCATGCCGCAGGCGCAGACTTCCGCATTATGGGTACGCATCACACGCAGATCAAATCGACCAAAGCCTGTCGTGTCGATCAGTGCCGTTCGGACGGGATCAGGTAAAAGTCAGACCACGAGGCGCGTGGCTTTAATCCTCAGGGAAATGGGATACAAAGTCGCGGCCATTCGTCATCCGATGCCTTATGGAAATCTTGTGGCGCAGGAAGTTCAGCGCTACGCAAGCTATGACGATCTCGATGAGTATCAATGCACGATCGAAGAACGCGAAGAATACGAACCTCATATCGATAGCGGTGTGATCATCTACGCCGGTGTGGATTACGAAAAGATCATTCGCAAAGCCGAAGCAGAAGCCGATATTATTTTGTGGGACGGCGGCAATAATGATTTCCCGTTCTATGTGCCTGACTTGCAAATTGTGGTCGCTGACCCGCATCGCACAGGACACGAGTCAACGTATTATCCCGGCGAAACAAATGTACGCATGGCGGATGTATTCGTCATCAATAAAGTAGATACAGCGGATGCAGAGAATGTGATCAAACTGCGCGAGAATCTTCGCAAGCTGAACCCGAATGCGATCCAGATTGAAGCCGCTTCTCCCCTCTTTGTGGATGATCCTGATGCCATTCAAGGCAAGCGCGTTTTAGTTATTGAAGACGGCCCGACTCTGACTCACGGTGAGATGGCCTATGGTGCTGGATATATCGCCGCCCGACGGTTTGGCGCGAAGGAAATCGTTGACCCGCGTCCGTTTGCTGTGAGGTCAATTGCGGCAACCTATGCCAAGTATCCGAAGACCGGTCCAATTTGCCAGCCATGGGCTACGGTGATGCGCAGACAAAAGACCTCGAAGAGACAATCAACGCCTCAGATGTTGATCTGGTCATCATCGGCACACCGATCGACCTTCGCGCGTGATGAAGATCACGAAGCCGCATCAGCGCAAGATGAGAATTGCAGGAAATCGGTCAGCCGACCTTGCTCGACGTGTGATGAAAAAATTGGCAGAAAATAGATTATTACTGGTAGAGGATGAAAAGAAGGAGTCAGGTAACGAACAAAAGCGTTACCTGACTCCTTCACCAAAATCGAATGAGTTGAAAAGGGGCTGGCTAGGTCACACTGATTTAATTTTCCACCAAGTAACAGAAAAATCAAATATCCTAACGTGTTGTTTTCAGGCAAGATTGGCATGAACAAAACCACAAAAGCAGAAAATCAACATCCATACAATTTAGAAGTTTTGAGTCAACGCATTGAAGACCTGGAGAGTATCATCCAAGGTTATCAAAATGTGATCGCAAGCATGTTGAAAATGAAAAATATAAATTCATTCTTCAACACCATTGAGCACATATTATTCGTGCTGGATATGCAGGGAAATATCCTGCAAGTGAACGATACGGTCACACACAAGCTGGGATATTCACAGGATGAATTGAGCGGACAGAGTGTATTGATCGTCCATCCGCCGGAACAACGCGAAGAAGCGGGAAAGATCGTGGCTGAGATGCTGGCCGGCAGGGCTGAGTATTGCCCAGTGCCTGTCATGACTCGTGACGGGGTGCAGATCCCAGTTGAGACTCGAGTTACCCTCGGTAAGTGGAGCGGACAGGATGTGATCTTTGGCATTACAAAGGATATATCAGACATCAAAGCCTCCGGAAAAATTCTCAAAAGCTTTTCACGCAAGCCCGGCCTGCATGGCCCTTAGTGATATCCAAACAGGGGTATATTACGACATCAACGAAACCTTCCTGAAAACAATGGGCTATTCACGGGAGGAGATCATTGGAAAAAGTTCTTTTCGCTGAATATTATCGTTGAGCCTGAGAAACGCGAGGCAATGCTGGAAATGCTGAATCAAAGCAGACCGTGCGCAACTATGAAGGGGATGTACGCACCAAATCAGGCGAAATACGAAACGGGCTATTCTCCATTGACTATATACAATTACAGGATAAAAAATTACTGCTCAGTGTAATGAGCGATATGACCGAGCATAAACGGGCGGAAAAAGCGCTGCGAGAAACCCTTGAGCATTTCCGCAGTGCTCCATGCTGATCAGTGAGATCAATACAATGCCGCCGGACAAGATTGCAGGGAACGGCAAAAGGCGCTCAACGAGGAAAAAAATTATTTTATTTTTACCCATCAACTCGCCAGCGGAGAAACACGGGTCGTGGAGGTTCATTCCTCACCCATTACGTTACAGAATAAGACCATGCTCTTTTCCATCATCCATGATGTTACCGAACGCAAAAGAATGGAAAACGAACTTGTCACAGAAAGAAGAAGGCTTGCAAATATCCTAAAGGGATCATACGCCGGCACCTGGGAGTGGAATGTCCAAACCGGGGAAACTGTATTTAACGAACGATGGGCAGAAATCATCGGATATACACTCAAAGAGTTGGAACCCTTTTCCGTGGATACCTGGCGCAGACTTACCCATCCGGATGATGTGCAGCTGGCAGAACACGCACTAAAAAGTCATTTTCTCAGTGAAGTAGATTACTACGAATTGGAACTTCGTATGCGCCACAAACGCGGACATTGGGTCTGGATCATGGATCGGGGAAAAGTAGCCACCTGGACAGATGACAAAAAACCACTCCTGATGTATGGAACGCATCAGGATATCAGCGAGCGCAAAGCCTCAGAAGATGCGCTGCGTGAAAGTGAGTCCCACTTCCGGTCTTTATTCAACCAGACACACGATGCCGTGTTCCTTCTGGATCTAAATGGCCGGCACATATTGGTAAACCAACGTGCGGCAGATATGCTTGGGTATACAATGGATGAAATTACCGCGTTGTCTATAAATGAAACCTCAGCAGAAAAAGAAAAAAGTGAAATGATCATAAAACGTCTGCTCGCAGGCGAATATATCCCTCTTTACGAGAGACTATTTCGTAAAAAAGACGGCCAGATCATCCCGGTTGAAATTAATTTGGAATTGATTAGCGACAAGAACGGCGCCCCGATTTATATTCAAAGTATTGTACGTGATATCAGTGAGCGCAAACGCGCAGAAAAAGAAATAAAGATAGCCAACGAACTGTTAAGTTCCCGCTTGATTGAAATCGAACAACTCCAAAAAGAGCTGCACGAACAAACCCTGCGTGACCCATTAACCGGGCTATACAACCGCCGCTATCTGAATGAGACATTGGAACGTGAGATAGCACGCGTAAAACGAGGAAAAAAACATTTGAGCATCATTATTTCTGATATTGACCATTTTAAAAAAATTAACGATACCTATGGGCATCAAGTTGGAGATAAATTTCTAATAGAGGTCGCGGCAATCATGAAAAAACATGCGCGAGCCTCAGATATTGTCTGTCGATATGGAGGTGAAGAGTTTTTACTGGTGTTACCCGATGTCACAAAAACATTGGCCTTGAAACGGGCGGAGGAACTCAGGAAAATTTGTGCCGATATTTGCATTCTACACGAGGGAAAAAAGCTAAAAATAACCTTATCCTTCGGCGTCGCCACCCACCCTATCCATGGAAAAGATGCCGATGAACTTGTCGTCAAAGCCGATAAAGCCATGTATAAATCCAAACGCGCCGGACGAAATCAAGTGAGTATATGGAAAGAAGATGCTGAATAACAACAAGCTGCCACTACGAAACCTGTCCGCCGAGATGCAAAACTCGCTGAGTTTCAATAGTTCTTCCTCTGCGCCTCAACAGTTCAAAAAAGATTTGTAATATCTTTTTCCAAAGGCAGCACTTGAGTTATTTATTCGGGTTTGTTGATCTCGCTTCTCCTGGCGCGTCTCAACAACCCGCTATTTTCGCCATAACGCAAAATATAATAATTTGAAAGTAAAGCCAGACCAGCAACCATATAACTAAGCGGGTACGCAATCAACGCGAGAAAATTCAACGTATCCTGCGCCGAAACAGAAATGAGGTCATATCCACCGAGCCAGTCAAAGGTGTTGACACTATCTGCCAACGCGAAGAGGATCAATCCCCACCAGGGGCGGCTCCATTGTCCGCGCCCAAAGAGGAAGGAAAGCCAGATCGCAATCGCGCCCTCTGTCAGATCAAATACAGGATACAAGACTGTAATAAATAAAATAATCCAGACAGAGCCTTCCCCCAAACCAGCTTTTTCAGCGAGGGTTGTTAAACCGGCTGTGATCAACAGCGCGAGTGTGACCAATCCCAGATAAATACGGCGGTTTCTACTTTTCACACCATACACCAGTGTGAGCTGGTAATAAAGAGAAAGTCCCAAAAAGAAATATCCAAGCATCCAAAACAGATCGACCAGACTAAACTCAGGATAGGATGTATCCCAGTAGAGCATGTCATAGATCGCTCCGCTGATTTCTCCCGCCACCCAGAACCATAATCCAACTGTAAAAGCCTGCCAGATACGGTAGGGAATTTCACCTTTTTCAAATTGATAAGTTAATAACGTACCGGCCACGGCCGCGCCAACCGCCGGGATTAGAATCAGCAGGTCGATTAGTTTGTCATTCCAATAGGGAGAGAATCGTGATGACAAAGGTTCTGCATAAAAAACCCAAACCATAAGCCCCAGCATCAAAACAAACATAGCGGCGCTGATCTGTATAATTTTTAGCGGGGAAAATCTCGATTCATTTATATTTTGCATGATACTTATTCCGAAAACGCAGCGGGAATCAATCGTTGCGACTGTAAAATCGCCCGCTCATCAGGATGAACTTGCTCAAAAGTTTCACTTAACAATCTTTGTGTCAGATTATTTCCGATCACAATATTCATTTGCGCGCCCATTGACATGAATAAAGCGCGATATGCGTGCGCGGCGTCGGTGATGTATGCAAAAAATGTCCATCCACCATATCGCTCTCTTCAAGCGCAATATTCCAATGCCAGGGTTGAATTTGACGGTTTAGTTCCCGATCCATTATTTGCAGGAGCTTGCCTCCAACCATTTCCTTGTAACGGCTAAGGATTTTACGGCTCCAATGCATGGCTCCATGCCGCAGCACGGCGCATTGATAAGCTTGCGCAGAAGGGATATGAGAATATGTAGTAATGCCCCATGTGGAAGTATCCCCAATGGACGTTTCAGGGAATTCAGTGACGAATCCCTGTGACGTGGAAAAGCTTATATCTGATTGTTGAGGCTCACCCTGTAAAAAAAGTGCAAACCCATGAGATTTTGGAGAGGTAAACTCCACCAGCCCGTTCCATTGCTCCTGTTTCCATTGATCAATTTGTTTTCCCCATGCATCAAAGCCGGAAAGCGGGTAATTCGTTTTTACCCGGGATTCCAAAGCCAGCAATGCCAGCCTTCCTGCAACATCAGGAATTTGAATGGCACGAACCTGACTATTTTCATTTAAAGATGAGAACTCTGCCAGTAAAAGCGGCTTGCTCTGACCCTCTTCAAGCATATATGCCATGCCCGGCGTTCCCCCAATTAAGAGCAAAACAGCTGATCGATCAGCACCGATTCGTTTCTCAACCAGACCTGTTGCATTTAACCCAAGGAAATAGCCCTCCACACTTTTGGAGGAATTATTCATTGGAATATCTTCAACCTGAGGGAAAAAATTTCTCATATCGTAGTGTGCGATCCAGCGGATAAGTGAATTCTACTAGACTTTCAAAGTTAATGGCGTTTCATTTTTATCATTCAATCAATTTTGATCACAACAACCAAAATATTGAAACAGAATTCACAACATCTTTGCTATAATGAACGGGTAGTTTCTAATTAAATTAAAAAGGATATTAACATGGAATACTGGAACGAAGGCGACCGCACATTTGCATTTTGGGATGATGATGAATATTTTTACCCCGCTACGATCCTCTCGATCGAAGGGGATGATATTTCCATCCGCTTTGACACGGGTGAAGAAGAATGGACAGACGCTGATTATCTTGAAGAATACAAAGTGGAAGTGGATGAGCAGGTTGAATGCAAATCCGCGAAAGATGATCTGTTTTATGATGTGATCGTCATCAACACCGACGGTGATCGCGTTGAGGTGGAATACGAAGACGGGACCACCGAATGGACCACATTAAGCAGCCTGCGCTTTTTTGTGGAAGAAATGTAATTAAGGAATTTATACACATGACCACATTGGCTCCAACTGTTTCTCTGCGTTTCTTTCCCCGCGCTGCAAGCTGGCTGCGCGACCTGACACTTATCATCCTTGGATCTTTGTTTGTCGCCGCGTTGGCTCAAGTTGAGATTCCCCTGCCCTTCACCCCTGTACCGATCACGGGTCAAACCTTTGGCGTGTTGTTGGTCGGCGCGGCATTGGGATCAAAACGCGGCGCAGCCTCATTGACCTTATATCTCGCAGAAGGCGCACTCGGCCTCCCATTTTTTGCAGGCGGCGCGCATGGCTTATCCGTGCTGACTGGGGCAACCGCCGGCTATCTGCTGGGATTTATCGGCGCAGCGTATGTTATCGGTCGGCTGGCAGAAAAGGGCTTGGAAAGAAGCGTCCGCACTTCATTCATCCCCTTTTTGGTTGGCACAGTCCTCATTTATGCCTGTGGTGTGACATGGCTGGCGGTGATGTTGGGCAGTTGGAGCAAAGCAGTCACATTTGGGTTGATTCCATTCCTTATTGGTGATATTATCAAATTGCTCGCGGCTTCCCTGGCTTTGCCCGCCGCGTGGAAATTGGTCAACAAATAGCTTTAGCCTGTTCGTTAGATTGCCCAGGCTTCGGAGATCAAAAATGGTCTCCGAAGCCTTCATATTTAACAAACAACGAAATGACCATGAAACGACTATAATTGAAAAAAATCGCAAGGCCCACAATAAAGAGATAATGAGACCAACATGTTTATAGATCAGGTAAATATTCACGTACGATCAGGCAAAGGCGGCGACGGAATGGTACATTTCCGCCGTGAAAAATTCGTTCCCCTCGGCGGACCCGATGGCGGCGATGGCGGCAGAGGCGGCAATCTCATCTTTGAAGTTCAAGCCACACTCAATACGCTTTCCGCGTTTCGACAAAATGAAAGATTTGCGGCAGATGACGGCAAAATGGCGGCGGCTCACAAAAGACCGGACGCGGTGGAAAAGACCGTATCATCCCTGTGCCGCCCGGGACTGTTATTTACGATGCTGAAACTGGCGTGCTGCTTGGTGACCTCACCACACCCGGCCAGCAGCTTTTGGTTTGCAAAGGCGGCCGCGGCGGATTAGGGAATCAGCATTACGCCACGTCACGCAATCAAGCGCCGCGTACAGCAGAGCGCGGTGAACCGCATGAAGAAAAAATGATCCGGCTTGAGTTAAAACTCATCGCCGATATTGGCATTATCGGTTTGCCCAATGCGGGCAAATCCACATTGCTGGGCGCGCTGACAAATGCCAAACCAAAGATCGGTGACTATCCCTTCACCACACTTGAACCAAACCTCGGCGTGGCAAATATTGACGATGATACAACCGTCGTCATGGCGGATATTCCGGGCTTGATCGAAGGCGCGGCAGAAGGCGCAGGACTCGGCCATGATTTCCTACGTCACATTCAACGCACACGCGTGCTGATCCACATGGTGGATGGTTTGTCTGAAGATCCGCTCGCGGATTATAGCCAGATCAACAGCGAGTTGGCGCTCTTTGATCCCAAGCTTGCCACCAAACCGCAGATCGTAGCGATCAATAAAATTGATCAGCCCGATGTGCAGGAACGCCTCAAGGAAATCAAGGCCAGCTTCAAAAAGAAAAAGTAGACATCATCACGATCTCTGCCATGACCCGCACCAACACCCGCGACATCTTAATCGCCGCGTATCAAAACTGGCAGATATTCCCGTGGAAGATGTGGAAGAAACCCTGCCTGTATACAGACCCGATGTAGACCCGAACCTGTTCGAGATCACACGTGAAGAAGATGGCAATTGGCGCGTCTCTGGCGTGGCAATCGAACGCTCCGCCAAGATGACCTACTTCGAACATGATGGTTCCCTGCGCCGATTCCAAAAACTATTGGAAAAACTCGGCGTAGACAAGGCACTGCGTGAAGCAGGTGTTCAGGAAAGCGACACAGTTTACATTGGCAATTTTGAATTGGAATGGCAGGATTAATTCCTAGAGAGAGTTATGTCTTCTAAAAAAAATCCCAAACAGCGGGCATTGATCATTGTGCTCATCATATTTGGATTTCTATTCACAGTTTTTTTCGGAATGCGCGCCCTGCGTGCATTCAAAAAGTTCGACGGCCACCGTCCGCCGCCGCCCGGTGAGATCGAAACCGATGTGGAATTGGTGCGCGATTGGATGACCGTGTCCTTTATTTCAAGAACATACTATGTGCCTGAAAAGTTCATCTACGAAGCGTTGAAAATTCCGCCGCTGGGCAATCACGATAAAAGTTTGGAAGCCCTCAACGAAGAATATTATCCAGACGTAGATGGATTCGTACTCGAGACAGTCAAGGCGACACTGCTCACGCATCAACCCAAGCCGACGCCTGACTCTGCTCCTGATACAGTTCCCCCGCCGACGGCTCCTCCCGCACCGTAGCAAGTAAGTTTATATGTCCGATTTTCTTCTTACACAGGTCATTAATTACGGCACACCACTGATCGGGTTGATACTATTCCTCGGGGCGCTTGGTTTACCCATTGGCGCTTCAGTAGTTGTGATCGCAGCTGGGGCATTTGGTCAACAAGGCATTTTGGATATTCCTAGCGCGGCCTTTCTCGGGTTGATCGGCGTATTGCTTGGAGACTCACTTAGTTTCGGCATGGGATATTACGCGAAAGACTCAGTCCAAAGGCGTTTCGGACAATCTCCCGCATGGAGAAGCGCACGCACATCCTTTCAACAACGCGCAGGGCTGGCAATTTTTCTTACGCGCTGGCTGATCACTGCCGTTGCCATCCCAACGAATTTAATCGCAGGCAGCAGCGGATATAAATACACGCGCTTCATAGCCTACGATGCCACTGGCGAAATCCTATGGATCGGCCTATACGGCGGCCTCGGATATTTATTCGGCGCCCAATGGGAATTGGTCTACGATTTTATAAGCAACTTCGGCGGTTTGCTTCTGGGGCTGGTGGTACTCGGCTTTGGCATCAAACAAGCCTGGAACTGGCAGGAAAAGAAAAAATCGCTCCCGAAATAATCGGGAGCGATTTTTATATCCTAGTGGTGATGTCCTTCTTCGTGGACGTGACCGTGATCGAGTTCCTCTTCGGTCGGGTCGCGCAGCGCAACCACTTTCACGCTGAAATGCAATTCAGCGCCAGCGAGCGGATGATTGAAGTCGAGACGCACGGTTTCCTTGGTGATATTTTCGACACGCGCATATTGATTCTGGCCGTCTTCGTCAGTGACGTTCAACTCAACGCCTTCTTCAATTTCCATATCTTCCGGAAATTCGTTGCGCGGCACATCCATGAAGGCCTCGTCATCGAATTCACCGTAGCCGTCTTCAGGTTTAACAACAACGTCCTTGCTTTCACCGATCTTCATTCCGATCATTTCACTCTCAAGCCCGGGGACAATATTTCCGTATCCGGCGAGAAATTGCAAAGGACCGGCATCGTCGGAGGGAGTCAAGAACTTCTCCGTCCACGGTTAATGTATATTCCATCGAAACAACCAACCCATCCTGTACTGAATCTTTGCTCATTTATTATCCTTTTGAAAAATTTGTGCGTCCATTTTACCAGTGAATAAGAGAGTCAAAGGTCGAATCACTCCTAATCTCTACCCCCTAATCACCTAATTCCTAATTTATAATCTCCCCCGATGCGATACGACTTATGCCTGCCCTGGTACTGGGAATATGACGAAGCCTTTGTTGGGATGGTAGAACGCGCCTGCATTGAAGAGGGTATCTCCTCTGGCAGATCAAACCAGATAATCTGCTGGAGTCCATCACCGCACTCTATAAAGGGGTGCTTACCTTCAAAACTCTGCTGCACCGTGGACAGGGCGAGCCGGCCTTCGACCCAATTCCGCGCTGGGCGCTTGAATATGGCGCAAAACGCATTAATCCTGCCGAGGTTTCAGCCTGGTCTGAAGACAAAGCCACCATGCCTTGAATTGATCAATGCCGGCCTAAACACGCCTTCATACCATTTTGCTTGCGCCCTTTCTTGAGCAGCCGGTCGTCGCACCCATTGACCTGACCCCGCTTGGCGAGAGTTTTGTCATCAAGCCATCGAACGGCGGCGGCGGTGAAGGCGTGATCCTCGGCGCTTCTTCGGTGGAGGAAATTTTGCAGGCGCGCATGGAATTCCCTGAGCAGAAATATCTGGTTCAGGCACATGTCACGCCGCGCATGATCGAAGATACACCCGCCTGGTTTCGCGTTTTTTACGCCAACGGTGAAACGCATCCATGCTGGTGGGATACATCCACGCACATCTATGCCAATGTCACGGCGGAGGAAGAGTCTCAGTATCGCCTGGGCAGGCTGCGGATGTCACGAAGCGCATTGCGTCCATTTGCAAACTCGACTGGTTCTCCACTGAGATCGCATTGACCGATGAATTTGTCGTCGTGGATTATGTCAACGATGAAATTGATACCCGAGTCCAATCACAGGCGCTGGATGGCGTACCTGATGAAATTATGGAAAGTATTGCAAAACAACTTGTAAAAATACAAAGGAAAATTTATGACAAAACCACGCGCACGAGACCTGGGGGATTCCATTTGAAGGCAGCACAGGAACACACAATGCGATCACAGACGTATCAGGCGTGACCGTTGGGTATGCCACCGTTATCGAAGGGGCAACTCAGCGCGGACGGGTGTGACGATCATTCATCCGCATGGAAATAAAGATCACACGCCAGTCTATGCGGGTCTGCACTTCATTCAACGGCAACGGCGAAATGACAGGGGGACGCGACGTGGATCGAAGAAGGCGGTCTGCTTGAAGGCCCGATTGGATCACAAATACACATAGCGTGGGCATTGTCGCGTATACGATCATTGCATGGCAGATAAAGAATAATGCGCTTTTTTAAAAATGGTCATGTCCCGTGGTCGGGTGAAACCGCGGACGGTTGGTTGGAATGACATGAATGGTTTTCGTAATGAACGGGCCATGTGATGCAAGCCCTGGATTCAGCAAAAGACGGCGCGATCGCGGAAGGTGAACGTCGGCGGCGGGACGGATGCTGTGCTAGAATTTAAAGGCGGCACGGGAACTTCATCGCGCAAACTTCCAACCAAGCTTGGCGGCTGGACGGTGGGCGTGCTCGCGCAGTGCAATTTTGGCAGAAGATATCAACTGACGATTGCCGGCGCACCCGTGGGACAACACCTACAGGAAGGCGCGCCTTCACAAAATGGAGAAAATCCATTCAGACAGGATGACGGTTCGTTGATCGTTATTGTGGCAACCGATGCACCTTTGCTTCCTCATCAACTAAAACGGCTGGCAAAACGCGTAGCGATCGGCATGGCTCGTACGGGCAGTCTGGGCGGAAATGGCTCTGGCGATATTTTCCTCGCGTTCTCCACAGCGAACCCCAACGCAGTCCATGGTAATGAAACGGGACTTTCAAATATTCAAACATTATCCAACGATCACATTGATCCGCTC
>NZ_JADJUO010000037.1:0-81381 GCF_016717045.1 Candidatus Villigracilis proximus | reverse complement strand
ACCCTCTCTCGACGTGACTTCCTCAAACTCGCTTCCCTCGTTACCGCGAGCGTAGCGGAGTGCCGCACTCTCATCTTGCGCTCCCGCACTAGCGTATCGCAAACTCGCAGGAGACCTTCCCACCGTTCCGTGGACAGCGCTTACCGCAAGCGATTTCCTCGCGCTAAATCGCCTCACCTTTGGCGCAGCAGGGTGGAGCGCCCGCTTTATAGGAAATGATTAAAAACTATATTGAAGAACAACTCAACTTCGAAACCATCGACGACTTAGCCTGCAACCTTCAACTTTCAACCTTCGACACACTAAACATGGAAGCCAACGAACTCGAAGGAATCAGCAATCAACTCTTCGATGGATACGACCGCGAGAAAGTCCCCAACGAATTGCGTCAGGCAACTTTCCTGCGACAGCTTTATAGCAAACGTCAACTCTACGAAGTGATGGTTGAATTCTGGAGTGACCACTTCAACATCTTCATGGACAAGGAAAAAGAGTTCTTCCTCAAAACCGTGGATGACCGCGAAGTGATCCGCAAACATGCGCTCGGTAATTTCCGCGACCTTGTGTGGGCATCTGCGCATTCGCCAGCGATGATGATCTATCTCGATAATCAAGCCAACGAGAAAAGTCATCCCAACGAAAACTATGCGCGTGAGTTAATGGAACTTCACACTCTTGGCGTGGACGGCGGTTACTCTCAAAAAGATGTGATGGAACTCGCTCGCTGTCTCACGGGTTGGAATGTTAAGGAACATTTCTGGCTTGGCGATTTCGTCTTCAAGGAAGACATCCATGACACGGGTGAGAAAAATGTTTTGGGTCTTTCGATTCAGTCGTCGGGTATTAAAGAGGCGGAGCAAGTCATCGAAATGCTGGTCATGCATCCATCCACTGCAAAATTTATCTGCACCAAACTCGCGCGTCGCTTCATCGCCGATAATCCGCCACAGCAGCTCATCGAAAAAGCCGCGCAAACTTTTCTCAACACGAATGGCGATATCAAATCTGTGCTGAGTGTCATCCTGCTCGATGGCCTGCCGCTCGCGCAAAGACAAATACAAACGTCCCGTCAATTTTCTTTTGTCCGCGCTGCGTATGCTCAACGTTGAAACTGATGGTATTGCTACGATTATCTCGTCCGCATGGGGGCGCCTTTATTTCAACTGGCCCACGCCCGAGGGCTACCCCGACACCAGCGAGGCGTGGCAGGGCAACCTCATGCCGCGCTGGCAATTTGCCTTCGCGCTGATTCGGGACGAACTCAATGACACGAAACATAATTTGCAAAATTTATTGGATGTCTCATCTACCGGCATTTTGCAAGACGATGTGGATGCGATTTCATCTTTATTAGTAGGTGCCCGGTTAGATCGCTTCGCCCGTAACGAAATAATTGATACCGTCCGAGCAGCAGGCGCCACCGATGAAGAGACTCGTCAGATCATCGCCGCGAGCATCATTGCATCCCTGCCTTTCAATGGCGTTGATTATGTAGTAGCGACTTCAGTCGCTTTTGTAACGACTAAAGTCGTTACTACGAATAATGGAGATTTTTTAATGCTTACTCAAACCTGGCTCCCCCGCTTATCCTTTGCCCCTGTCAACACCGCCCCGCGCGGAGATACACTCGTCGTCGTTTTTCTCCGCGGTGCAGCGGATGTATTAAACATGGTCGTGCCACATGGCGAGGACGCCTATTATCAATTGCGGCCGTCATTGGGAATTGCGAGACCTGATGATTCAAGAAAGAAGAAAGAGGAAAGAAGTGTTGACTTGGACGGATTTTTTTGGTTTGCATCCAAATATGAGTCCGCTGCTTGAAGCATGGCAAAGCGAGCAACTTGCCATCATCCATGCTTGCGGCGCACCTGATGAATCTCGCAGTCACTTCAAAGCAATGGAACTCATGGAGCGCGGCGTCGACGATGAACGCGGTCCCGCCTCAGGCTGGATTGGACGTCACCTCGCGACTTTGAACACAGGCAACACATCTCCCTTGCGTGCCGTGGGAATGGGCACCCGCCCACAACGTAGTTTGAGCGGAAGTGTGCCAGTCTCCGCCCTGCGTTCCATCGCGGATTTCCACCTCGGCGGCGACCAGCGCATCCTGCAGCAAATGCGCGCCTCGCTTGAAACCGTCTACGCCAATGACATTCTGGGACAAGAGACTTTATCCATCATGGATACTCTCCAAAGACTTGACCCCACAAATTACCAATCTCCAATCTCCAATAATTACCCCGACACCGAATTCGGCCTCGCCCTCAAACAAACCGCCATGCTCATCAAAGCGGAAGTGGGACTCGAAGTCTCAGCCATTGACCTCGGCGGCTGGGATACGCATTTGCGCAAGGGCTCATCCGCTGGTATCATGCCCAACCTGATGAAAGACCTCGCCGAAGGACTCGCCGCCTTCCATGCCGATATGGCAGACCATCAAAATCAACTCACCACCGTCACCATGTCCGAGTTTGGGCGGCGTGCCTCTGAGAATGGCAGCCTCGGCACAGACCACGGTCACGGCAGTATGATGATGGTGTTGGGTGGCAATGTAGACGGTGGCAAAGTCCACGGGCAATGGCCGGGACTGGCGGAAGGTCAACTGATCGGGCCGGGTGATTTAGCAGTCACAACGGATTACCGCGATGTGCTTTCTGAAATATTAACCAAACGATTAAATAACCCCGCCACAAATGAGATATTTCCTGAATATCAACCGATCATGCCAAATGTTGATTTTTAAACTTGAATATATTCTTTATCCGTTTATCCGTTTTGCGCAGTAATCCGTTACTGAATCCGCTTATACAGGTTATATAATTTTTTTTATTTTTGTAGCAACTATAAATTTATGGGCTTCCAAAATCTATAACAATATAATCCCCATACGCGCCATTTGAAAATATGCATATCCGACCCCGATTTCCGTTGACCGTGGATTTAAGATCGCGTCACGATGGATCTGGTCGCTCATCCACCAACTCATGGCCGCCTGCGGACCGCCTCCACCGTAGATGATTTCTTCTGAATATGAAGGCGAATACCCTGAAGCCAGAATACGAGAGTATGCTGATGAGCCATCCGAACCGGTATGACTGATCATGTTATTACATGCCATGTCTGCGGCGTGACCTTGTGCAGATGCAGCAAGCTGTGAGTTAACTGTCAACGCGGGCAGACCGGCGTTTGCGCGTTCTGCGTTTATTAACGATGCGATCTGACTGATATATCCCGCATTAGAACTGTAGTTGCAGTTGGTTGTAGTCGTTGTTGTCGTATTGACTGATTGCGTCGGGCTTGTGCTCGAAGAACTGGTTGGGACAATGACGCCGCTGCCCACAACGATCTTTACCCAGAATGTTTTTTCAACACCGATCATCACGATCTTGTCTGCTGAGTTGTGTAATGTGAAATACCCGGTGTATGTCCCGCTGGCCGCGGGTGCGGTCAAGTCGACAGAGACGAGTGCCTTCTCACTCGAAACAGTAACAGGTATCGGCGCGGAAAGAGGCGCTCCCATTGCGTCACCGGCTGCAAAGATCAGCGTGTAATTAATCCACGGGCAAGTGCCTGTGTTTTGAAATTCCCATGTCTTTGTGAATTTTTCGCTTGCTTTCACCTGCGTATTGTCCTGAATAGTCACGTCACGTAAGCACGGCGCTGTCAGTGCAGTTTGGCGGAGCGGTGATCGCAATCGTTGGCGTGTTTACAATCTCTGAAGTTGGGGTCAATGTGGGGGGAACATAGGATTGTTTGGTGGGGGGCAGCGTGGCTGTTACGAAATCTGGTCCAACCGTGGGAGGATTTGAATCGGTTGAGACGGAAATGCAGGACGTCAGCAAAGTTGTGATTAACAGCGTGTAAAAAAATCTTTTCATTTTTTACCTTGTTTTTAGAAATTATGCAAATTGATTTTCATCAGAGACACCCATGCAGGTGCAATGCGATCAGTGATAAAAAAGGATGTTTTTAAATCTTTGTTCACATTGTGCCCGTATGGGTATCTCCGTTTATCAAGGTGAACTTCATGTACTTTAAAACATCATCATCTGTCCCGTGGATTTTTCGACGGGGTCGCTGGCGATCTGTTCTTCAAATGTTTCGCGGGTCAAGATCGGGACCTTGAGCAGGGTGCGCAACAAACGATATTTCACCAGCGGATGCTTTTTCAAGCGTGCCGCGAGCGACGGGGCGCGATCCTGCTGATAGGCGGCGAGCGCTGCCCGTCCGCCGGGGATGACAATAATGGTGTCCGGCGCGGCATCCTGCACTGCGCGCCCGAGCAGGGCCGAAGCCAATACGTTAAATGTGCGCACCCTGTTTCCGTTTTCTTCCCAGTGCAGAAGTTTATCCTGCTTGCGCGTTGTATAGTTTAATCTTTTTCCGACGGCTTCGATCAATTTGTAAATATTATTTAATTCTTCACGCCGTGTTGCTGCAATATCCTCGTCACGCAATTTCCAATAGCCTGATTCTCTTTCTGCGTACGAATTTAAAATGGCGTAGATCAAACCTTTGGATGGCGTGAGCAATCCCATAAAACTCTTTCGCAGTGCTTCATCAAATTCCTGCTCAGGGATCTTAAGAAGAATCTGCTTCGGCTAAAGCGATCAAGCCTGCGGCGTGGATGTGTAAATAAGGAGCAGGTTCGCCGCGCAGCAGAAGATATTCTTGAATTGCATTGAGTAAAATATCTGCGCTTGTTTTTTTTGCTTTTCGTTTTTGCTCGTTCTTCCATACGACTTGCACTGCATCATGTTCGGTACGCAATGCCACACTTTGCAACGAAAATTTTGCCGCGCTTGCCGCCGTAAAAGCGGATGTAAGGAATGCGGGCTCGGGTTCAGGTAGCAGCGCAAAAAACGTCACGCCTTCGGGCAGCAAATCCCCCAGATGATTGAAAGCAGAATTCAACGCGGTGGCGTTCCATGCCCAATCATATCGGCGGCGGCGCAAGCTTTATACTGCTCCACCGCATCCTTGCCCCACAGCCAGCCCGCCCATAAAGCAGAGAGAGTCCAAAATGCCTGATTAGTATGCGGCACCGAGCCGATCACTGCCGCGATCGGAATTTCCTTTTTGACAATATTTGCGAGGTCTGTCATATGACCTTCGTAGATTAAGAAGCCGCCACTCTCTGGAATTTTCGTAGGCCACGCTTCAACCGTGACCGTTGAACCGGTTTCTGTCCACAGGCTTAATCCAAGCTCAAGCATCATCCACACATTATGCTCGCGGAATTGATTCGGCGTGCTCAACTGCTTCGGCCGTGGACGTTCCGCCGGGTGCGCCCAGATCGTATTGCCCGCGTCACATGCGACAAGGATCAGAGCGGTCAATGCGCGTTTTCTTTCGGGTGATAAATTTAAACTATCAAGACGGTTGATAACGGTTGTGATCACATACAGTGGACGCGGTAAATAATATCCGATGGCTTCTTCGGCGTAGATGCGGTCTTCATCGTTTAATGCGACAACTTTTTCGAAGGCGCGTGAGCGATGCGGGTATCTGTCTTGCGATTTTTTGACACGTTCTATATCTTCTTCGGTGATGCTAGCTCGCCCGAGTCGCCGCAGTGCGGGCATTCATATGCGCGCGTAGGGAATATCCTCTCCCTTTGCGCCATAAAAAGAATGAGCATATATTTTTGTTCACATTTTCGCATGACGTGAGATATAAAGATTGCAGATGCCCCGCGAGTCTTTCGTCCCCTTTTTGACTGCGCCCAGATCTGCGAGTGCGGCTGTGAATTCAGATTGCGCCGGCGGATTGGCAAACATCTCCAGCAAAAAACGGGTGACCGGGTTATTTGCCGTCACCAGTACGCGATATCCGCTGCGCGCGGCCTCAAGTACCAGCCGCGGGGAGAATCCGAATGGGTCGAGCAGCCAGCTACCGGCTAGAGGTTGACCCGTGCCGGCCGTTTGTTGTGAGAGCCAGGCAGAGATCACTCCGTCTTCAAGCGCGGGAAGAAAGCGAGAGCGGTCCCGCTCTGTGTGACCTAATCCGGCGATGTCCGGTTGCAAATCCATCTTGGGTTAAGTATACATCCCCCGTGAGCAACGCGTTCATAACTTTTTGGCGGCAAACAATTCAAACAGCGGACTCGGCCAGTACAGTGTGGCAATAGGTTCGATGCGAGAGATCGGCACGAGCTCAGTTTTGATCTCTGCGATGCCGCGCTCGTGATACGCGCCGGAATATTCGGGGCCGGCGATCTTGCGCCCGATGCGATATAGAATATTTTCTGTAGGCCCGGAGACGATCAACTGTCCGCCCGGTTTGAGCAATGTGAGAAGTTCATTCAATGTGCGCGGCAGATCTTTAACATGCTCAAGCACATCTAGCGCGATGATGAGGTCAAAAGAATTTGCGGGCAGGTCGCTGATGTTTGTTTTGGATGCATCTTTCACTTCCACATTTTTTGCGAGTGGAATATGAACCTGCACACTTTCAAGCGGAAGCAAGTCCACGTCCATCGCTGTGACCTGATTGCTGATCTGTGAAACATAGGGGAGCATCACGCCGCTGCCGCATCCAAAATCAAGAATGCGTTCATAAGATGTTGGGCGTTGAATGTGCTCCATCACTTTGCGCAGTCGCTGCCAGAAAAGCCAGTTGATGATCGGGTTACGATGGAGTATGCGGGAAATGCAGCTTCATCCAAACGGCCTGCCTCAGTTTGTGTGAGCACCTGACGGATGGCGTTGCGATAGCGTGTTTTATAAGTGTTGAAGTCTGATGTTTTCATAGCGGATCCGAAAGCGCCTTGCGTGGAGTGGAGTTCATATCAATTTCAATTGCGGATAATAAAATTTGAATCCTAAAATTACAGAGAGTGTGGGAGCATAACCGTACCTGTGGGGGCGGGGATATTCTGACTCGCGTATTCGATCCATTTTACGCTGCCGAAGATTCCGCCAAATAATAAAAGTGGAATGCCGATCATCAAATACAGCGACATCATCGAAAAATCATAGATGTAATATCTTAATAAGATGCGCCGCAAAAAGTGATGAGTAATTTGACCGGAAATTCAAACAAGGAACGTCGAATGGAAAGACTCGATGTTTCATTTCGATAACGCGCCGGAATGGGAATGTCCATGACCAGTGCGCCGATTAAGTATAAATTTGCGAGCATGGATGTTTCAAAGTAGTAGCGGTGATCTATTTTCTCAAGCGGAAGCTGTGTGAGAATCTCGGCACGGATGGCGAAGAATCCGTTTGTTGGGTCGAAGATGCTCCAATATCCGGTCGCGGCTTTGGTTAGAAAACTTAACCCTAAATTTCCGATGCGGCGTACGAAAGGCATTTGTAATAACGACTGAAAATCACGAAAGCGATTGCCTTTTACATAATCAGCTTTGCCTAAAATGAGCGGCGTGATGAGTGCAGGGATGTGCGCCGGATCCATTTGACCGTCGCCGTCGATCTTGACCACGATCTGCGCGCCGAGTTCGAGCGCCTTACGAAAGCCGGAGATCATCGCTCCGCCCACGCCCAAGTTTTCGGTGTGATGAATCAGGGTGATGCGGCTGTCTTTTTTTGCGGCAGCAGTTACCAGGTCAGAAGTGGAATCGGGCGAAGCATCATCCACGACAATAATATGTTTGATATATGCAGGCAAATCCTGTAAAACAGATTCAATATTCTGCTCCACCCGATAGGCGGGAATGACCGTTGCAATAGCATAAGCAGTAAAATTCATCGCAAAGATTGTACCCGAAAAGGTGATAGAATCGGCGAAAGGAAAAAAACATGGCGCCCGGGGAACAAATTCTCATTGTTGAAAGTGATCCAGATATTGCCGATTTGATCGGAAGACAGTCTTTACAGCCGCTTGGATATCAGGTGACTGTGGTTGGCGATGCTGCTTCTGCGATCAAATTTGCGATTCAAACGACCCCTAGCCTGATCCTCGCCAATTTAAATTTACCAGGCCTGAGCGGAAAAGACATGCTCGCCGCGTTGAACGCGCAAGGTGTGAAATCTCCCGTGATCGTCATTGCTGAAAAGGGACAGGAGGTCAGATGCGATTCAAGCTTTCCGGCTTGGCGCGTCAGATGTGATCTTTTGGCCGGTGCGTGATGCGGAAGTTGTTTCCATTGTCGAGCGCGCTTTAAGTCAGACTCGCGAATCGCGTGAACGGCAAAAAATGGGCAGCCAAATTGACTCGATGAACGCCGAGTTGCAAAAAAGATTGCGCGATCTAACGACGATCCTGTCCACGGCCAAGGCTGTGGTTTCGATCACAGATCAGCGTGTATTGTTTGACCGAATTCTTGAAAGCGCCTTGCAGGTGGCCGAAGCGGATATTTGCTGGCTGATGCTGCGTGAAGAACGCAGCAATGCGTATTTGCTGCGCGCGCAACGTAACCTGCCTGAAGCATGGGCCAAGAAAATGAATCAGCCCGTGGATGATGGCATCAGTTCGCTGGTTGCGCTTTCAGGGGAGAGTCTGGTGATGAGTGGTTCTCCATTACAAAAATTAAAAGTTTCGGCTTTGGGCAAATCAATCGGTGTGATTCCGATCAAGATCCAAAGCGAAGTGATCGGGTTGCTGATCGTCGCGAGAAAAATAGACCGTGAGATCACCCGCGAAGCGCAGACTCTGCTGGAAGCCATGGCAGATTATGCTTCAATTTCACTGGTCAATGCGCGTTTGTTCCGCGCGTTGGAAAAAAATGCTGAAAGTGCGCGCACAGGTGAAAAGCATCGCTATGCGGCGCTTGAAGCAGTGCGGAATTCCATTCAGACCGAACTACAGGCGGCAAGTTATCCGCTTAATCTGGTGTTGACGGAGATGCCGGGTGCGCTTAACCCTGAGCAAAGGCAGGCGCTTGAATCTGTGCAGGGGGCGCTCCAGCGCCTTTCGCGTTCTTCTGAAAAGACCGTTGTTCCCAATAAATAAAGTAGAAAAGATTACACTGATCCCATGGCGAAACAAGATCTGATTTTACTGGCATTAAATCCATCCCCAATTTTAGATTTAATGGAACGTGCCCTGCGTGCGGCTGGATATGAAGTGGCTGTTGCCCATGACCAGACAGGTTTGAATAAATCTGTGCAGGAAGCCATCCCCGCTTTGATGATCGTTGGCGAAAAATTCGCCGAGGATGATGGTTTTTCCGTTTCAAGAAATTTGCTGGGAAGATTCCCCACTCTGCCGATTATTTTATATGCAGATCAAGACACCTCCGGTCTCGCCAAGTCTGCGCTTAAGATCGGGCTGAGCGGTTATTTATATCCGCCGCTTAGAATGACCGACATTATTGATGAAGTGCAAAGGAGTCTTGCGCGCGCGAGAGAATTGGGAGATTGGCTGCGCCGCGAAGTAAAACGCACCACTTCGTCACTGGCAGAAAAAGCTAAAATATCCGAAACCGAGCGGTATAAACTGGAAGCGATCATTGGCAACATTCAGGATGGTGTGATCGTCATGGATGAGAGGCATCATGTCCTGCTTGCAAATCGCGCTGTTTATGAAATCTTTAATTTGGATGGCAAAGATACCTATGGCAAGTTGATCGAGGAGGTCATTTCAAATGCAGACCTGAAGCCTTGATCACACGTTCCAGCGAAGGGCCGTTGAAATATCATGAGATCAACTTTGATGATGGCCGTGTTTTTAATGCGCAATATACGCCCATTCCCAAGATCGGGTCTGCCATTACCATGCAGGATATTTCCTACCTGAAAGAACTTGACCGCTTAAAAAGTGATTTTATCCATACCGTTTCACATGACCTGCGCTCTCCATTAACTGCGATTCTCGGCTATACAGAATTGATCGAGCGCACGGGGCCGCTGAATCAAAATCAACAGGAGTTTTTACATCGTTTACAAGGCAGTATTCAACATATCACAACCCTTGTTAACGACCTGCTTGATCTTGGCCGTCTCGAAGCCAGGTTCGACACCCGCCGGGAACTGGTTCAACTTGAAAATATTTTGAAATATTCATTGGATATGTTTGATGCGCAAGTGAGGAAAAAGAATATCAAACTGGATGTCACCATCGCCGGAGATATCACAGCCTTGCGCGCCAACCCGATTCGCATCCGCCAAATGATGGATAACCTTGTAGGCAATGCCATTAAGTACACACCTGCGGAAGGCAGCGTGCATGTGAAGATGTCAATGCAAGATCATCAGATCATTCTTTAAAATTGAAGATACAGGTCCGGGTATTCCACCGGAAGAGCAATCCCGCGTATTTGAGAAATTCTTCCGTGCCACGAATGCACCGGAGCAGGTGGAAGGTTCCGGCTTGGGATTGGCAATTGTGAAATCCATTGTCGAGAGTCATCAGGGACGCGTATGGGTGGAATCAATCGTAGGGAAGGGCTCGTCCTTCATCGTAATTCTCCCCGCGCAAGAATAAAAAAGCAGAAATAAAAATTAAATATCGACTTAAAGATGCTGCCGCTGAGTGGGAACTCAGCGGCCGCCCAAGGAGAAGATTGTGGCAAGTCAACCGCGCCGGATGTTCCGCTACCGCTCTTCTCAAAGGAGGAGACAGGAGGAGCATGTTTGGAGGTGTCTTTGTTCCGTCTCCGTCTATATAGTAGCCCACTTCTTTTTTTTGCACCATCGCTAAATGTCACGAATAGATTGTGACAATATTCACAAATATTCACTGGCTGGCAATAAATGAATGTGCCTGTAAAATCGCCTCTTCCACTGTTTCGTAGGCCTGAATAACAAGCGCGGCATCTTGATTCCCAGTAATCATTTTTGACACTTTACGTTCCTTTTGGTGCATACACAATACCGGCTTCCCGATATTCAAAGCAAAACCGATCTCGTATCCAACGCCGTGCGAAGGCGTGCTGACCTCTGCGATGAGCACATCGCAATTCTTGATCCAGTTGACATCGCGCTCGTAAACTTCCCCGGGTGTCAACTCTCGCTCATTTTCCATCACATCCGACAGCACCAAATGCGACGTGGGGATTTGATGACCATCCTTTATAAGCGCAGCGACAATCTCTTGATATGTACTTTCAAATTCGCGTCCGCCGGTGATGGAACATGCAAAATAAATGTTCATTGGTCTTTGCCGGGCAATCGTGAAAGGATCGAGTTGTCGCGTCTTTGCCTGGGCGCAGATGAATCTGATGTGCCTGACCGCATACTTTCTATTTCACCGCTGAGTTTCATCCAATCATCAACAAGGATGACGAAATGCGGTGTCTTGTCTTTGAAGAAAAGCGGAGAAAGGAAAAGCCGCAGCGAAGATTGCGACATGGGAAAGGCGTTTAATGTAATTACGATCGCGGTCATTTTTGCGAGCGGTTGAATGATCTCAACCTGCCATTTGGTTACACTATTGGGCGGAAAGAGTACGCCTATGTTTGCCGATGATGTGCGCTGAAATCTTTTATACGAAATATTCAGGCGTAATAAGGGGGTCGCCAGCCGAAGGTGGTCACTGAACGGCTGCACATAAGCGGCTTTGCGAATAAGAATTAAGAATAAGCCGATAAATATATTTACTGCGCCAACGCTTGCACAAGCCAGCCAGCGCCATTCTTCAAATCCCCACCACTTAACCAGCCAGGCCACGCCAAGTAATGAAACGCCGATCGCAGAAATGGCAGGCCACCAGCGATCGATCATGTGAGTGTAGACGACAAGCGGATAACGGCGGCCACCTTTTGCCATGATGAATTACCCGTTTCTTTTTTGACCGTTGAGCGGGTCGCTGTTTAATTGAGCGCTCAACTGGCTGATGGCTTGTGTGAGATGTTCCCCACGCAGACTAAAGGTAATATCTCCGCGAGTCTTTTCGATGATGCCGCGTGCCAGATCTGTCTGGCGGCGCAGGCCATTGGTGATGGCATCGGGATAGTCCATGGTGACCATGATCGAGTAGATCTCGTCCATGATGTTTAGCAGGCGTTCCACTTCAGGAGAATACCCGTGGCGAAGAATATCGAGGCTGCGGCGGCGTAATTCGCCTACCACTTCTGCCAACCCGTTGAGATAGGTCGAAGGTTCAACGACCAGTTCTTCGGGAGTCTGAAGCGGTTCATTCCGAATTAAGGCGCAAGTGACGTTCGCTTCGACAAATTCCTTTAAGGCATCCTGTGTGTATCCGGCGTAAAAAAGAGTCGGGATATGCTGCCAAAGAGGCGCGCAGCGTATCTGCCAGTTGACGTGCTTCCTGTAAATGCGCGTTCATCACATCGGCTTCTTCACGATGCACCGCGCGGATGGCGAGTGAGCAGGCGCGTGTTAACTGGCGTGCCTGAGCGAGTGCCTGGTCGCGGGCGGATGTGCGTGCGTCAAATGTTTTGCGGATGCTGTCTGTGATCTGTTCGAGTTTATGCATATTTTTTTCTACGGTTCTTTGGGTGGTTCAGGCGGCTGTTGAAAGGGACGGAAAAGATTATCAGCGAGTGTTGAGTTGGTTGGGATGTTGATCTCGCCGAATGCGGTTTCGTAACGTGCAATATTTTCGGTAAGTGCGCGCACCAATAATTTTGCACTAAGCGGAGTCATCACCACGCGCGAGCGAATTTTGGCGCGCGGTTCACCGGGTAGAAGATGTGCAAAATCAAGCACGATATCGGCGGGGGAGTGGGCGATGCGTGCGAGGTTGGCGTAGACAAGCTCAAGATCTGCGGGGAGTTCAAGAACGGGGCCGGTTTGTTTTTGAGGAGTTTGGGGAATGGTCATGGGAAGGGAATCCAAATGTGCTGAACGGGTGGTAAATTCAAAGACTTCGGAAGTCTGCTTCAAAGACAGAGACTTCCGAAGGCTGGTATATGTTTACGAGATTAGAATGGAATTTCATCTTCAGGAGGAAGCTCGGCCATTTCCATTCCGCCGCCTGAGATGGGTCCGCCTTCGCCGCCTTCACCACGTGCTGAGAGAAAACGCACATTGGAGGCTGTGATCTCAAAGGATGCGCCGGAAGAGCCATCAGATTTTGTCCAAATGCGGGGGCCGCCTGTGTTTTTATCGGGAGTCAATCTGCCTTCGACCAAAACCTTTGAGCCTTTTTTAACATACTGATTGCAGACTTCTGCGGTCTTGCCCCAGGTGGAAACACGGAACCAGATGGTCTCTTTCACCTGTTCACCGTTACCGGCAGTATATTGGCGGTTGGTGGCGACAGAAAATGAAGTGACGGCCTGTCCTGATGGGGTGTAACGCATTTCGGGGTCTTTGCCTACGTTACCGACGATGATAATAGTGTGATACATGGGGATTACTCCTTTGGGGTTTGAGGTACCCGTCGAATCGCGACGGGGAAAATGAAACAAAAGCTATTTTACACCACTACCCCTTTTGTAAGAAAGCAATTCGTGATATTGTCATAACACAAACATTTCTAAGGAGAAAATAATCATGTCTGAATCCACACCAAAACGCTACCACCCCGCCCATGTTGCCATTCATTGGTTGATGGCTTTGCTGGTCTTTATGATGCTCGGCATCGGTAAGTTTGTCATGCCGGGCATATCACCTGAAGACCCGCAAAAAGTGATGATGCTCCAAAGTCATACTTATATTGGCGGATCCATTGCGATACTGCTGCTCATTCGCATTGTTCTGCTTTTTACCATGAAACGCCCCGCGCCTGCGGATGCTGGAAATGCCTTTTTGAATCTTGTCGGGAAAGCAGTGCACGGCCTTTTATATTTATTTTTGCTCGGTATGGCACTCAGTGGACTGGGGTTATTCCAAATGGCAGACCTGCCCGGCGTATTCAGCGCGGAAAAACCCTATCCTGCAAATTTCTTTGATTATCTGCCGCGCATGGGGCATGGACTTTCCTCGTGGCTGCTACTTGCGTTGATCGCTCTTCATGTTGGCGCGGCTTTATACCACCAGTTTTTGAAGAAGGATAATTTGCTTGCGCGTATGTGGTTTGGAAAATAGGAACCTGTTTCCGGCATGATAAAAAAAATGTCATGCTCTTTTATTTTTTACCGGTAAACTGCCATGGATTGGAAAATAGAATATCTTGAAAGCGAAGAAATTTTATATATCAAAACAAAAGGCGTGATGACCGCTGAAGCCGCAAATTTAATGGTGAGTGAGATCGTCAAGGCTGCAGAGTATCATCAATGTGACAGACAGATCGTTGACCATCGTGAGACGTCTTTTGCTTTCAGTTTTTTGCAATATTATGAGCGTCCGGAAGTTAACGCAAAGATCGGTATTTCGCCGAAATGGAAGATCGCCATGGTATTCAAGGAATTAAGTCAGGACACCTATTTTATGGAGACAGTTTTCAGAAATCGCGGATATAATTTTTTTCAGTTTGATGATGTTGAAAAAGCAAGAGAATGGGTTCTAAGCTAATAAAAAACGAAGGCGAAAGCCTTCGTTTTTTATTAGCTTAATTGTTTGTGCGTGCCAGTTTTCTCATGGCGGATATTTGACGTAAATGATCTGATTCATGAGCCAGCATGAGTAACATCCATGTTTTGTATGTGCATTTTCCAAATGGAGAACTCTCTTCGATTTTTTCAGGGTTGTGATTTTTACGCGTACCTTCGATCACCACCTGGATTTTCCGGGTAGCCATGCTCAGATTTGCGGTTAATTCGTTGGCAGGGATATTTAACCTGGCGCCTTCTCCGAACCCGCGCGGCGCTTCAACCGCGTGAGCCAGTTGACTGGTGGAAATATCGAGCAATTTGTTATGGTAAAACCCTTGTGTAAAAATAAGGTGAGTTACAGATTCGCTGATCGACCAGAATGGATGAACAGTGGATGAATAAGACACTTGCGCATCCGTCAGGTCTTCAAGATTTGCCTGTGACTGTGCCCGTGTGCGGAGAAAGGTCTCAATAAACTCATCCAGCGAGTAGCGGGAGGAGGCATCCAACCAGGTTATTTCTTTGGTGAAGGCCGAAAATATGAGCGGGGTAAGGACATTAGAGTCGATCATATTAACAGGACGCTCCTTCTATTTTTTATATTACCCAATCTCACAGGAATACAGAATGGTTTCCATTTCCTGCGGAGTTAGTCCGCCGTGGTGACCGTAAAACCGCTGTTCATATTTCCCTTTTTCATACCACCAGACCGATTCATACCGATACGAAAGAATCACCAGATTGCCCACACGCTCTCGAAAACGAGCGGACACTTCCGGGCCGAAGTACCCGTCTGCGATGAGTGCTTCCGTTTTGACCACATCCGCCTTGCCTTCCAATCTTGTGGCAAGAAATGACTGCGCCTCATCCAGCATATCGTCCTTGATATAGAGGAACATGTCACGCGGCGAACCAGCCGGGACAAGTAGATGATCCTTGCGGTTTTTCTTGATGAAGCGTTGAAAATTCTCAAAGTTCGGATTGATATTCAAATAGGTGGTGGTCTGCGGGTCAATTTCACACATGCCGTGATCGGCGGTCATCATGAACAGGATCTTCTTGTTTCCCTTGAGTAGGGTTTCAAAATAATGCTCCATCATCAGCAGGAAGGTTTCAATTTCCGCATCGACCTGCGGCGCGTTGGGACCATACTCATGGCATAGCGAGTCGATTTTGTCAAAATAAAGATGAATATAAGTTGGCTTCGTTTGCTTTTCCAGCAGCAGATTTACATTTGTAAAAGCCTCGGAAAGTGTCTTGAATGGATGCGCCTCTGAGCCTTCCATGATGATGCTTGAATAGATGGAAGGCGTGTAATCACGCAGACCAAAATTAAAGGATTCAACGCCCATGGCTTTTAACTCAGGATAAAGTGTTCCCTTCGGATAAATCGATGCCGGGTTCACATTCTTTGCTTTTAGTGAATTATTTTCCTTTGAGCCTGAAAAGGAAAATAAGAGCGGCGCGATGATCCGGTCCACTTGCGGTTCGTAGTAGATCCATTCATGCACACCGCTGATGCCGACGGGCAATCCTGTATGCATGGTGGTCACATGCGCTGCCGTAGTGGACGGGAATTGCGAAGTCAGCTTTTCGATTTTGCCGTGTTGGGCAATGCGCTTGATAAAGGCCGCATCCTGAAAGCGTTCGTAAAAACGCCAGCCAAAGGCGTCAATAAAAAAGACAATGACAGCATCATATTTTTTGGAAGCAAACGCATCCTTAATGCGAGTTGGAATCCTGCAAACCCGCCTGAGTCATATCTTGGTTTTACGAAAGTTTCATTCAAAGCAACCGCCTTAAAAATAGAGCGCAAGAAATATTTTCTTGCGCTCACAAAATTACTACTTCATCATCCTCGCGGCTTTTCTTCCGATCTCTACCGCAAAGTTTGTGCCGCGATCCCACGGGTAGACCTGACTCATCGAAGCAAAATATAAACCTTTGATCGGTGTTTGTATCTCAGGAATATTTTTTGAATGGTTCACCAATGGCACGGGCTGGGCATAATTTGTTTTGGAAACCCATATCTTCTTCACCCAGTCGCGCGAAAATTCAGGGTTGAATTTTTTGAATGCGGGAATAAATCTTTCGAGCAATTCATCATCGCTCATTGTGAAATATTCGTGACCCAATTCGAGATAATCGCCGGCATACATAATATGGTCGCCGCCAAAATTTTCCTTCGGCACAAAATTCGTGTGTTCCACCAGCGCCAAAAACGGATAGCCTTCATCTTTCGGCACGTTGAACCAGTAATAACCTTCCTTCGATAAAGAATATTTGAGTGATAAAGTCATCACCACCGCGCCCATTGATTTCAATTCAAGCAAACCCTTTACATAATTTTCAGGCAGATCGGGACATAACTTTGCAATCAGATTGGGCGACGAAGTGACCAATACCTTATCGACGATATCACCGTCCACGCTCAGACTCACCGACGCCTGACCCTGCTTAATGGACTTGATCGGCGCGTTGAGTTTTATCTCCACGCCCATCTCACGCAGCTTCTCCGCGAACAGATCAGCGAACTTCTGAAAGCCGCCTTCAAATGTACCGAGGCGGGTCGTGCGTGCATGAATGCGTGCCCACATCCACGCCATGTTGACATCCTTATAAAACGGACCGAACTTGCCGATCAATAACGGCTTCCACATCTGCTCGTAGACTTGTCTGCCGGCGTATTTCAACATCCACGCATCAGCGGTGACTTTTTCCAGCGCGCGCCAATTGTTCGTGAGGCGCAGGAATAATCCGACGAAGCCGAATCTAATTTTGTTCAGACCAAATCCCAGTCCGGGAAAACGAAGCGCGTTGATGATCGAGTCAAATGGATACCATTTATTCTTGTGCAGCATCACAGTCAAGGGGCGGGGGAAGCGGACCTTATCCTCCAGCCCCAGCTCGCGGATCAATCCCAGCATTTCTGAATCGCTTTGGAACCAATGATGATAAAACTTTTCCACCGACCAATCCCAGTGCGGTTCCTTGAAACCGGATGCCAGTCCGCCCACATAATCGGCTGCTTCGAAAATGGTCACATCGTGTCCTGCTTTTTTTAGATCATACGCAGCCACCATGCCGCTGTATCCTGCTCCAACAATTGCTATTTTCATTTTTCCTCATTTGAACGTTGAAACGTATTAGTTTTTTGTCTCTTCACGTAAATCATCACTCCACTTTAATCCTTCGCGTGCCATGTAATATGCGCCGAGCAAAGTGATCGGCAGCCACAAGGCGACATGTAATGTGAGCGTGTACCCTGCCGCTGTGGCCTGATCCACGCCATAGGCGGTGAGGACAGCGATGCCCGGGGCGTCGAAGGTGCCGATGTAGCCTGGCGCGGAAGGAATGGTCGTGGCGAGATTGACAATGCCGTTCATCAACATCAACGCGAAGAATGACACTTCAAAATTAAACGCGTGCATCACGAACCAGTATTTTCCCGTCTCCAACAGCCAGATGATGACCGAAGTAAAGAAGACCATCAAAACGTTAAAGGGAGATCGGAGCGAAGCGAGTCCATCCAGAAATTTATTCATAACACTGGTGATGTTGTCATGCAGGCGTTTGGGGGTCAGATGTTCAATGAACCATAATCCGATCTTTGCTGTGAATTGCGGGAACATGGCGGCCAGTAGAAAAATCAATAAAGCGCCGAGAAAAACTCCCGTGCCGTAGATCGCCACTTGTTGAATGTTGCCCACAAAGCCGGATGCGCTGGTGAGTTTTGCCAGCTCTGATAAATTTAAAAAAACAAAAGCGAGCATGACCACGCCGTCAAAGATGCGCTCGACAATGATGGTGGCAAGCGAAGCGGAAACCGGCACGCCTTCCTTGCGTTTGAGGATCACGGCGCGTAATACTTCGCCGGCGCGCGCGGGGTAAATATTATTTCCCATGTAGCCGATGGTTGTGATGGGGAACATGGTCTTTGTGGGAATCTTTTTGATCGGTCCCAGCAGATAATGCCAGCGCCATGCGCGAATCCACACGCCGATAAAGTACACGCCAATTCCCGGGATCAACCAGAAATAATTCGCTTTCTGCACAGTTTGCCAGAAATCATTTAGATGTAATCCGCGCAGGGAAAGCCAGATACATACGATGCTGATCAGCACCCCAAGCCAAAATTGCCATTTTTTCATAGGCGATTATTGTACCAAAGGAAAGGATGAGGGATAAAGGATGAAAAAATGGATGGCTATTCCAAGGTCAGGAAAATCTTAACGCGAACACTTGCGCCGCACGCCAGTGCAGGTGTTACGCGAAAAAAACCTTTTTAATCCGCAAAATTCGTTCATTCGAGAAATTCGCGTTCCAAGTACGCCACAGAAATTAAGACACATCAAGCGATCTTGGAAAAACCATGATGAAAAAAGAAGATGCTAAATTCGTTCGGCTATAATGATTTGACTTCAACATAATGGAAAAGGATTTCTTATGAAAAAATATTGGATAAATAGCCGGGATTATATTTTGATCGTCCTGGGCGCGTTAATTCAGGCGGTTAGCTTGCGGATATTCTTTGTCCCTGCGGATCTGGCTTCGGGCGGGGTGAGCGGAATTGCTCAATTGATCAATTTCTATACGGAATGGCCGATCGGTTTGATGGTTTTGGTGGGGAATGTTCCGCTTTTTCTGTTGGGATGGCGTTTTCTCGGCGGGCGCCGCTTTGCCCTGCGGACGGCGGTGGCGATCGTCACATATTCCCTGTTGACCGATCTGCTGCTGAAGATTCCGCTGTTCATGTACTACTCTGATATTTTGATTAATGACTTGAAAGGCGATATCTTTCTGAACTCCTTATATGGCGCGATCATCAGCGGCGTCGGCTATGGACTGGTCTATCGCGCACGCGGTACAAGCGGCGGCTCGGATATTCTGGCGCGCATTCTTAACAAGTGGCGCGGCATTTCGATGACCCAAAGTTATTTGATGGTGGATACTTTGGTCATTCTTTCTGCCGGGTTTATTTTTGGATGGAAGCAGGCCTTGTATGCAATGATCACGTTATATGTCAGCGGACTTGTAGCTGAAACGGTGCTCGAAGGCGGCGGGACCGTGCGCACGGCGATGATCGTGACGAATAAACCAGAAGATGTTACCTCCAGAGTTATGGACGAACTTGAACGCGGCGTTACATATCTGGAAGGGCGCGGCGGGTACACCGGCAGTTCACGTCCCGTTTTGTATTGCGTGGTTTCACGTGCAGAGGTTGCAACGTTAAAAACCATCGTACATGAAATTGATCCCGAAGCATTTATGGTGATCGGGGTTGCGCATGAAGCATTAGGGGAAGGCTTTAGGCCGTTGAAAGGATGAAGAAGTGAGAAGTGGAAAGTGAAGAAGTGAGAAGTGAGAAGTGAGAAGTGAGAAGTGAGAAGTGTAAAAAGTGTAAAAAGTGAGAAGTAAAGAAACTTGAAGTAGTATGCCCTGTGAGTTTAAAAACTCACAGGGCATCTCATTGCTTATTACTTATTACTTATTACTTATTACTTCCTCTTTATATATCCAAACTGATTTAACATATTTTGATTATCGCGCCAGTCTTTTGAAACCTTCACGCGCACTTCGAGAAAGACTTTTCGTCCGCCCATTTCTTCGATCTCTTTGCGCGCGGCGGTGCCGATCGACTTGAGCATCTTGCCGCCTTCGCCGATGACGATTCCCTTTTGTGATTCACGTTCCACGAAAATAGTCGCGGCGATGTAGGCCATGCCGTTTTCGCGCTCTTTGAATTCGTCAATGCGGACAGCCAGACTGTGCGGCACCTCATCGCGTAATATCTTCAGGCATGATTCACGGATCAAGTCTGATGCGATGTCGCGCTCGTAAGAGTCTGTCACTTGTTCTTCGGGATAATCGGCTTCTCTCTCTGGAAGCATGCTGATCAGTTTCTCGCGCAGTTCATCCAGCCCGAGCTTTTTCGTCGCAGACACTTTCATAGCGCCTGTGTTGAGCCCGGTCGAAACATCGGCATGATTTAGCAAATTGGAGAATGTATATACCCGGGCAGTTTCCTCTTCAGGGGTGAGCGTATCTATTTTATTGAGGACCAGCAACCGTTGAGCGCGAAGCGGAAGTTTGTTAAGCAGGTCCGCGATGCGGATGTCATCCTCTGTGGGTTCGTCGGAAGAATCCACCAGCCAGATAATGATGTCCACGCCGTCTGCGGCTTCTTCGGCTTCATAGTTTAGGAACTCGCCCAGTTTATGACGGGCTTGATGGATACCGGGCGTATCGACAAAAACGAGCTGGGCATTTTCAATGGTGAGAATACCAAGCTGACGGCGGCGCGTGGTTTGCGGGCGCGGTGAAACGGCGGCAACTTTTTGCCCAAGCAATGCATTGAGCAAAGTGGACTTGCCCACATTGGGGCGTCCGATAATGGCGATAAAACCTGAGTGATGCGCTGTACTTGTCATGATTGTTTTGTTTTCCAGTTTACAACGGCAAGACTTGCAATGATCAATGCGCCACCTGCGAATAATTGCCAGGATAGTTTTTCATTGAGGAAGATAACACCAAGGATAACACCGCCGGGGGGGAAAGTGTATGTGACCATGGTGGTGCGGGTGGGGCCGATCTCGTGTAATAAATAATAATTGAGGGCCATGGCGATTCCTGAGCCAAGGATGCCGAGCCATAGGGCCGCGATCCATGTGATGGGCAAAGCAGGGATTTTAAACGGGACTTCTGCCACGGGGCCGATCATCCACATGAAGAGGGTGGCGGTCAGCAGGGGAGCGGCGGCGCGCACAGCGCCTTTGACATGCTGTGTTACTTTGCGGGCATACACGGCGCTGCCTGCATAAAAGAGCGAGGCTAGAATCACTGCGGCCTGCCCTAAAACTGAAACATGCTGGCTTGCAAATAGATCTTCACTTAAAAGGATAATGATGCCGACAAACCCAACCAGCAGCCCGATGACTTTTTGCAGTGTCATTTTGTCATCATGTAAATAGAAGTGAGCGATGATCAAGGTGAAGAGCGGCACTGTTGCATTAAGAATGGCAGCCACGGCTGAGTCTATGCTTTGTTCGCCCCATGAGATGAGGAAGATCGGAATGGCGAGGCTGGTGGGGCCGAGAATGGCGTAGATGCCCCAGGTTTTCCAATCACGCGGCCATACATCTTTTTGGTAGAGCGCTATCGCGACAGCGGTGATTACACCAAATAACATGCGGAAGGCGACCAGCGCCATCGGGCCGACTTCCTGTACGCCGATCTTGATCCACAGGAAGGATGAACTCCAAATAATGCCGAGGGCAATAAATGCGACCCAATGTTTTGTTTTCAATTGAACTCCTGATGTGATTTACCTTTCGACTTGAGTTTATCATTTATACGGATAAAGTCTAATAAGTATATCCATCATTTGTCTTGCGGCTGGTGTTCGCCAGCGTACGCGCAATATGAAAGCTGTGATCGTAGATGCTACTCTTCTTCCTTGTCCAATTGTTTGGTGATCAGCAATAGAATCACCGAAACCAGAATCAAGACCACTGACAAGGCCATTGCCACGCCGAGGTTGCGTTCAAACCCAATGTAAATGGCGATCGGCATGGTCTGGGTGACGCCTTCCAAATTCCCGGCAAATAAGATCGTCGCGCCAAATTCACCAAGGGCGCGCGTCCAGGTGAGGATGGCTCCACTGGCAAGTGCGCGGATGGCAATTGGAATCATGACTTCGTAAAATAATTGCCATTGATTTGCCCCTTCCACATAGGCAGATTCTTCAAGCTGCTTATCAATGTGCGCGAATCCAATTCGCGCCGAACGGACATACAAAGGTGCTGCCACAAATATTTGCGCCATAATGACTGCGGTTGTGGTGAATGGAATGCTGATTCCGATATCATTCAGGAATGCGCCGAATAACCCCCTACGCCCAAAAGCGATCAGCAACGCCAGCCCCGCCACGGAAGGCGGCAAGACAATCGGCAGGTCGAGAATTAATTCCAGCCATGCTTTGAACCTAAATTTCCAGCGTGCCAGAAGATAGGCCAATGGTGTTCCCAGTGCCACAGCAATAAGCGTGGTAATGGAACTGGTGACCAGACTTAATTTAAGCGCCTGAAATGACTGTTGTGAAAGTGCGTTCTCAAAAAAATCAGGCGCGATGGAACGATATGCCAACGCAATTAATGGAAGCGCGAAAAAAGCAAGCAGAATCAAACTGGGTAGAAGGAATATCCATTTTGAATATCCTTCTCCAAAAAAGCGGCTGAAAAGTTTACGAGAGTTGGTCATGTGAATAAAAAGCCGCGGGATGATCATCCCGCGGCTTTTATTTTACTCAAAATTATTTAATCGGGGCAAATCCCCACTTCGCCAAAACGGATTGTCCTTCGGCAGAGAGCACGTATTCAATAAACTGAGCAGCGAGTTCTGTGTTTTCAGAGTTGACCAGTGGTGCAATCGGATATTTCGCGATGACGTTCAAATCGGCTGGGATTTCGATGGTCTTCAAATCAGGTGCGGCTATCGCATCGGACGTGTAGACAATCCCCGCATCTGCTTCGCCAAGCTGAATCTTGGCAACCACCTGTTTGACATTATCTTCATTGGAAACGACATTTGCCAAAACCTTGTCCTTGAACCCTGTTCCAAATGAGGCATCCATGAGATCAAATGCCTGACGTGAATATTTGCCGACTGGGACTTCCTCGGCTGCAAGTACCAGTTTAATCCCCGGGTTTGCAAGGTCTTCCAACTTTTCAAGCGCAGCGGGATTATCCGCAGGCAGGATGACGACCAGTTTATTTGTCAGAAAAACTTGCGCAATATCTGCAGTGACAAAATTGTCTGTTACGAGCGTATCCATCTCTTTGGCATTTGCAGAAGCGAATACATCCACCGGCGCGCCTTCTTCGATTTGAGTCCGCAGGGTTTGCGAACCGCCGAAGTTAAAAGTGGTGGTGACGCCAGGGTTGGCGGCGTCAAATGCTGCGCCGATTTCGATGAAGGCGTCTGTCAGGGATGCGGCGGCGAAAACTGTCAGGGTCTGAGGTTCAGGCTCGGGTGTGGCAGTTGGCGGAACTTCTGTCGGCGCAAGAGTTGGCGCTTCGGCGGCAGAAGCAGGCGTCGGGGCGGATGATGCGCCGCAGGCTGTCAAAAAGATGGACAGCAAAAGAGTCAGGGATATTAATCGTTTCATGGAATCTCCTTCTGTGTAACAATGATTGGGAGTTTTGTACTCACTCAGTGAGTATATCCAGAAACCTTATGCCTGACAAGTGATTAATCACATGGCTTTATGGGTGGGCACGATTGGCGTACCAGCCGAGTTTTTCAACTGTGTGAACATCGAATTCGGGGATGTATGGTTTGATATCAAGCAGCGGGGTTCCGTCGAGCATGTCCACCCATTCAATTTGCAAACGTAAACCGGTTTGTTGAATCAAACGCACAACAGAAAACCCGATCGGATTGGGGCGTTGATAAAAACGGGTGGCAAATACGCCGTGAGTTTTCTCATCCAAAAAAGGTTTGACCCATAGTTCCTGGCTGTGAAGCGCTTCGTGAAAAACATAAATCAGGATGAGGTGCGAGAGTCCGTCGATGCTTTTTAGCCCTGCTTCGTATTCTGGGAAAACTTCGATTTCTCCAGACGCGGTGGAACGCGAAAATTGAATGGGTGTTTCAGATTTTTCCTTGAATGGCGTGTGAATGACGCCAATGGGCTTCATGCAAAATTCCATGTTGACTCTGCCTTCGCTAAAAAAATTGCCGGGTTTCATCCAGCCATTCCAAAACAAATCGCAATTGTTTCAATCGCATTTCGAGACTCAGGCGGTTGTAGAGCTGGTCATTGGGTAATGCAGCCAGTGTTTTTTCCAGTCGTTGAATGTGTGTGACGGCTTCGGCGCGCTGTTGTTCAAAAGCCTTCGCAATTTTTTTTGGAAAAAATAATTTTAGAAAATACAGGCGGGTGATGAATTCCATGCGGATGGCGCGGGTGCTGCCGCCGCTGGGAGCATGAAGCCAGTCTAAAAAATTTTGGCGGCCCTGTGCGGTCATTTGCAATACCTGACGGCTGGGAAGTTTTTCCTGTGGAATCTCTTCCACTGAAATATCGCCGCGCGTTTCGAGTCGTTTCAGAATCGCGTAGGCCTGACTCTGGCTGAGATGCCAGACCTGACCGAGGTCTGTGTTTACTTTGCGGTGCAGGTCATAACCGTGTCCGGCTTCTTTATAGAGCAGACCGAGTAATGCCATTTCAGGAGAAAGCGTGCCAATGTGATGTGGTTTTTGATTTGTCATAATATTTTTACGCCGGTATGGCAGGCAGCGAAATTGTAAAAATACACATTCTGTAAATTAGATCTGCTTTGCCAGATAATATTCGCCGCGTTCAAAGCCGCGATCCAAATAGTAGTGACGTGTTCCAATCGCTGAGATAACGGCAAGTTTCTCAAAACCATGTTTTCGCGCCACGCTTTCAGCTTCTTCAAGCAGACGGGTGCCAAGCCCCAAATGCTGGGCCGCGCCGGTTTGTTCCGCGCCGACTGCGAGTGACTGTCCGTAGACATGCACTTCGCGGATCAATGCTGCGTTATCAAGATCAGACATGCCTGTCAGTGTCGCATCTTTGGCTGGCAATGACAAACGGATAAATCCCGCGAGTCCATCATCGGGGGTGATGAAGGAAATGAAATGTTCTTCGGCTGTGCCAGCCTGATAGGTGAGATCATCAAGGCGCAGGGTTTCTGATTCGACAGTTTTTCCGCGCACTTCACGGCAGCGAATACACTGACAATGCGTGCCGCGCTCTTTCATGATCGCCTGAATATCCTGCCGCAGACTGGTTCGCGTATTTCCTTCCACTACGTTGTTTCCGGGAATATCACGGATGACACGGTTGACCCGACAATAACGCGGAATGGTGGGTTTGATGTTTGCGATCAGATCCACTAATTCTTCAGTGGAGTACGGATGAAATTCTCCGCGCTTCCAGTATTCATATAGTTCGGCATTTGCCAGTAATTGATTCGGATAGATCTTGATTTCATCGGGACAAAAATCCTGCCAGAATTTGGCGAAGTCTGTGCGGTCTGATTCAGGAGTCGCACCTAAAAGATTCGGCATCCAATGCAGAACGATCTTGAAGCCGGCGGCGCGCAGCAGGGCAGTGGCCTTGCGCGTAGACTCTACATCATGTCCGCGTTTGTTGATCTCCAAAATATGGTCATCAAAACTTTGCGCGCCCATTTGCACTTTGGTCACACCGAGGTGACGCAGCCAGCGCAATTCATCGGGATTAATTTCATCAGGCCGGGTCTCGATCACCAGTCCCACATTGCGATGCATCGCAGTTTCATTTGTGGCCTGCGCCTGCGCGATGTCCACTCCGGCAGTTTCTACTTTATCGGCGTGATCGCGCAGTGCGCCTCTTTCAGTTTCATTCATCGCATCGAAACAGCGTTTGATGAACCATTCCTGATAATCGCGTCTGTACGATGACCATGTGCCGCCAAGGATCAATAATTCGATCTTATCTGTTGGGTGGCCGAGATTTTCAAGCGCAAGAATCCGCGCGTAGACTTGTTCATAAGGATCAAACTCATGCTGCAAGGCACGCATCGCGCCCGGTTCGTCGGGCAGATAACTCTTCGGCATACGCACATCGGTCGGGCAGAAGATGCATTTGCCCGGGCATGGATACGGTTTCGTTAAAACAGTGACCGTGGTCACACCGGAAAGCGTGCGCATCGGTTTCATGCGGATGCGCTCCAGCAGACCGCGGTCGGGTTCAATCGTGCCTGCCGCCACCATTTGATTATATGCAGCCACCAAAGCCGCTTTCGTTAAGTAACCTTCACCACCCTCCAGTGGATGAGTCCGCAGGGCACGCATTACCTCTGTCCCTTCGCGGATTTCCTCCAACACGTGATGCGCCAGCGTGAGTTTCTCTGGTGTGAGGGTATTATTTTTTTTCCAGCGTTGTCGTCGTTCAGAAGTTTCCATAAATTTTTCTATAAGGATGGCAGGTTTTAATTTTTCTTTTGCCAACTAAAGCCTGTATCCTGAATTAACTGTGCTCCAATTTTTCCACCTTGGCGGCATCCGTTTGAAATTCAACCTGCGCCTCGGTAATATTCTTTTTGCTAAACATGGTTGTGTGCAGCCCGCATTCCACTTTGCCGCGGCCCGCCCAACGACCGGCGCGTTCGTCATCGTTTATGCCAATGGCGATCGTACAGGGCGCGCAGCCCACACTGCGATAGCCTTTTTCATACAACGGATGTTTTGGAAGATGATGTTCTTCCGTGTAACGCTGCACATCTGCCTTCGTCCAGTTTAATAATGGATTGACCTTTAATAACCCATCATCCTGCAGTTCTAAAATTTTTGCGTGTGCACGCACCGCGGTCTGATCGCGGCGGATGCCGCTGATCCATGCTTTAATATCCTGCAAAGCTTTTTGCATGGGCTGAACTTTATGCAGGTAACAACACAAGTTCGGATCTTCAAGCGGCAGCGTGCGCGTGTTTTGGCGGGCAAACACATCCCAGCGTGTATCTCGATACAGATCAATTACATTGATCTTCCATTCAGATGCCACCTGCTCACGGAACATCAGCGTTTCCCAAAAATGATAACCTGTATCAATGAAGAAGACAGGCAGTCCGCGCTTGATGCTTGTTGCCATGTGCAGCAACGGCATGGATTGTGTTTGGAACGATGAACTCATTGCAATCTCGGGCCAAAAGGTTCCCACTGCCCATTCGATGATCTCCTGCGGGGTCTTCGTTTCAAATTCCTCTGAAAGTTTTTTGATTTCCATTACCGATAACATGCTGGGATTATACCGTTACATACTGCCCGAATGGGTATAATGCCGTTATGAATTCACTCACAGCGCAGCGACTGCTGGCCATTAATCACGAATTTTATAACCGTTTTGGCGATCAATTTTCAGCCACACGTCAGCGTTTGCAGCCCGGCGTAAAAAAAATCCTCGATTCAATTCAGGAGGATGTCTCCGTTTTGGACCTGGGATGCGGCAACGGGCATTTTCTACACGAGATCAGTAAACGTGGCCACAAACAACCGCTTCTCGGCGTAGATTTTAGCCTGCCTCTGCTCCGAGATGCAGAATCAGCGCCGGGAGTGATCTTCCGCGAAGTTGATCTGTCGCAGTTATCAGCAGTCAGTGATCAGTTATCAGTGCCCGGCGGCTGGGATGTGATTACGATGTTCGCAACGCTTCATCATATTCCGTCTGTTGAAATGCGTTTGGATATTTTGAGAACTGTTAGGAAAATATTGAAACCCGATGGAAAATTTATCCTGTCGAACTGGCAGTTTTTAAATAGTGCGAAACTCAAGTCACGGATTCAACCCTGGGATAGAGTTGGCGTCAACGAAAATGATTTGGATCAGGATGATTATTTATTGGATTGGCGCAGCGGGGGAGAGGGGCTGCGGTACGCACACCATTTTTCAGCGCAAGAACTGCTTGGGTTGGCCGGACAGGCTGAAATGCGTGTGACCGCGTCTTTTCCATCCGATGGTGATGGCGGAAATTTAGGACTGTATCAGGTTTGGGAATCTGTCTGAGTCGCTTCGTTCACAAATACACAATTGCGTCCGGCATGTTTGGCGCTGTAAAGAGCAGAATCGGCTTTTTCGATCAGCGTGCTTAATGTATCCATTTTTTCAGCTTCTGCAACACCAATGCTGATCGTGATGCGCAGCGGGCCGGCCTCTGTGGCGAAAGGCTCTGCCATAATTGCTTGCCGCAGACGTTCAGCGACAAGCCGCGCAGATTCAAGATGAGTTTCGGGCAGCAGGACTACAAATTCCTCACCGCCATATCTGCTGACGAGATCAACGGCGCGCGAACCTGAGACGCAGCGCTGCGCCAATTTGTGAAGCGCCTGATCTCCGGTTGCGTGCCCGTAATGGTCATTGACTCGTTTGAAGTGATCAATATCAAACATCATGGCGCAGAAGGGACGGCCAATGCGGCGCGAACGTGAGAATTCAAATTCTCCAACTTCAAATAAACCGCGGCGGTTGTATTTGCCGGTCAACGGCTCCGTGATGGCCTGCTTCTCTGCCTTTTCATAGATGCGTGAATTTTCAAGCGCAACAGATACCTGATCTGCAAACGCCGCGACCAGGGTGATATTTTCCTGTGTAAACTGATTGGGCATCGTACTGTCTATGGTCAGCAGGCCGATAATGCGCTCTTGAAAGATAAGGGGAATGCCCAGCCAGGAGTGAATGTGGTTGTGCGGCGGTTTTTGAAACTCAGTGTATATATCGCCTATTTCTGGCAGAAGATACGGTTTTCCGGTTTGCATTACGATTGTATTTGGGTTATTTCCCGGAACGGGGAAGCGCATCCCGATCACAGCTTTTGCATCGATGAAGCCTTTTCCGCCTATGATTTCCAGTTCATTTTCATTAAGCAATTGGACAGATGCTGTGTCATAAGGGACTACTTGTTTAAGTTGTTCAAGAATGCGTTCCACGGTTTCTTTGATTTCAAGAGTTTCCGTGATGGCCGCGCCTGCTTTTCTAAGCGCTTCAGAAGTATCAGCGCGCCGCTGCGCCTGCTCCACGGCTTTGAATTTTTCCAACGCAAGTGACATCAGACTGGTAGCTTGTTCGCAGAGCGCGACTTCCTCCGGTTGAAAGTGATGATATTCATTGAATGAAAGGAGGATGGCGCCAAGTTTGTTTTTTGCCGCGATCAATGGCAGTACGATCAGCGAGCGTGATGGACAATGTTTGGCGATCTCATGTTCAAGATACGGTGAGTTGAGAGCATCGTCCACGATCAGGGTATGTCCTGCGTTTAGGGCTAATTCTGTAAATGTGTGTTCACCTGAAACAGGCTGAAGGGGTAGGTAGGTGTCTCCACTGGTGCCATAGGTGGCGAGTTGGGAGGTTTGTGTGTGGTCTGCGTCCCAGAGGGTGATGAAACATTCGTTGGCGTTGATCAGCCTTGCCAGCCGGTCTACAATATCTTCTGTCATGTGTCTTAGAGTTTTTGCCTGCAATGCTTCACTGACAATATCCTGCAACAGGCTCAAGGCTTGTTGACGGCGGATCAGTCTCTGTTCGGTTCGGACGCGGGTTTCTGCCGAGCCAAAAATGCTGGCGGTAATGTGCAGGGCTTCGAGTTCTGTGCCTGTCCAATGACGTTCATAGGTACATTCATCGAAGCCGATGAAGCCCCACCATTGATTATCCACAAAGATGGGGATGAGCGCCATCGAAAGAATGCCTTGATCTTGCAATGCCAATTGTTCAGTTTCGGGAAATTCACGCAGGAGGCCGCGGATCATTTTTCCTTTTGAGAGAGATTCCTCCCAGCGCTTAAAACCCGCTTCACGAAGATTGATATGCTGAAGATTGGGGTTGTTGATTTGGGGTGTAACTCCGGGTGCCGACCATTCATAGCATTGACTGGTATGGATGATGCCTTTTTCATCCGAGTAATTCATGAAGACATAGACCCGGCTGATACTGATGGCTTGTCCGATACTTTCCAATACAGCGGGTATATTATGCTCCCATGTGGATTCTTTTAGAAATTGTTCAGCGGCTAGGCTGATGGCTGACATCATGGTTTCGCGTCTGCTGAGCGCGGTTTCTGCTTTTTTGCGTTCCGTGATGTCGTGCAGAACGATCATGTGATCGGGTCCGGCCTGATTTTTGGAAGCTGATGTCGTGGACACCGGTGCAATGTTTACTTCAAAAACTCGGGCTTGATCTTCTTCTCCGATCGTGATCTCCGATTGATGTTTGGCTGAAGCGAGCGCCTCGCCATATTCTTTGGAGATGTAATTAAACGGTTGTCCGAGTGTATCCACCTCAGAGCGGTTAAGCAATTTTTCGATCAATGGATTGATATACAGCACGCGTTTATTTTTGTTGATTACGATCACGCCATCAGCCATGTTTTTTAGCACGGTGAGATGCTCAAGCGGCAGGATTTCCAACAGGTGATAGCGTGTGATCGCCCACGAAAGGCCAAGCCCTGTGGGGAGGAAGAAAAGCGGTGTGAAGTCGAGGTTGTTGACCGGGTTTACTTTTGCAATAAAAATGAGACTGCCCAGCCAGGGCGCAAGGATTCCAATAACGATCAAACTGACCTGAATCCGATATACGCCCGGTCTTTGTATCATTTCAATCACAAGTAGCAGGCTCGCCACAAGTACAAGGATATAGGAGTAGATTACCTGCACCCAAAAGAAAATGCCATAACGGATATCTAGTAATGTCAGTCCGCTGGAGCCGTTGATGGATTCCGCATCCCATACAAGATGGTGGTAACTGTTCGTCCAGACCAGAATTACGATCAGTACGGGCATAACCCAAAGCAAAATTCGCCACTGCCGGGTTAGCAGATGGCTTTTTCCGATAAATTCGAGGGAGAAGATCAGGAGGAAGACCGGGATGGACACGATCCCGACATATTCGATGTTTGTAAACAGTAATTTTAAAGCAAGCGATGGCGCAAAAATTTCGAGACCATATGCGAATGACCAAATAGCCATGCCAAGCATCGTCCATGCAAATGTGGTCACCGCGATTGCCGGGCGTTTACGCCATGCAAATAACCCCAGCCATGCGTAAATGACCGCAGTCAGGAAGTAAATGAAAGGTACGTAAAGATCAGGACGGTTTTGCATGTTTTTTACTTGGTGAAAAAAAGAACATACAATAATTGTATACAGAATTTGTTTCTATTACATTGCAAATGGGTCAAAATACTCGTTTTTTGCTTATTTGTTAGTTTTGTTTCTTTGCGCTTGATTTACGGTTTTGAGGAGGTTTTAAGAAAACTTTGCGTGAATAACAACGCAATTTTTTTTATTCTATAAGATCACCAATTGCGGGTTGACGACATATTGCCACCAGTTATTGTGTATTCCATTTTTACGTCCGGCAACGCGTGGGAAGTGGTTGAACCACCATTTGTGATGTTCGCGGATATCGCCGTTGCCCCATTCTGAGGCGGCGACGATGCGTTTGTCACCTTTGAAGTTGGGAAAATTCAATTGCCAGTCGTGACATTCGCTGATCACAGGCGCCGGGTTGTTCCAGTCGTAATCCCGTTGACTATTTGGCGCGAAGTGAATGTTTCCGCAGGCTGATTTCCCTGGTGCAGATTTTTCATAGCGGATGAAACGTTTCCATAAATTTGCATCCCCGTTCAATTTGCTGAAGGTTCTTTCCATGATCGATCTGGCGCGATGACCATAAGCCTCCTGCATTTCGCCGATATATCTTTCAAAAGAATAGCCCATCACCACAAAACGGCGTTTGCTGGCTTCTGTGTTTTTCAACGGAGGCGCATTACACCAGAAAGCTCCCGGCCCGCCCATGGTGGATTCGTAGAGTCCTGCGTGAGGAAAACCGAAGATCCATACTTCATCAATTTCATTGTTTGCCACACATTGTAAAATATTATATTTACCCAGGATGGCATTGTAATTAATTTCCACTGGCGTGTGCGCTGCTGCCTCGCCGCGTAAAACGCTCATATACGTTTGCGGCGTGTATTGAAAGTTATCTGTCTTGGCCGGGAATTCATCCACATCCACGCGCTGGACGATTTGGAAACGCGCCATGCCGCCGCTGACCTGGAGCATATCTGCCATGAATCCGGTGATCAAGTCGGCGGGGCGGTACCATCTTTGTTGTTGAGAAAGTGTCACTCCTGTGGATTTATCCATGATCGGGTCGTACACGATCACCAATACTTTACACAGGGTGATCTGCGCGGGTTCTGTGGCACTGTCGGCAGGATATTTCGCCTGGGCGGGTTTGAAGAAGTTGAAGAGCGTGTTTAAGAAGTTAGGCATAAATTCTCCACATATCCGGCATATTATGGCATGCCTGTTGCGAAATAAACCTGTCCATTCACTGCAAGATATAACACATGGTTTGGCCCAACGGTGACGGCGCCCACCGGTCCGGATGGAATCGGATTCGCATTCCCGGTTGTTGGGCGGAATTGATTCTGTAACTCAAGAGAGCGCGGCGCAAAACGTAATACGCCTTGTGTGTCGGCGTCCAATAAAAGGATGGATGGGTCAGGCGGGGCGGTGAACAACATTTGTGTGAAGTGCGCGTTCCCGAACAGATCTATATCCTGATAAGCGGCAAACGGATTAATTAAGGGGGTAGGGTCTTGATAACGATTGGGCGCTGATTCGATGCGGCTGTATGAACTGGTGGAGAGATGTCCATCGGCATGAAGCATGAAGAGGTCATCTCCGGCGATGACGAGATCGATCACATCCTGAGTTGGGGTTCGTTCGCCAAAGAAAAAGTAGGGACGGTCAATAAATGTACTGTCTTTGCCGGTGTAGACCCAGACCGCGCGGGCGGGAGCATCCAGCACATAGAGATTGCCGCTGTCCAATGTAAATGAAGTGACACGCCCCCAGTTGGTATCGGGCGGAGGCAGGGGAATGGCTTGCGCCACTTGTCCGGGAGCGCAATAAAGAAGATTGCCTGTGGCGTCTATGCCGAGCAAGGTGGCATTGATCGAATTCAGCGCGGGCATTGCCAGTATGTCCACCAGCGGACCGACGGTGTAGCTGCCATAAAGACCGGGTTTGCAATTGAAGGTTGTGTCCAATTGGAAGCCGCGCCCGTTGGTTAATTCAGCGCGGAGCACTTCGCCATTGGCGGCGTTGAGCATGAACAGATCCAGTTCACTGGCTGCCATGCGGCTGATCTCGATTCCCAAATTACTGCTGAATACAGGATTAAATTGCATTCGTGTGATACCTAGCAGGGTATCGAGATTGGCGTTCGCTTCCTGACGGAGTGTGATGGTTTCAGAAGTTTCGCGGTGAGATTCTGCAATATCCACATTCAGTAAAACATTTTCCCAGGTGATGCGTTGTTCCACCGGGTTGGTTTGGGTCAGGGCTTGCGCTTTCATTTCCTGCGCCTGCCCCAGATACGTCTCGTATTGTTGACTGCGCCCATAGCGCAGATACACCACGCTCGCAATGGTCACCACCATTAAGGGGATCAGGACCGCCATGAACATCATCGTTGCGCTGGAAGGCATAATGACTTCATTGGTTTCTGTATTTGGCAATAAGCGCGGCAGGAAATTTTTTAATTTCTCGCCGATGGTTTCGCTGATGCGCCGTGTGGATTGTATGCCGGTTGCGATCAGCTTCGCGGTTTGACGTGTCCGTGCGGAGGGTTCGCGCGGCGGCTCGGGTTGTTTGACCGGCGCAGGCAAAACGATTTTTTCGGCTTCGCTTTTTTCTTCCGGTATGGTTTTTATTTCATCTGCGGGAGAATCATTTTTTTCGACAAGCGGTTCGCTGGCAACTGGCTGGGCTTGAGGTTTGATGCGCGGAATGGATGCAGGGAATTCGCGCGGCCCTGTGCGCGGCAAACTTGCCAGGGGATCGGGTTTAACATTTTGTTCTTTTGGTTGTGTTTCTTCCAGTTGCGGCGGAATTGTATAATCCGCAGGCTGCACCATGTGTGCGGAGAATTCAGGATCAGGCTCGGGCGTGGATACTGCTTCTTCGAGGCTGGGCAGGTTGTTCGTTAAAGGAAGATCCGGCTTGTGCTTCTCATCCTCTTGCTCTTTCAGCTCAGCCGTCCCCTTTAAAAGAGTTAAGAGTCCCGTGCCGTCTGTGGCTTGCATCAAGACGGCGTTTAAGTCGCCGCTGGTGAGTGTGGTTAATCGGCGGCGCATTGCATCGAGTGAAGAAGGGGTTGGGTCTTCGAGTGTACTATCCCACGCGCTTGGCGCTCTGCCATAAAAGAGCAGACGGTCGCCGGCGCTTAAAGAAGTTTGGGCGTAATGAATGCTGGTTACTGGATGAACGCCCAGACCTTTGCCAGATACGATCGGTTCGTGAATGTGACGCATTTCACTCTGACCAAACCAAAACACATGCATCGGCCCGCTTAATAAAAATGTGCATTGTGTATCACGCAGTGCGGCAAGCGTCAGCCAGCCGACCGCGTATTGGCCCTGTCCGCTGGTGGTCATATTTCGTTCGAGCAAAACCTTGTTAACTGATTCCGTTGCGGCGCGTAATGCGCTGGTCAACGCGCCGGGTGTCTGATAAAAAATAGTTGAAGCATCAATTGCAACCTGCATATATTCGCTGGTTGAAAAAGTGGAATTGCCGGTAAGCAGCAAATACACCAACAGCCGGTCTTTTTCGCGTCCGCGTGCGGCATTCGGCGGAGGCATAACCGCGAGTAGGCCGGGTAAACTGGCGATTTCCTGTCCGCTGATACGATAAATGGGTGAGAGAGTGAGATCAAGAGTCATGTAAGAAAAAACCTTGAATGCCTATCCAGAAGGGTGCGTTTGTTGTTCTTCAAGATATGCTTCACCATCATTATACTGGTAAAATTCGGCGGCCATGAAATATACACTTCACAAAGATTTTTCTGAAATAAATACACAGGAATGGAACGACCTTGTACAAGGTTCGGTCAGTGATAATCCTTTTTTGCGTTATGAATATCAACGCGCCTGGTGGGAACATCGCGGCGGCGGTGAATGGGCAAATGCCCAACTGGTTTTGGTCACTGCCCGCGAAGATGAAAAACTGATCGGCATCGCGCCGCTCTTTATTTCAGAATACGACGGCCAGCCTGCGCTTCTTTTAAATGGCAGTATTGAAATCTCTGACTATCTGGATCTGATCGTGCGGATGGACGACCACGCACATTTCATCACCGGATTATTAGACTTCCTCGCATCTTCCCTAGCCGACAGTTGGCGCGGTCTCGATTGGTATAACCTCCCCGATTCATCTCCCACCCTCGCCGCCCTCAAAGCAGAATCTGCACAACGCGGCTGGACTCACCTCGAAGAGATGTATCGTCCCACGCCGCGCATCGCCCTGAATGGTGACTTTGACGAATATCTCTCGCGCGTGGAAAAGAAACAGCGCCATGAGATTCGCCGAAAAATAAGACGAGCCGAAGAGAGTGAACGCGGTGTACGCTGGTTCATCTCAGACATGGCCGATGTAGATGCTGAGATCGATGCGTTTCTCGGTCTGATGGAACAGGATCAAGGCAAGGCTGGCTTTTTGCAGGAATCCATGCGCGATCAAATGCGCGCCGTCATCCGCACGGCGCACGAAAACGGCTGGCTCTGGCTGGCCTTCCTCGAAGCAGATGGTCAACGCATCGCGGCTGCGCTCAACTTTGATTACAACAATAAATTATGGGGTTATAACGCAGGCGTCAACCGCGCCTTTATGGATCTTTCTCCCGGCTGGGTCTTGCTGGGATATGTGCTCCAGTGGTGCTGTGAAAACAAACGCACCGAGTTTGATTTCATGCGCGGTGATGAAGAGTATAAATATCGCTTCGGCGCAGTCAATCAATATGTAATGCGCGTAAAGTTGACACGTAATCAATAGCACAATTATGGAGTCCATCAGCTTGCTGATGGACTTTTAAGAATTTTTTACAGTTAAACTGTCGTAAGTTGGTATTTCTTTATTTCTCATAACAAACGGACAGCTTGCTGTCCTACTCCAGAGTCTTTACTGATTTTTATATGGCATTTTTATATCTTTGGGATTATGATTTGTAACGACATTGGAGGCTCCCATGCGAGATTTAACAAACGAAATCCTTGAATTGATCCGCCGCACATCATCCAGCCTGCCGCCGGATGTAGAGAAGAAACTGCGCGCATCCATTGAAAAGGAAGAACCGGGCTCCACGGCGCGCGGAGCATTGGAAACGATCCTTAAGAATATTGATCTTTCCCGTACACAGTCCACGCCGATCTGTCAGGACACCGGTACACCGATCTTTTATGTGCATTATCCAGTGGGTGTTTCCACGATCAAACTCAAAGCGCAGATCCGCTCTGCGATGGCCGAAGCCACCAAACGGTCCTATATGCGACCGAATGCCGTGGATGCCATCTACGATAAAAATTCAGGTAATAATCTTGGAGGCGACGACTTTCCGTATATCCATTTTGATGAAGTTGAAGGCGACGATCTCACTATCGAGTTAATGCTCAAAGGCGGCGGATGTGAGAATGTCGGCCGTCAATACTCCCTGCCAGATAACACTATTGGCGCGGGGCGTGACCTGGCCGGCGTGCGCAAAGTGGTGTTGGATGCGGTGCAGAAGGCGCAAGGTCAGGGCTGCGCGCCCGGTATTTTGGGCGTTGCCATTGGCGGTGACAGAGGTTCTTCCTATATTAAATCAAAGGAAGTGTTGTTCAGCGAAATGGACACACGTAATGAAGATCCCAAACTCGCAGAGTTGGAAGAACGCCTGACCAGCGAAGCCAATGAACTGGGAATCGGTCCGATGGGATTCGGCGGCAAGACCACTGTGCTGGATACCAAGATCGTTGGTTTGAGCCGCCTGCCCGCCTCATATTTTGTCTCTGTTTCATATATGTGCTGGGCATATCGCCGCCGCAAGATGACGGTAAAGGGCGAAGAGATTATTTACGATTGACGATTTGGGATTTACGATTGGTGGTCGAGTAGCCCCGGATGTTTTTTGAGGGGCATATTGAGACCACTGTTCGCAAGGAGAACCAATGAAACAAATTACTACTCCAATAACTGATGATGTGATCCGTGACCTGAAAGTGGGTGATGCGGTTGCCCTTTCAGGCATGATGATCACTGGGCGCGATGCAGTCCATAAGTGGATGATGGAAACTTTTATTAAGAAGACCCGCCAGCCGCAAGGCGATGACCTTCAGGTGTATGAAGAACTGAAGAGAATCCTGAACGGCTCGGTCATCTATCATTGCGGACCGGTCGTCTCGGGGCTTGATACGAAAGACTATAAATTCGTAGCCGCCGGGCCGACCACTTCCATCCGCGAGGAACCGTATCAGGCTGATGTGATGAAACACTTTAATATCAAAGGTGTGATCGGCAAAGGCGGCATGGGACCAAAGACCCTGAAAGGCTGTGAAGAAACCCCCGCTGTTTACTTCCATGCGATTGGCGGCGCGGCTTCCTATATCGCGCAGACAGTCACCAAAGTGCATGGCGTGTTCAAGTTGGAGTTTGGTGTGCCTGAAGCGATCTGGGTGATCGAAGTAAAAGAATTCCCGGTCGTCGTCACCATGGATTCACATGGTGGAAGTCAACACGCGGTGATCGACGAATCTTCAAAGAAGGTTTTGGAAGATCTGATGTCACGCTAAACAGAAAAATATAATAATAAAAACGGGATTGCCCAAAATGGCAATCCCGTTTTTATTAAAAATGCATATGTCATTGTAAAAAGTCTGATATATAATGAAACATCATGCCCAATCGTTTGCGTCGTTTGTTGGCCCCGCCCATTTTTGCTGACGAAGAGAAAACGCGAGTTGCGTTTATTCTCAATAGCTTTGTGTGGAGTGCAATCGCCATTCTTTTTATCCATTATTCTTTTTCGTGTGGTTGTCTGGGACGAAAATGGATATGTGCCAATCCTGGTTTTGCTGACGGTTGTGGGTGTATTGGTCGGGGGACAGATTTTGATCCGTCGTGGATATGTGCGCGGCGCGAGTGTATTCCTGGTAAGTGCATTATGGATCGTGATGACCTATCAAGCCTGGGAGGCGGATGGAATTCGCGATGTGGCGGTGATCGCCTACATCGTTGTAATCATATTCTCCAGTCTTTTGCTGGGGTGGCGTTTTGCATCCGCTGTGGGCGGCTTGAGTGTGGCTGCGATCTGGGTTTTTGCGATCATGGAAAAAAACGGACTGCGTTCTTTTCATGTGGATTCCCCTTTTAATTATGCGCGTGATATTTCACTCGTTATTATTCTGATCGGTATATTGATCTATCTGCTGATCTCCAGTTGGTCACGTACATTACAGTCAGCCCGCCTTGAATTAAATGAACGCCTGCGGATCGAGGAGAAACTTCAGCGGCAGGCAGATTATCTCACCGCGCTAAACGAAACTGCTATGGGGTTGTTAAGCCGCTCCGAACTTCAGCCATTACTTGAATCTATTTTGACTCGCGCCTGCGATCTGCTCAATACGCGGCATGGATTGATCGATCTGGTGTTACCAGACGGGTCTGCACTGCGGCAGGATGTAGGACATGGCGTTCTCTCCAAATATAATGGGACTCTTACCGGTAAAAATGAAGGAGTGACTGGAAGTGTGTGGGTCAGTGGACAGCCAATGGTGATCCAGGAATATGGCACCTGGGAAAAAAGTCTGCCGGATTTTATTGATGCCGGATTTAACGCGGTGCTTGGTGTGCCTCTCAAAGTAGGCAATGTGGTGATCGGCGTACTTGCCATTTCCTATCTTGAGAAGGAACGCACATTTACCGAGGAACAAGTCCGCTTGATGGAGCAGTTCGCCGCGCTGGCTGCACTTGCCATTGATAATGCCCGCTTATATGAACAGGCGCAAAAAGAGATCCATGAACGCAGCGTGGTTGAGATTGAGCTGCGCGCCAGTGAAGAAAGATTTAGAAAAGTTTTTCAAGCCAGTCCCGTGGCGATTTGTATCACTTCACTTGATAACGGCACACTGCTGGATGGGAATGATGCCTACTGGAAAATGAGCGGGTATGACCCGAAAGAGTCCATTGGGCGCTCTGCCGAAGAATTGGAAATGTGGGATTCCATGGAGGACCGTCTGCATTTTGTAACGCAGATCAAAGCGACCAAGCGTTCCATTCTTAACCAAGTTATGAATTCCTTACCTATCTTACGCTGGAACGCCACTTTGCAATTGCCTTTGTATGAATTGATCGAGATCAAGGACCAGACCTGTGTCCTGTCCATGTTCTATGATATTACCGAGCAAAAGCAGGCAGAGGACGCCTTGAAAAATACAGAAGCGCGGACGCGCGCCATTCTCACCTCCATCCCCGACATGATCTTTGAAGTTTCCAAAGATGGCACCTTTTTGGATTTTATGGCATCCGCCGAACATAGACCCGTCATGCCGCCTGCGCAATTCCTTGGAAAGAATATCAGGGAATTATTTCCGAAAGCCATCGCCGAACAGACCATATTTGCGCTCGAAAGAACTCTGGAAACAGATCAAGTCCACGCCTTTGAGTATGGTCTGCCCCCGGGTGAGGAAATCCAGTTTTTTGAGGCGCGGGTTGCCGCCATCTCATCTGAATCCGCGATGATCATGGTGCGCGATATCAGTCAGCGCAAATGGGTGGAGACCGAACGCGAGAAACTGATCAATGAGTTGGAGGAAAAGAACGGTGAGTTGGAACGCTTCACGTATACGGTCTCTCACGATCTCAAGTCTCCGCTGATCACGATCAAGGGTTTCCTGGGCTTTCTTGAGCAGGATGCATTCAGCGGGAATAGCGTCCGTTTGAAGACCGACATTACCCGCATCGCAGATGCGACTGACAGAATGCAGACCCTGCTGAATGAATTGCTCGAACTTTCACGTGTCGGGCGTTTAATGAATGTTTATCAATCTATTAATTTTGCAGATCTCGCCAGCGCCGCAGTTGATATCGTACAGGGGCGTCTTGTTGCGGGCAATCTTCAAGTACATATTCAGGAAAACCTTCCAGTGGTTTATGGAGACCGTCAACGCCTGGTGGAAGTACTGCAAAACCTGATTGATAACGCTGCAAAATTTATAGGGACTCAAACCCAGCCTCGAATCGAAATCGGTTTGCATGGATATGAAGATGAAAAACCGATTTTCTATGTCAAAGATAACGGCATGGGCATTGAAACCATTCATCATGACCGCATCTTTGGCTTATTTAACAAACTGGATGCAAACTCGGAAGGCACGGGGATCGGGCTTGCTCTCGTGAAGAGAATTGTCGAAGTCCACGGAGGCAGGATCTGGGTCCAGAGTGAAACGGGAATTGGATCCACTTTCTTCTTCACGCTTCCCACCGGACCTGCATCCTGATTCGTGTTATAAATGGCGTCATCTCATCTATGGAGGATTCTTCATGAAACGTGCGGTCAGCATCAGCATTGGCTCATCTAAAAGAAATAAGGCAGTGGAAGTAACATTGCTGGGGGAAAAGATCAGCATCGAACGAATTGGCACAGACGGCGACATGGAAGTCGCTGCACTAAAATATAAAGAACTCGATGGCACAGTGGATGCCTTTGGTGTAGGCGGCGCAGACCTGGGCGCTCTCGCAGACGGAAAATGGTATCCCTTACATTCTGTAACCCCCATGGTGCGTTATGTAAAAAAGACTCCACTGGTGGATGGCGGCGGATTAAAGAACACGCTCGAAAACAAAGCCCCTGCATTTTTAGATCAGAAGATCGGCGATTACATCAACGCCCGTGGACGGAAAGTACTCGTCACCGTGGGTGTGGATCGCTGGGGACTCTCGCAGGCTTTTGCCGATGCAGGTTATGAAACCGTCTACGGTGACTTGATGTTCGGGTTGGATATTCCAATTGCCATTTATAAGATCAGCCAACTTAAAATTGTTGCTGCCCTGCTCATGCCCATTGCCGGGCGTCTGCCTTTTTCGTGGATCTATCCCACGGGCGAAAAGCAGGAAAAGCGCACGCCAAAATGGGGAAAGCATTACGCGTGGGCAACTGTCATTGCCGGCGACTGTCATTACATCAAACGCTTTATGCCTGATGATCTGACTGGCAAAGTGATCGTCACCAACACCACCACCCCTGAAGATGTTGCCGAATTTAAAAAAGCCGGCGTGAAATATCTGATCACCACCACCCCCGTTCTGGACGGACGCTCTTTCGGTACGAACATGATGGAAGCCGCGTTGGTGGCCGTCGCTGGAAAGGGCCGCGCACTCACCTGGCCTGAGTTAACTGAGATGCTTGATAAACTCGGCTTCGAGCCGCAATTGCAGGAGTTGAATTAAATTATGGATGCGATCGTAACCGCAGGCGGAATTCCGCAAGCTCGTGATCCCTTGTATGCCTACTCAAACGGAAACTCCAAGGCCTTGATTGATGTTGCAGGCAAGCCCATGGTGCAGTGGGTTTTGGATGCATTGAGTGATTCCAAAAAAGTGGAAAATGTGATCGTCATTGGTTTGACTGCAAAGAGCGGACTGACTTGCAAGAAGCCTTTGCATTACGTATCCAATCAGGGGCGGATGCTGGCAAACATTGTCACAGGTGTGAAGAAATCCATTGAATTAAATAAAAAGAGCGAATATGTACTGATCGTTTCTTCTGATATTCCCGCGATCAAAGGCGAAATGGTGGATTGGCTGGTTAAGACTGCCATGGAAACACAAGACGATATTTATTATGGCGTATGTCCGCAGGAAGTGATGGAGTCACGTTATCCCACATCCAACCGGACCTATACAAAATTAAAAGATATGCAGGTCTGCGGTGCGGACATGAACATCATTCATGTTAATCAGGTCACTGAGCATCTTGAAACCTGGGAAGCGTTAATCGGCAACCGTAAGAGTCCGCTCGCATCGGCGGCTGTCATCGGCTGGGATACACTTTTTCAATTATTTACCCGCCAATTAACTTTACAAGGCATGGTGGAACGCGCCTCTCAACGCATCGGTATCAAAGGCCGCGCCATTCTTTGGGATCATGCCGAACCCGGCATGGATGTGGATAAACCGCATCAATTGGAAATCATGCGCGAAGACCTTGCGCGTCAAAATAAAAAAGAATCTGCCGTGGTGAAAAAATCCGCAGCGTTAAAAAATCCACATCACCCAAAGTGCGTGCAGCTTAGAACGAAGGCAAAGACAAAATGAGTTTTCGTTCTTTACTCGAACTCGATGCCCGACTCTCCGGTCAACTGCGTGTGGCTGAGAAGCCGGGTCTTTTGCGAAACCTTGCCGCTTTCCTTGCACACTCCGGTGACTCATGGTTCTGGGCGGCGGCGATCATCCTGTTATGGTTTTTCAGCAATTCAGCCTGGAAGCAATGGGAAGTCGTTGAGTTTTTTGGGATTCTGGGTTTGGCCGGCGTTGTGCTTGCCATTAAGTTTCTAGTCCGCAGGGAAAGGCCGCAAGGTGAGTGGGGCGGAATTTATCGCAACACCGACCCGCATTCATTTCCATCTGGACATGCCGCCCGTGCATTCCTGATCGCAGTCCTCGGCTCGGCTCTTGCCCCGCTCTGGCTTGCCACTGTTCTTTGGGTTTGGGCGCCGCTGGTATCTTTAGCCCGCGTAGCCATGGGCGTACATTACCTTTCAGATGTAATTGCCGGTGCAATTTTAGGTACCATCGTTGCCTTGATCGGTTTGCAGATCTACCCGCCGATGATTGTCTGGCTGACAGCGTTGATCGGTTTTCCACTCTGGTAGAAAACATCTTCTAAAACATCAAAAGACATGAGTGCAATAAAAATGCATTTTATGTCCTTTTTATTTACCATAAATGCACAAAGAGGCTCAAATGAAAACGCATACTTTTCGTCTAAAACCCGGCGCGGACTTATTCGACTCAATTGAAAATTTTGTTTCCGAACAGCATATTCAAGCGGGCTGCGTACTCTCCTCTGTCGGGAGTTTAACGCATGCCACCTTGCGCCTTGCCAACCGCAGTTATTACAATGAATACGAAGGCCACTTCGAGATCGTTTCTATGACCGGCACTGTCTCAACGAATGGCTCGCACATCCACATCGCCATATCCGATGGCGATGGCGTGACCATCGGCGGTCACCTCGTTTCAGGCTGCAAAATCTACACAACCGCCGAGATCGTTCTGGCCGTCCTTGAAGATGTTATCTATAAACGTGAATTGCTGGAAAACGACTCTGGCTATGAAGAGTTAGTGGTTTATCCAAAATAACAAAACGCGGACCGAAGTCCGCGTTTTGTTATTTTCTCATTGCACTCAAAAACTCGTTCTGATTTCTAACGGTTTCTTTTAACCCTAAGCGTTTTCCCCAGCCTTGTCAACTGCGGCGGGTCAACATAGGTCTGCGCCAAAATTTCCTCCTGACCCAAAACTTCGCGCGCCGGGCCATCCAGCAAAATTTGTCCTTTTGATAATGCAATTACACGCTCAAAATTCTCGGCGCAAAAATCAATGTCATGCGTGATCGTAATGACCGTCTTGCCTTCCCTGCGCAGTTCCGCGATGACATGCGCGATCCGCGCCACATTGACTGCATCCTGCCCGGTGGTGGGTTCATCGAAAATAACGATCGGCGTATCCATCGCGATCACAGATGCCAGCGCCACCATCTTGCGCCAGGTGGGTGAGAGGTCGTAGGGATTGGTTTCGGTCTTGTCGCTCAACTCGGTCAACGCAAGCGCGCGCGTGACCAACTCATCTATTTTCTCTTTTGAATATCCCAAATTGCGCGGACCAAACCTGATCTCTGTCGCCACATCTTTTGAGAATAATTGCTCATCAGGATTCTGGAAGACATACCCGACTCGTGACGCTAATTTCGCCACTGAAGTTTTTTTCGTGTCCCAGTCACCGATCATGACCGACCCGCTAGCTGGTTGCAACAACCCATTAAAGTGTCTCACGAGCGTAGTCTTGCCCGCGCCGTTCTGACCCACAATCGCAACCTGCTCGCCCGCCTCAATCGACAACGAAATGCCACGCAGAGCTTCAAGCCCCGTAGGATAGGTAAAACGTAAGTCTTTAATTTGTATTTTCATAATTATTTTACTGAAACGTGATACGTAATTTGTTTTACGTTTCACTCATCACGTTTCACAAATCCCTCCACAGCCTCATCCAATGTGACTGGTAAATTTTCCTTCTTCCATAGTCCCTGCTTCTTCGCTTCTCTGGCCGTGGACGTGTAACGTGAAACCCCGAATCCATTTTCAGCCAGAATATTTGAAGTTAATACTTCATTGGGTTTGCCTTCGAGCAGAACTTGACCGTCTTTCAAAGCGATGACTCGATCTGCGAATTGCGCGATCCATTCCATTTTATGCTCGACCATCACCACCGTCATGCCGCCTTCGGCCATCTTGCGCACCACGCTGAAGACCTCGCGTGTGCCGATCGGGTCCATTTGCGAGGTCGGTTCGTCGAGCACGAGCAGCTTGGGTTGCATGACCAGGATCGAGGTCAGAGCGACGCGTTGTTGTTGTCCGCCGGAGAGTGAATAGGGCGAGCGATCCGCCAGATCGCTGATGTCGGTCAACTTCATGGCTTCCTCCACGCGGACTTTCATTTCTTCGCGCTGCACGCCGCTGTTTTCCAGCCCGAATGCGATCTCTTCAAAGACCGTATATTTTGCGCCGGAAATCTGGTTGAATGGATTTTGAAACGCGAGGCCCACATTCAGCACCCACTCATCGAGCGTGGACTTGCTTGATTCCATGCCGGCCACTTCGATGCTTCCGCTGATCTCGCCCTTGAAAAAGTGCGGAACAAAACCCGCCAGCGCATAACACAGCGTAGACTTGCCCGCGCCGTTCGGCCCGATGACCGCGACGAACTCACCTTCGTTAATTTGCAAATTTATATTTTGCAAAACAGGCGTTTTGGTAAGCGGATATTGATAGGTGACGTTTTGAAGATTTATGAAGGCCATAGGTTTAGCGCGATGGAAACGATGACGAGGAGGATGAGAACCCAGCGGATGATCTGATCTGATTTGTGATCAGGAATTTCATACAGGGATGTTTTTACTTTTTTCGATGTAAAGCCGCGTGCTTCGATCGCAATTGCACGCTCTTCTACTTCGGCCAGTGAGCCAAAAACCAACGGGCCAATCAGCGGAGTGAGCGAGCCCATTCTTTTAATGAAGGTGCTTTCTGTGTCCAGTCCGCGGGAGCGTTGAGCCGAGATGATGGTCTGTGCTTTGGCTTGCATTTGCGGCAGAATTTGCAGAGTTGAAATAATGACGTATGCAAATTGACCGGGCAGACCGCGCCGTGTCAGGTCGGACATTAATTCACTGGGGTGAGTGGTGAGCAGTAGAAAGGTGAACGCGGAAACCATGACGATGACACGCATCGCGTTCCTGAATGCGAACAGCATACTTTCCTGTGTGACATCCAAAAAATAAAATTTGAAGATCACGGTTTCCCCAACCGGTTGAAAGAACGCCTGCATTAGAAACAGGAATCCGGCAGCGGGCAGGATGAGGCGGAACGCTGTTTTGAAAAACTCGGGCGCTACTTTGCCAGTGAAACTTAATGGGATGATCGCGATCAATACCAATAAATGCGGCGTCCAATACCAGGGACTGACAAAGGCGATCAGGATCAGCGCAAGCACCAGCGTCAATTTTGTGAGCGGATTGAGATCGTGGATTACGCTGTCGCGTTTGATATAAAATGAAAGTCGCTCATGCATAAGTGCCGATTATAAACCACAAAAAAATTTAGTAGCGATGTATGTTTTAAGCTGCCACAAACCATTAACGCGAATTTGCGAATAAGGCGAATTACGCGAATTTTTTTATTCTCATTAAATTTAGTCCGCCTGAGCGGGCTTCGTAGGAATAGCCCGATGATTTATCATCGGGCGGGGATGCAGGGGAGAAAAAATCATTTGAAACAGAATCAGTTTTCAGTTAAGAAAGAATCGAGATCATTTCAGTTCCAAACTATCCATGGTATGGTTATCCCCGCACGTACGAAGCCGATTAAAGTCGGCTGGGGCGCGGATTGAGCGTAGGAAATCTCACTCGAAACAAAAAAGAGACCAGGCTAAAAGCCGGTCTCTTTCACATAAAACACAGGACTTCGGAAGTCTGCTTTGATTCGTCTGGATTATAGAGTCCTCAAAAAAGACTTCCGAAGTCTTTCTAACTATTAACTATCCGCCGAGAATATTGCGCAGCATGAAAGCCGCGAATAAAACGAGAACCACAACGACACCGACAGCAATATACAATTGATTCTGGCTTGTGCCGCCTTCAACAGCTGCCTGTTCCGCCTTGGGATATCCGCCAATGGTGCGCTTGGGCAAACCCTGAATAATTGCGAATGCGAGCATGGCCGTGGTGATCTTATCCACGGGTTCGGTGAGGAAGCTGGTGCTGACCACTGCCGACCAAATGCCCTGACCGGTCTGGAGCAAATAAGCGGTGATGAAGGATGATCCGCTGGCGGTAATGCCGCCGAACAGATAAACAGCGATCGGGGTGGAAACGATCGCGGCGGTCAGCGCCACAACAAAACCAGTGACAACCACCTTCCACCAGGATTTGAAGAAACCCCACTGCGCCATGCGTCCGGCCATGTAACCGATCATCGCGGCCACAGGCCACCAGGGCAAAGCGCCCGGATCAATGGCAATACCCCAAATAATATTTGAAAGCATACCGGTCAGTGCGCCGGCCCATGGGCCGCACAATACAGCCACCAAAACTGTGCCAATGGAATCGAGGAACACGGGTAATTTGAGCAAGAGCACGATCTGGCCTATGGCGATATTGATGGCGATGGCGATTGGGATGAGTACCCAGGTCTGTGTGTTGAAATTATTCTTGATCTTTTCGAGCATGTTATCCTCCGAGTGAAATGATTGATGAAATGCTTTTTACTTTTCCATAATAACACTTTTTAACCTGAATGGTCACGAGAGAGACTTGGCCAGTTTTTCCATTCTTTCCAAAAATAACTCCATGAACATGCGCGGGCGCACGCCCAAAGCCACTTTCATGTTCGGAGCTTTTTTCTCATAGTTATAAAAATCTGCGAAGGTATTTCCCAGCCCAACGCCGGTTGAAATATCCACATCCACATACAGATTTTCGTAATCACAAATCTCGGGCATGAAGGTCAGCGCCAGAGTCATCGGATCGTTGATCACACAGCCGTCGATCTTTTGATATTCATCGTGAAACTCCATGTAAAAGCGGGTTGAGTCCGCGATGAATTTTGTGATCGGTGAATCAATTTTCAGCAATCGATCCAAATCCTCTTTTAGAAAAAATACATTGATAGGTCACATCCAGCGGCGTGAGAGTCATCGGCATACCCGAATGAAAAACCATGTGCGCGGCGTGCGGGTCCACATAGGTATTGTATTCGGCCAGCGGCGTGGTGTTGCCCTGATGACGAATCGCCCCGCCCATGATAAACACCTCTTTGACATTTTCCACAATGCGCGGCTCTTTGCGAATCGCCAACGCGACATTCGTCAGCGGACCGATCGCCACCAATGTGATTTCCTTTGGATGTGACATGATCTGCTCGATCAGATAATCGCATCCATGCTGCGCCCGGGCCTGATTCTGCGGTGCTGACAGATTCGCATAGCCCAGGCCGGTGTTGCCGTGCGTCTCAGGGCTGAGCAGCGAAGGCTGCACCAGCGGAATCTCGCAGCCTTTGTAAACAGGCACATGACCTGCCTTTGCCAGTTCCAAAATCGAAAGCGCATTTGTCGTCACCTGCGCCGTGGACGCATTTCCATGAATCGCTGTGATGCCATCGAGCACAATTTCGGGCGAAGCGAGCGCAAGCAGAATTGCAAGCGCATCATCTATGCCGGGGTCGGTGTCTAAAATAATATGTTTGGGCATGGTTGTTAATCCGCAATGGAACGGCTGAGCGTTTCCATCCTTTCAAGGAATAATTCAACGAAGTCGCGTCCGCGTACGTTGAGCGCAACTTTTATATTGGCAGGTTTTTTCGTGACCTTCATAAAATCGGCGAAGGTATTTCCCATGGAAACGCCAGTGGAAATATCCACATCGATGTAGTGATTTTCAAAAGTGAACAACTCAGGCGCGATGATGACCGCCAATGTCAGCGGATCGTGTAAAGCGCAGCCATCGAAGCCTTCGTATTTCTTGTAGAAATCCATATAGATCGCAGTCGCATCACCGACAAATCTGGCGATGGGGGATTTGATCTTGTTTAAGCGTTCAATATCAGCAGAAGTAAGCAGACATTTATAAGTGGCGTCTAGTGGAATCAATGTAATTGGAATTCCTGAATGAAAGACAACATGCGCCGCGTGCGGGTCCGCGTGGATGTTGAACTCGGCCTGCGGTGTGATATTTCCGCCTGCCCGGAGCGAACCGCCCATGATGACAACTTCCTTCAAGGCCGGCACAATGCGTGGATCTTTGCGGATCGCCAGCGCAAGATTGGTCATGGGTCCGATGGTATACAGACTGATCTGCTGCGGCTCGGCCAGAATCCGCTCGATCAAATAATCGATTGCGTGCTGTTCAATCGGTTGAGTCTTTGGCTCCGGCAGATTTGATTTGCCAATTCCGCTGGTGCCATGTACGGCATCACCTGAGTTTCCAAGTTTATTTAGCATTGGATCCGCACATCCGCGTGCGACGGGAATGTGGCTGGCATGTGCCAGTTCCAAAACGGAAAGCGCGTTGCGTGTGGTTTTGTCGATGCCGATGTTACCGCAGACAGTGGTCAGCGCTTCGAGTTGAATCTCAGGAGAAGCAAGCGCGAGAAGGAAGGTGAGCGCATCGTCCACGCCCGGGTCGGTGTCAATGATGATTCGTGTTGGATTCATAATGTCCTATTGTGATATTCGTATTCCCGTTCCCGTAGGGGCAGGCCTCGTGCCTGCCCATTTTGGCACACCCCCCGCCGCCCCGCGGGCCCGAGGGGGCGCCCACACAGGGCCCCCCCCTACGATATAAATTTTTCTGTTTCTTCTTTTGTGGGTAATGAAGGCTGTGCGCCGAATTTTGTGGCGGCCAGTGCGCCGCAAGCGTTGGCGTATTTCACGGCTTCTTCGATTTCAAGTCCGCGCAATAAAGCAGATGCAAAACCGCCGATGAAGGCATCTCCGGCGGCGGTGGTATCGACAACGTTGATGGAATAGGCTTCGATGTGAGTCACTTGTTTGTCAGATACAAATAATGCGCCTTTGCTGCCGAGGGTGACGATCACATGCTTTGCGCCGCGATCCAACAAAATTTTTGCGGCTTGTTCGGCGGATGAAATATCTTTCACTTCCAAGCCGGTTAATAGACTTAATTCGGTTTCGTTGGGGATGATGAAATCAACCAGCGCGATCAATTCATCGGGCAGGGATTTTGCAGGGGCGGGGTTGAGGATGACGCGAATGTTATTTTGTTTCGCAACCTGCGCGGCGTGGAGAACTGTCAGCGTGGGGATTTCCAGTTGAAGCAGAATCAGGCTCGGGCTTAAGTCAGATGCGTGGTCTACATCCGCGGGTGAAACTTTGCCGTTCGCACCCGCGGACAAGACAATGCTATTCTGCCCGTTGGCATCCACGACAATGATGGCTGTGCCGGTGGCGGAGTCATCTGTGTGGACGTGGGTGATATCTACTGAGTCTGATTTGAGGCTGTCTAAAAGAAAGGGGCCGAAGCTGTCGTTTCCCACGCGCCCGAGCATGGCCACGCTTGCGCCCTGTCGCGCGGCGGCCACGGCTTGATTGGCTCCCTTGCCGCCGGGGATGATATGCAGGTCGTCCCCGCTGATGGTTTCGCCGGGCTGAGGAAAATGCGGCGCGCGTACCACGAGGTCTGCATTAAGTGAACCGATGACGAGGATATTTGGCATGGGGGTTATTTTACTTCAAGAGTTCTACATCCTGAGCGGAGCCGATGTACTTTGCGGCGAAGCCGAAGGATGTAAGTTTTCAAGATAAATAATTGTTTTCGAGATTTCGTCCTTCGACTGCGGGCTTCGCAAAGTGCAAGAGCGCTCAGCCCTCCGCTCAGGATGTAAATATTTTACTTTCTCGGCTGCACCACGCCGCCGCTGACATCCCAGATCTGTGATTGTTCAACGAATTCGGGGGTAAATAATTTTGTGTCGGTGGTGGTGAATAAAACCTGCTCGCTCTTGCTTGCATATTTCAACAAATCGGCGCGGCGGTGGACATCCAACTCGGCCATGACTTCATCGAGCAAAATGACCGGCCACTCACCGGTGCGTTCCTTCATCCATTCCACTTCGGCGAGTTTGAGTGCGAGCAGGGTCGTGCGCAGTTGTCCGCGCGAACCGTAATCGCTGACATCGGCTTTGTTGATGATGAAGCGCAAGTCATCACGGTGCGGACCAATCGTCGTCACGCCGCGCGCGATCTCTTCACTACGAATCGCTTTCAATCGCGCGAGAAATCCTTTTTGAATTTCATCGAGTTCCAAACTGGAGCGATCGATCGGCGTATCGAGTTTTAATCCCAATTGCATTTCAGGTTTCGGTAGCGGATCAAAAGCCGGCTCATAGGCGAGGCGCAGCACTTCGTTGCCGCGAGTCAACTCATGATGGATGCGGGACGCGAAACGTTCGATCTCCTGCACAGCCTGGATGCGCCACAAAATAATTTGCGCCCCAAGTTTTACCAGCGTTTCATCCCACACTTGAAGCTGGTCGCTGTTTCCGCCGCGTTCACTCAGCGCTTTGAGAAGTGCGTTGCGTTGGGTGAGTGCCTGGTTGTATTCGCTCAAGGCCCGCGCATAAGCCGGGACAGCCTGCGCCAGTGCAAGGTTGAGATAACGTCGGCGTTCGTCAGGTCCGCCTTCAATGATCTGCGACATTTGCGGCACAAAGATGACCGCGTTGAAATGTCCCATAATATCGCTGACATGTTTCTTCGCGCCATCGAGCAACACTTCCTTGCGCAAGCGCTGCCCGTTGACGCCGGTCGGCTCAAGGATCAGACGCGCTTCGAGGCGATGCTTTATTTTTCCGCGCTGATAATCGGCCACAAGCCGTGTCACTGCCAGCGGATTCTTGGCCTCATGAAAGTTAACGATCTGCCGATCCACATGCGTTTGAAAGGATGTAAATGCTGCCAGAAAATAAATGGCTTCGAGTACGCTGGTCTTGCCCTGTGCATTTTCACCGACAAGCAAAACAACCCCGCCGTTTTTTGGCGGGGTTTCTCTTCGCGGCAGTTCAATATCCAGACGGGTAAGACTGCGAAAGTTGGTCAGTGATAAGTGTTTGAGATACATGATTAGGCGAGTCAAAAGTCAAAAGTCGAAAGTCACAAGACCTTCGACCTTTTTCGACAAAGTAGTTAAAGCTCGTGTTCTTCTTCGTCTGGCGGGAATTTCCACAGGCGGCTGGCAATTTCTGTGAAGAGGATACCATTCAAATGATCGATCTCATGCTGGAAGATGCGTGCCATCCAACCATTCACTTTGATTTTTTGCGGCTTGCCGAAGCGGTTCAATCCTTTGACTTGAATGGCTTCGTATCTTTCCACGTCACCTTGAATGCCGGGGATGGATAAGCAACCTTCCACGCCCACAACTTTTTCTTCCGAGGCTTTCACGATGACCGGATTAATCATCACATAGAGTTTTTTGGGTTTCGCCTCAGCCTCTTCTTCGGTGTCTTCGTCATCGTCCTCTTCTGAATATTCAACAACGATCAACTGTTCTGAAATATCGACTTGCGGCGCAGCCAGCCCCACGCCCGGCGCATCGCGCATGGTTTCGATCATGTCGTCGATCAGCGTTTGCAGGTCTTTGTCAAATTTTGTAACTGGTTTTGCCTTGCGCTTTAAAACTGGATCAGGCAGGGTTACGATAGGTCTTAATGTCATACTGGTTATTTCCTTTTTTTGTAATTTTGGCGTCACATAACGCCCACTGATAACTGATTACTTTTCACTACTTTTTTTCTCATCATCCTTCGGGACAATGATCGGCTTCTTGAATGAGTCCGCGTTTTCATGATAAGCGGCGATCCATGTTGCAAAACGTTCGCGGTCATCCTTGCCGGCATCTTCATTCTTTTTGGCGATACGCACCATGCGTCTGCGGTTGATGTCCGCCTGCACACCGGCCGGGTCGGCTACATCTTGAAAGTCAAATTGCGCGCCGCCCACTGTGATCTTGACCGTGCCGTAATTGAACATATACGCGATGATTCCTTCGCGGGTATAGGACGTATTCAATATACTCTCTATTTGCGCTGCGCGTTTTTCTTCCTTGCCGAAAGGCTTGCGGTCGATATCAAAGATTTCATCTGATGTGATCATAAAGATATCATTCTTCCAGTCCACGTATTCCCAGACCAGCCAGGCGATAAAGGGCAGGGAAAGCATGGGCAGCGCAACCATGATCGTGTCAGGGCGAAGCGCGTCTTTGGCGTTTCTATATAGGAAAGATGCGGTTTCGGAATTCCAAAGAAATACTCCGCGCCAGATTTAAAGAGCGATCATGCCAAGGAGAAATGCCATCGCCCGCCAGGCCTGCTGCAATAATACGATCCAGTGTTTGTGATAAATGACCTTGCCCGCATCTTCCACACGTAAAGTGAACAGACTGAGAAATGCCACCCACCAGAGCGGCAGATGTGCGAGGTCTTTGCTGACCGTGACAATCGGCGGCAGATCGGGGAGCTGCTTCTTGTCGACGGGCAATCCCAACTTTTGGCGGATGGTGTTGTTCATCACTTCTTTTTGCGAAACCGTGAGCACAGATTTTACACGCTCCCAATATTCGCGGATCATTTCCGCGGCCTGATTGGGATGGTCTACATAATCAAATTCAAGCCGGCCTACAAAGGTACGCACGATCACATTGCCGAAATCCAGCATACGTCCCAGTTGATCGGTTTCCACGCCCACCGAGAGGATCGTGCTTAATGGCGCTTCTTCGCGGCTATCGTACAGGCCGATCACTTTTTCGAGCCAGATCACGCGCTGGTTGGTAACGATGTAATAGTCATTGCTCCAGTCGATCGTGTTCCAGGTTATCCAGCCAAGAATAAAGATCAGTGAAATGGCAGCCAGCGCGAGCGGAGTTACCGCACTGACCAATGTGCCCCAAAAGAACAATCCGATCGGTACGATCAAGGACAGGACAGGCACAACCAGTGACTGATATAAGCGCAGTTTGTGTCTGCGTGCTACAAAGTAAATGATCTCTTTTGGCCCAAGCCATGAGAATTTTATTGAACGCGCGAGTTTATGGCTTTTAATCGCAACTAGAAAATTTGGCTTCAGGTTTGGATATTTTGAAAACAGTTCTTCAAAATGAGCGCGTGTTAGAAAAAGCAGGGTGGTATCTTCAGCGGCGGTGATCGTTGCCGAGCGCGTGCGATTCTCCACCAATGCTTCCTCGCCAAAGTAATCTCCGGCTGTCAGCCAGATGAATACATCCTGATCTTTTCCAGTGCCGGGACGGGTGATGTTTACTTTGCCTTTGAAAACAATATAAAAACCATCGGGCTTATCTCCCCGTTTAAATACAATTTGGCTGGCAGGTATTTCGCGCTCGTCAAATTTGACGGCGATACCTGCGAGCTGATCCTCTTTCAAGCCATTGAAAAGATGGATCTTATTGATTAAACTGACTCGTTGCTTTAATTCGATCACGATTTGATTCTATCAAACTTCTCGCACAATGGCGCAGCCATATGCCGGAGATTCCGTCAGCGCGGGCAAATGCCCTTCGAGCAGCGACTCAACCGCCTCGTCCAGAAAGAAGCGGGATGGAGTCCGCTGGCGAAAGGTGACATCGTCAATTGCGCCACGGTAGCGTAGGATTCCATCCCGGTCGATGACGTATACGTGCGGAGTTGTCTGTGCTTCATATAAATCCGCGACGACACACAGCGCATCGATCAGGACCGTTGGCAGGCTGCGGGCGTCAGCGGCAGTTTTCACCGCCTCAACATTCTCGCTTCGATTCGCCGCAATCGACAGCATTACCACATCGTCGCGCCACTGCACGAACATCGCCATGATCGCCTTATCCGTCCGCTCTGAATGCGGACATTCACACGACCAAAAGTTAACGATGACGATCTTTCCGCGATAGTCGCTTAAACGATGAAGCCCGCCGTTAAGGTCGGGCAATTCAAAGTCTGGTGCGGGGTGATTTATGTCCATCATATCTTGACCACGAAGGCACAAAACTCAAAGATGCACCGCGGAATTATCCAGCTCGCCCATGCCCATCTCGATCATTTGCTGATAGAGCTTTGTGTTCTCTTCGGTTGCCGAAATCGGGACGTTGTATTGTTTCGCAGTTTCGAAAACAATGTTCATATCTTTTAATTGCATATAGGATTTAAATCCTGGTTCACGGTTACCATCGAACAGGCGCGGCGTTTTGATATCCAAGGCCCAACATTGCGCGGCGCCGGCTTTGATCGCGTCTACTACTTTGCGCGGGTCCACACCGGCTTTCTTTGCGAAGACGAGTAACTCGCCCATGGCAACCATTTGCGCCGCGACCATGATTTGATTGGCGGCCTTCGCCACCTGCCCCGCACCCGCATCGCCGACATGGGTAATGGTCTTGCCCATGACTTGAAGCACTGGCATCACCTTCTCTAACGCAGATGCGTCACCGCCGACCATGATGGTTAATGTGGCATTGCGCGCGCCAATGTCACCGCCGGAGACGGGCGCATCGAGCGAGTAGATGCCTTTCATGGCGAGTTTTTCTGCGATCAAACGCGCGGTGGCCGGCTTGATGGTGGAGTTGTCGATCACGATCAGTCCATCGTGGGCGCCTTCGATGATGCCTCTTTCACCCAATACTACTTTTTCAACATCCGGCGAATCGGGCAGGTTGGTGAAGATAATGTCCACTTGTGCGGCGACCACGGCCGGTGACGATGCGGCGATTGCACCTTCTGCGACGAGTTCGTCCACGGCGGCGCGTGAGCGGTTGTGGACCACAACCGGGTAGCCAGCTTTAAGAATATTGCGGGCAATCGATTTGCCCATTAATCCGAGACCGATGTATCCAACTTTAAGCATGTTGTAGCTCCTTAAGCGAGAATGATTTCGAGATTATAACCTGCCCCCCTGCCGCTTTGCGGCATCTCCCCCGAATGCGACGAGCATCGCATTTGGGGGAGACTGGCCTGTATCTCAATGATCAACTTACTTTATGCAAATGTAACTCCGAAGGAGTGAAATGATTATAGATGTGATGCAAGAATTTCACAAATCCCGAAGGGATGACATGATCTTTTCGTTGGCACATAAAACGCGGACTGAAGTCCGCGATCCGAAGGGGCTAAAAAAAAGAACCTGCTCCTCGAAACAGGAGCAGGTTCAACGTTAAGTGTGAAGCGTTATTTGATCGCGTAGGTAATGCTGACCGAGACGGAAATGGTCAACTGGCCGGGTTGGATCGAGACGGAGGAATCCGCAGCGAATGCACCGCCGCCCTTTCCATCCGCTACGGGGTAGGGGCTGTTATCGTAATAGCTGATGTTTTGAATTTCACCGAGGGTAATGCCCGCGGCGTCAGCTAATTCCTGAGCCTGTGTTTTGGCATCTGCCACGCCATTGGCGCGGGCTTCCTTTATTGCGGCGGCTTTATCGGCCACGTCGAATTGAATGCTGTTGATGCTGTTGGCGCCGGCGCTGATGGTGTCATCGAGCAGGTTGCCAAGGCCATCGAGATCGCGCACAGTGACATAGACCGTATTATCGACCATGTAGATCGTACCGATGACTGTGCCATCTGGCCCGTATTGCTGCGAAGGATAGATACTGAAATTTGTAGTGCGCAGATCTTTATCGGCTACGCCGGCTTTCTTGAGCGCATCAAGCACGGCTTTGGTCTGTACTTTGTTTGCATCCACGGCTTCAGTGGCGGTTGCGCCTTCATTGTGTACGCCAATGTAGATGTAGGCAATATCAGGTGTTAGATAAGCGGTGCCGACCCCGTTGACGTTCATGGTGCGGCTGACGGGTTGAGCTTCCTGATTGATGGTGGTTGGGCCGCAGGCGCTTAGCACGAGGGCAAAGGCCAAAACTGCAAAAACTAAAAATTTTGTACGCATTTTAAATCTCCTTGATATATGGTGTTGCTCTAATGACGACGGGCCTAAAAAAAAGTTCCCGAATCGCATACTTGTATTTTAGCCTGTTTACGGCTAAAATTTTGCACAAATGTTCTAATGGAAAAAACATGCCAATAGACTACCAGCAAATATTCGTTCAAATAAAAGAGATCGGTAAAAACGCGAAGGAACGCCGTAAGAAAAAAGAAGAGGCGCAAGCATCGGCGCGTGAGTTGTTGGCCTTTATGATTCTCAATTGGATGCGCTGCGCGCCAAAGTGGACTCTGCCAAACAGGCCGACCCCAACATCCGCTGTGCTTACCCGGTTAATGAGAATCTCGCATCCTCCTACCCCGCGCCTGCTCCTGCCTCCGATGTGACATTAATCGCCGCTGACGGTTCGCAGATCAACCCTGATCGTCACGCCGCGATCCAGTTTTGCGTGGTCAACGTGGGCGCGATCCAGATGAGACTTAACTCAGGCGAAACGCCCGAAATTTTTACCGATACCGAATTGCTCTACGGCGACGCCCTTTTGCCAAACGGCTTTCCCATGTCTGACGGTATGGTGGCCTTAAAACGTGACCTCGACGAGCGCACCAAGCTGGAGAAATTATCCAAAGGCTTGAAGGGTTCCGTGGTTACCTTCACCGATGGTCCAATTGAATTATGGGGCGCAAAAGGCGAAGATGCGAATTCGTATGATGAAGTCGTTCGAAAATATCTCGGTGTACTCTCCCGCTTGCAAGAGCGCGGAGTGGTCACAGCCGGTTATGTAGATAAACCCTCCGCCGACCTAGTAATACGTCTGCTTGAGATCGCAAAAGCCGACCATGAACAAATTCAAAAGATGAAAGAATTCCACCCGCTGCGTGGCGTGAGTGACCGCTGGTTATATGGCGAGCATAAAAATCCGCTGCTGCCGCCCGGTCACCGCTCGGCCGTCTTTGGGATTCAATCCAGCTCTGAAAAAAAATATACAGGCGTGCTCTCATTGCACTTCTTCTATCTTAATGTTGGCACGGAAGGACACCCCTGGCCTGTGCGGGTTGAAATCCCCAAATGGGTGGCAGACGATAAGACAAAATTGGATCTATTGCACAGCGTTTTGGTTGAGCAATGCCGCATGATGGGCAGCAAGCCCTATCCATATTTATTGCATCGCGCACACGAAACCGCCGTTGTCAAAATGGAAGAGAAACAGCAGATCGAGCAAATGCTGTCCATGGAATTACGCAATCAGGGCGAAGACATGGACGATGGTTCGAATAAGCAATCGGCAAAGGATTTGCAGGGCAGAACAAGAATGTAATCGTAGGGGCGACCCTTGTGGTCGTCCTTGTATATATGCAACAATAACGGGCGGGGACAAGCCCCGCCCCTACGGAGAATGCAACAATGACACAACAAATCGAAATCGGACGTTTACTTCGTGCAGGGACAACTGGCTTCATCGCCGGCTGCCGTGTATCTCAATTGACCGTGCCGGCCTTTGGCGCATTGGTCCGCGCTCCGTTGGGGGAGGGCTATCAAGTGTACGGCCTGATCCACGATATTCACATTGACGATGACGGGCTGGTGCGCCAACTTGTCACCGCGGATAATGTCAGCGCGGAAGTGATGAAAGACAACCGTGAGCGCCGTATTGTGCCCGTTGAAATGTCTGTGCTGGCCGTGGGCTATGAACAGGATGGAAAGGTGCATCATCTGCTGCCGCCACGTCCGCCCTTGAGTTTGGATGTAATTTATTTATGCGATGATAAAGATATTGCACGCTTCACCGAGCGCTTCGGGTATTTCCGTCACATATTGAATGGTAAGGATGTACCTGTGGGCGAAGTACTCGCGGCGCATATTTTGCAGGCAGGCAAAGCCAGAGGCGCGGAAAGTGGAAAGTGGATCGAGTCTGCGACTCAGGAAGTGATCACATTGCTGCGTGATGATTACCCGACATTGATGTCTGTGCTGGGAGCTTTGAGCGAGGTTGCTTAAAAAAACCTTTAAACCACAAAGTGTCACGAAGGGACACCAAGGAAAGAGCATTAAACCTTTGTGCTCCTTTGTGGTGAATAAATTTTATGAAAAATAAATTCCCCGTCCTGCTAATTATCTTTGGCACACTGCTCACCGCGCTTTCCATTCTCGCTGATTTTATCGGGTTGGGGAAGCGGGGCGGTATTCCCGCTGTGCAAATCATCGCCGCAGAAGTTGGCGTGCTGATCGTTTTGTTGGGTGTGGGGCTTTTTATCAGTCAGCGCAATGGGCATTCGCTCCCCGCAAATTTTTGGCGCGGATTGGCCGACAGGATTCTTAATCAACCCGTGTTTACATGGGTCGTGCTGGGTTTTGTCATCGCGTATTTTGCATTTTTTATTTTCCCCACTTTCTTAAATCCCGAAGGCCGTTTTCACTATCCCGGCGGATATTTACCCGAGCGCGAACATATCGGCTTCGATACCCGCCTGACTCTCGACCACATCCGCGTCTGGTTCGAGGGCGGACGTGAACCGAAGTATATTTTCCCCGCCCTGACCACGGTTCTTTTCACACCCTTGTTGCTGTTACGTTATCCTGCTAATTTTTACACGGTGACAGCCCTCACGCTGACGAGTTACCTGCTTCTGAATCTTTTTCTTCCGCTGTGGATGCGCAAGAAGGAAGACCGCCTGCTGATCTTTTTTGTTTTTGCCGTCTCCATCTTTTCGTATGGACTGCAATTCGAGTTGGAAACGGGGCAGTTCTATACCATCGCGATGATGTTGACTGTTGCGGCGATTTATATTTTTCATAAATTTCCGTCTTATCGAATCTTTGCTTATATTTTATTCAGCATCGCCATTCAGCTTAAACTCTTCCCCGCTATTTTTGTCGTGATGTTCGTGGACGACTGGCGTGATTGGCAGGGAATTATCAAACGGTTTGCGGCGTTGGGTATTGCAAACATTGCCCTGCTTTTCCTGCTGGGATATTCCTACTTCGCCCTGTTCTTTAGTCACATCATCGAAAGCGGCGCCACCCACGAGTTGATGTATAACCACTCGATCTACGCTTTCGTTGCCAATCTTGCGTCCGCGCCGGGCTGGCTTGAGCGTTTTCTGTATCTATATTTCTTTGCTTGTTTCTTTATCGTTCTCGGCAAAGCATATTTTCAAAATGAAAAAGGAATCAATGCCAGTTTATTAATGGCCTGCCTGATCGGGGGATTAATGCTCCCCGCTATCAGCCATGATTACAACCTGCCGCTGCTCGCTGCGCCGTTCGTGTTGGTTATGTCCGCTCAGGATGTGCGCGATGCGCTGTGGGCGAAGATACTTTCCATCGTGTTGATCACATCCGCTTCGTTTGCGTACTCAGCGACCTTGTTTCCGTCCAATGCAAGGCCGGTGGTGCTGGAGAATTCTTTTCCGTTTTTGTTTGTGATATTGACGGCGGTGGTGGTATTGGGATTCTTGCAAAAACCTATTAAACACGAAGGATAGAATACCGTATTTTAGATTTTTGATTGGAGATTTTAGATTGGTCTTCAAGCACAGGAGTCTGCAATGAACGAGGCTGAATTAAAAAAGAGAACGAAACAGTTCGGGTTGCGTGTGATTCGATTGGTAGAGTCTTTACCTGGCACACAAACAGCAAGGACGATAGGCAATCAACTTTTGCGATCAGGATTGTCGGTGGGAGCGAACTACCGCGCTGCATGTCGTGGTCGTTCAAAAGCTGACTTTGTTGCCAAGGCTGGCATTTCGCTCGAGGAAGCCGATGAATGTATGTATTGGATGGAAATGCTGCAAGAGGCAGGAATCGTTCCCGCCGAAAAACTCAAAGACTTGATGAAGGAAGCTGACGAACTGGTTGCCATTTTCACCGCCTCCATCAAAACCGCACGAGCGCACCTCAATCAAAAATCATCAATCTAAAATCGAAAATCTAACGGAGCTATTATGGAAAATAAAATTATCGGCTATGTAGTTGGCGGCGGACTCAAGGAGTCTTTCCGGGTACGTCTTACAGTGGACCCGTTGACGGTGCAGGAGGGGGCGTTTGTGGTGATCGAGAGCGGGGACTATCATTTCTATGGCCTTGTGACCGATATGCAGCTGGGCGCGACAGATGATAGGTTTGCAGATGAAAAGTCTGATCGATTGCCGGCTGTGTTGGCCAAGGCTTTGCATGGACAGACGCTCTACACAAATCTCGAAGTGCTGCCGGCCTTGATGCTCGAGCGCGGACCTGACCCCGCTTCGGCTGAGTATGATATTTGGGTCAAGAAGCTTGGCGATAAAGTTCCACACCCGATTCCGGTGAAGACGATTCCGCCGCATCATTCGCAGGTGCGGATGGCGAACGAGGGCGACATCGCTGAGATCTTTGGCGACCCGAATGCGGACGGTAAATTTATCATCGGCTACACCCGCGAGCAGGGACATCCTGTTTGCATTGATATGGAGAAGTTTGTGCAGAGGTCGTCGGGGGTGTTTGGGGCGACGGGTACGGGGAAGTCTTTTTTGACGCGTTTGGTGCTGGCGGGCTTGATGCATTACAACAAGGCTTCGGTGCTGGTGTTGGACATGCACAACGAATATGGTTTTGACGATGTGGCGTCAGACACGAAACAGCCCGTTACGGGATTAAAGACCAAGTTCAAGTCGAAGGTACGAATCGTCGGCTTGGGAGCAGGAGCAACCATCAGAGGGCAAGTCCCTGATTTTAATTTGGAAATCTCAACCGGAGACATATCCACAGCGGATATTGAAACGTTGAGCCGTGAATTGAATCTGAAAGAGACGACGCCCACCACGTTGAACGCGTTGTATGGGACGTTTAAGAGTGAGTGGTTTGCGCGCTTCAAGGCCATGAACCGTGAAGAGGTGGAGATCGAGGATGAGAAGGGCAAGATCAAGAAGGTGCCGCATCCTGATAGTGTGGCGGCGTGGGCGGATGCGCATGGCGCGAATGTGATGGCGGCCGAGGCTCTGCATGATAAATTGCGTCGCTTGTTTAATACGGCGTATATTGTTGAGAAGCCCGCCGCGGACAGTGTGAAGAATATTATCGACGCGCTGGAGAATGGTCAGCATGTGGTGCTTTCGTATGGCGACTGCGAAAGCGATCTGGATTATTTGCTAGTGTCGAATTTGTTGACGCGCAAGATCCGCGCGGCGTGGGAAAAGAAGACCAATGAATTCAGAACACACGGCAAGAGTGAGCCAAGGCCGTTGGTGATCGTTGTTGAAGAAGCGCATAAACTTTTGAATCGTGAGATGGCGGCGCAGACGACCTTCGCGACCATCGCGCGTGAGTTGCGCAAATATTATGTGACCCTGCTGATCGTGGACCAGCGCCCGTCGCAAATTTATGACGAGGTGATGAGTCAGTTGGGGACGCGTATCAGCGGCTGGCTCGGCGATGACCTGGATATTCAAGCCGTGCTTTCGGGTCTTTCTGGACGGGACGCTTTGCGCGGTATGCTGGCGCGACTCCAACCGAAAGAGGAAGTCCTTTTGCTTGGCTGGGGCGTGCCGATGCCGCTGCCTGTCAAGTCACGCAGGTATGATGATGCGTTTTGGAAGGAACTGCTTGGAGGAAAGGGGAAAAAGAGTGAAGCAGAGAGTATGAAGGAATTGGGATTCGGTGGGTAGGGAGGAAACATGGAATATGAAAAATTTAAGAAACTTTTAGTTAATAAGGAGCAAACGAATGTTGATTTCAAGTTTGAGTCTCATGCGTTTGCTTCTAAATTAGAATACCCAAAGGCTGAGTTAGTTAAAGATATATGTGCAATGGCTAATAATGGAAACATTAGTAGCTATTTAATATTTGGCGTTTCTGATGACGTAAAAAACTTTGCGAGTGTCCAGAATTCAAAATTAACAGATGAAAATATTCAAAGTTTACTTAAAACTGCTATATACCCGCCTCCCACGGTTAGAGTATTCAAAAAAACCGGTTAATACGTCAGAGGAAACAGAAGCAAGGAAAAGGGCCCGTTACGAGTTTTCAGTTCTTTCGGTCTCTGAAAAATGTTCAGTAGTTTTTGAGCAGATGGAAAAAGTGGTTCAAACTGAATTTGGAAATAAAGAATTGATTTGGACTAAAGGGCCATTTTCATTCTCTGTAGCGTGGAAACAAATTGGGACAACACTTGTTGTACTTAATTGTTTTTCCTGTGTTAAAAGTCTCTCGAAGCAAAATGTTGAATGGTTTTATCCACGCAGTATCTTTTCCCGTGCGTTTGAGTCATGGGAAAGACTCCCTGATGAACTTGGTAGATACTCCAATACAATAAAGGCTGTTAGACGAATAACATTATGGCCTTTTTTAAGTGGAGTAAGCCAAGATAAAGTAATGTCAAACTTTCCAAACTTAAGAAAGTCTGAAATCCAGTATCACTATTATGTTGGAGATTGGCGAGAAGTATACAAAAGTGAGAGAAATAAATTAATACCTTCGAGTAGTGAAATAGTTGTGATAGATAAAATTAAGTCTGTACCAGATTTCTCTGAAATACTAACAAATATCTTAAAAGAATTGGAAAGAGATAATAAGACTACAGTCTTTGTTCCTAAGGTAAAAAATCACAGTAGCCGATCTAAGCGACCCTCACTCTGCTAGGATAGGGAAAATGAAATTTCGATTACCTAATATTGCTAATGAAAGTTGTGCGCGCTCAATCTAAAAAATCTGAGTGATAGCGGAAGAGTAGGCGAATCGATTTGCATATTGTCCGCATTGTAGGGTGCTGAGACGTGGATAAATCTCAATGGTGGGAAAGCTGAATAATGAGGAGCCATGTCCGCGTGTAGGGGAAGGCTGGTAGGGTAAAATAAAGGCAGGATATTTATATGACTGATAACAAAGATGTCTTATTTGAAGTGATGACTCCGCTTGGGTTTTATGTCCGCGTAACACAAGGATATTGGGATTTAATTGTCAGTGTAAAACATCCCGTGATGTCTGGGCGTGAAGATGATGTCAGAAACGCCTTGGAAAACCCAGACGAAATTCGTCAAAGCAAATCGGATGAGGATGTTTATTTATTTTATAAAGCAGAACGTGAAAAGAGATGGATTTGCGCAGTTTCCAAACAAACAGGTGAATCAGGCTTTTTGATCACGACTTATCCAACAGACGCGATCAAGGAAGGAGCACAGATATGGCACAAGTAAAAGTTTATTACGATAGAGAAGGAAATACACTTACCGTCTGGTTTGGCGATCCTGCCAATGAATATGTCGCGGAAGAAACAGGGGATGAAATTGTGCTGATGAAAGACCGTGATGGTAAAGTGATTGGGTTCGAGAAATTGAATTTCACAGGTCATGTGGGTGATGCAATCAAAGTCGCATTTGAGACGGTCGCTGTGTAGGTGATCTGTGACTTAAAAAATCCAAAGCCATTGGCCTTGGATTTTTTTGTTTTTTTAAAGAGGTGAGGGGCTGATTGATGCTCATCCATATCCCCGTGCAATTGTCAACGGACCGCTGCGCGAAGTGGCGCTTGTTAACGAGAAATATTCCCACCATGGGGGCATTGGTAAATCGCATGAGTGTGAATAGAATTCTGCATCATGGTCAACAAAAACAACCTTCCCAAGATCAGTCTTAATGTCCTTTCGGCGATTGCAGTCATTGCATCCTTTGTATTCATATTTACCACCTTACGGCATTTTGATGGTACGTTCGTGCAGCACCTGATATTCATGATTTCACTGGCGGTTATATCCTCCATCATTTTGATCTTCTTGATCAGGACGGGTGCAAAAGTTGATAATAAACTGGCAAACATACAGGTAAAGGACAAGCGAGTCTTATATACCTTGCTTGTATATATTGCGATTCCCGTTTTCTGCGCAGTCACGGTCGGGATCTTATACTTATTGTCCTTAACCGGTTTTATGGAAACTTCTGCAGGGCGGGACTTTGGTTTTGTCCTTGGTCTTTTTGGTATTCTTATCTTTTTCCCCTTTGTATTTGGCACAACCTTTATCTATCTTGGTGCCATTGTCAGCGCTCTCTCGCGCTGGGCGGCAGGACTCATTTGGCGCGAAAACGAAACTGGGAATTGATCTTCTTCTTTTTGCGGTAGAAATAGTTGGTTGTACGAGAGAGTGCGCTTCTTTTTGGTAAGAAAAAACACCGGGATGAATGTCCCGGTGTTTGCTATTTAGAGACTTGGATATGTGGGAACTGTCTGATGCCCATGTCCGCATGGAGAACGAAACCTTTCCACCTTCGCATTCCCATCACTTGGTGGTAAAGTTTTCCAACTCTAAAAACGTAGGTGAACTCGATGCTGCAGAAAAACCCAGAACTGACCATTCCGCTCAACAATCCCTTTCAAAACGACCAGTTGGAACGCAACAAAGTTGCCGATAATTTAACCCTGCTGGTTCAATCCACCAATCAGCCCTTCGTCATCAGCATTCAAGCGCCTTCGGGCTGGGGCAAATCCACGTTCATTAAAATGTGGAAGGCGCAGTTGGAACAATCGGGTCACATCTGTTTTTATTTCAACGCCTGGGAAAATGACTTCGTAGATGATCCGCTGATCGCCTTCATCGGCGAGATCAACAAAACCTCGCTCGATAAAAGTCTCATGGGACAGTTCAACGCCCAGATCAAGAAACTGCAAAACTTCGGCGGCAAGATCGCGCGCCGCGCGCTTCCGCTTACGATTCAAATTGCTACACAAGGTCTGCTCGGACAGGAATCCGTCAGGAAAGCATCCGATATTCTTTTTACCAAAGGCAGTGAGATCGCCAACTTCGCATCCGAACTGGCCGAGGAAAAAATACGTCAATACGAAAGTGACAAGAACGGGATTCAGGAATTCAAAACCGAGTTAACCCTCTTCGTTAAATCATTGTCCGCGGGCGGCGGCAGGCGCACGCCCGTCGTCTTCTTCATTGACGAACTCGACCGCTGCCGTCCTGAATTCAGTATTTTGCTGCTTGAACGCATCAAACAGGTCTTTAGCGTTGAAGGCATTATCTTTGTCATCGGCACTGACCGCACCCAGCTGGAGCAATCGGTCAAAGCAGTGCATGGAACCGAGATCGACAAAGACGGCTATCTCAGACGCTTTATCGACTTCAGTGTTAATCTGCCTGAGCCCACCGTTGAAAAATATTGCAAATTCCTTTTTGACCGATTCAAGCTTCAGGAGATCTTCGCCAAACGCCGCAGCGGACGTGAAGAAAGTGAATCGCTCATGCGTACCTTCGTCCATCTTGCGAAATCCTATCGCTTCAGTCTGCGCGTCATCGAACAATGCTTCACCGAGATCAACCTCGTTTTGCGGACAACGCCCCCGAACACGCGCATGTTCCCATTTTTACTTGCCCTGCTGGTGGCGATGAAGGCCCACAAACCCGCATCATACGACCTGTTACTTGCCGCTCTTTCAAAAGCAGATATCCACTCCCTGGCAGACGAGCTCAAGCAGGAACTTGATATCAACGACCGCATTTACAAATGGACACTCGCGCAATTTGATGCCTATTTGATCTACGGCTATCTCGAAACTGAAGAAGACAAAGCCGAAGCGCTCGCTGTATTGAAAGCCAACGCTGTCAGTCAGGATCCCATTGAACGCAGTTACGCTCAACAGGTTTTGCGCTTCATCGAACAGATCCAACTCGACTCGTCCGCCAGTGCAATTAAAAATCTCGCTTCACAGATCAGCCTCCTGCAAAAATTATCTATCGCAGGTTAAAGAAAATGCGCATTATAAAAAGATAATTGGCTGAGAGGTGTAAAATACAGTAAACAACCCAAGTTGCTCCTTTAGGACAAGAGCCTTTATAAGACTATTTTGAACCGCAGAGTTCGCGGGGTTTTTATGGCTTTTTTTCTGCGCTCTCCGCGACTCCGCGGTGAAATTGAATAAGATGGCAACTTGAATTAAACATCCTCCTAGGCGAAAAAGTCCATGATGCGGGAAGACACCTTGCTTCAACAGGCCATCTCAGCGGCGCGTGCCGGGCACGAATTAACGGCGCGGGATATTTTTTTGGAAATTATCGAGATCAATCCGCGCAATGAGATCGCCTGGATGTGGCTGACCGGTCTGCTTGATGATCTTGATGATTGCATCTACGCCTGCGAAATGGTTCTGGATATTAATCCGCATCACGCGAGCGCCCGTCAGTATCTCGATCAACTCCAGGTTAAAAAACAAAAGCAGCTCGCCGAAGAAAAACTCCACGCACAGAATCAGCTTCAAAGGGCGCGTGAACTGGTCAAGTCCAATCACCGTGGTGATGCGCTGGCCCTCGTCCGCGATGTAACCCAGAGGACCACGCCAACTGTCGAAGCGTGGCGTCTATTTGCAGACCTGTCAACCGATATGGAAGACCGTCTGCTTGCGCTTGAAAAATTATTAACCCTCACGCCGGGTGATATCAAAGCCCGTCAGGAAATTGATCGTATCCGCCACTTTAAAATAATCCGCTTGATCTGGCGGCCATGTATGAAGAGCAGGGGAATATTGATAAGGCGATTGAAACTTACGGTTTTGCCTTGCTGCGTCCCGAGTTAAAAAACAAAGGGAACAGCATCTACCGAAAAATTGTTCAGCTTGAAAATCTCCGTTTCGAAAACATCGCGCATGTCTCTCCAGGCGCATCGGTTGCGCGCCTCACCGCTGGCCCGCCGCTTTTATATTTAATGCTGCTCCTCGTGCACGTGGGAATCAATCCGCTGGCACAGCCCGAGCCGTTCCTCTGGATCGGATTTATTTGGGTGGTACTCGGCGGCATCATGATCGCGTTTGCATCTGTCCGCTCGCGCCATCGGCTATGGTCCACGCTTTTTAAAGATGCCGGTTCCGGTGGAACCCCGGTCGCACGTTTTTACTGGCGGCCGCCGGCTGGGTGCTGCTCTCCCTTCCATTCCTGTTGATGTTTTTCACGGCATTTAATCGCCTGTTTCATTTCGACTTTTTTAGATAGGACAACGCCCGCGCATGTTCCCGATCAATGACACTGAACCCAACCGATACAGCGCGTTTCCTTTCATAACCCTGATGCTGATTCTGATCAACACAATGATTCTCATCTGGGAGTTGACTCTGCCCACCGAAACCCTTGACCGTATCTTTGATGTCTACGGTTCCACGCCCAGTTTGATCTGGGCGCGGCAGGGAGCAGGTGTTATCTCCACCATCACATCCATGTTCCTGCACGGCGGAATTTTTCATCTGTTGGGAAACATGCTCTTCCTGTGGGTCTTTGGCCGCCGCGTGGAAGATGCCTGCGGCCCGATGCGCTACCTGATGTTTTACATCCTCGCCGGAACCAGTTCCGATGTGATGACCGCGCTCGCCATGCCAAAGATGGACATTCCCGGTGTTGGAGCGAGCGGCGCTATTTTTGGTGTAATGGGTGCCTATCTTTTACTCTTCCCCGGTGGATATATCCGCACGCTGTGGTTCATTTATTTTATTCCCACCTGGCCCAAAGTCCGCGCATTTTGGTTCGTGTTGTATTATCTGCTGATCCAGATTCCGCCTGCATTGGATACTTATATGAACGGCGTGGAATACAGCACCGGCTACTGGGCGCATCTCGGCGGATTTTTCGCATGCTTCTCCATCCTGCTCTTTCTCAGACCCGAAGCCTTCGCACGTTACATGAGTAACGTCTCTGTGTAATCAGTAATTCCTTATTTTGAAGATCATCATGTTGATGGATTTGCGTTTAAAACACAGACGGCACCTGCAGGGCATGGTGATTCCAAGCTCGCTTGACGCGTCTTAATTTTTGTGTCGTATTTGGAACGCGAACGCTTGCGCCGCGCGCCAGTGCAGGTGTTTACCGAATGAACGAATTTAAAAGGTTTTTTGACCCTTGGAATATTCGTGATCCGCATGGCAGGCGAACTATCCGATCTTGGAGTTTTTTCGTGAAACACTAATAATAGATGGGTATTCTCTAAAAAAAGAGACGAGAGAATTTCTCTGTCGTCTCTATATATAATATACTTGAGTTAAATTTTATCTTTAGGAGAGTGGAATGGAACGTGTGAAGGAATTTCTTAAGAAAGTCCCCTGGTCGATGGTTATTTTAGTTGTGTGGATGATCGTTTCGCAATATTTTGCCATGCAGTTGGTCATCGTTCCTGCCGTTATGGCGCTTTTAGGAACCTTGTTTGTTCCCGTTCTGCTCCCTGTTTTCCTGATTCTAATTATCGCTCCCGGTGTTTTTTCTCTGGCATCCTGGGTTGCGCTTTTATTTCGCAGAAAATTCTGGCTGCCATACTAAGCGGTATGGCCTTGCTGATCGGCGGGGGATCTGCGGCAGTACTGAACTTGTTTTTTAACGAATACGTTGGGACTTAAACACAGATTTATCCTATAAAAAATCCCCTTTCCTGTTTAGGAAAGGGGATTTGCTTTTTGAAGTGGAGTTATCCTTCCACAACCTCATAATCATGTGTGATCTCGATCGCATCGCGCAAGGTCGCGTAGACTGAGCAATAATTTTCCTCGCTCAACAGAATCGCCTTGCCAACTTTTTCCGGGTCAATACCTGTTCCTGTCACTTGATAGTGAACATGAATCTTTCTAAATCGCCAGGGCGGAGTGTCGTCCTGCGTTGCCTCCGCGGTGACTTTCAATGAGTGAATCTGCAGCCTTTGCTTTTCAAGAATGCTGACAACATCGTGTGATGCGCATCCGATCAAAGACATGGGCAGTAAGTCTGAGGCGCTAACGCCCTTCGGCTTCTTCATAATGATCTGGTAATTATCATTATCTTGAAGCGTGAACTGCTGTTCGGGATTCCAATTGAGGTGAACGGTTTTAGATGCCATGTCCACAGTATAGCATTAAAGGTGTGTGGGTCATGGTAGGATATACATGGGAGTCGGGCTGGCCTTCCAGGTTTCTTTTGCCCATATTTTTCCTCCCAATCCACGGAGTATCCATGAATATTTTTTTACCTGCTGCATTGTTGTTTGCCGCGCTTGAGTCGCTGGCCTTGTGGAAGCGCTGGACAAGACTGGAATATATCGCCAAGCCCGCCGTCATGCTCATCCTCTTCGCCTGGCTCTTCACATCCATCGGATTGAACGACGCCGCGCTCTGGTTTGGGCTGGGGATTATATTTTCCCTGGCCGGTGACGTGTTCCTGATGATCGCCCTCGATCGTTTCTTTATCTTTGGGCTGGTTGCTTTTCTACTGGCACACATCGCCTACGTGATCGGATTCAACATCCCACTGCCGGAATTCTCCGCCTGGGGACTCGTCTTCGCTGTTATTGTCAGTCTTGGCGGAGCACGGATCATTCGACGTATCGTAACTGCTCTGGCTTCCAATGGGCAGTCAGCCATGCGGACGCCGATCCTCATCTATAGTCTGGTCATCTCGCTCATGCTTTTATCTGCGATGATGAAGCTGAGTGATCTAACCTGGAATGCAAATGCTGCAGCCCTTGTCAGCCTGGGTGCGCTCCTGTTTTATATTTCAGATATCCTCCTCGCCTGGAATAAATTCGTCGCCCCCATTCAGCATGGACGTATCTACAATATCGCCGCCTATCATCTCGGCCAGATCATGTTGATCGCCGGTGTCATTGCTCAATTTAAATAAAAAGGACAATCAACATGCAGTCAATCATCGTCATCATTCTTATTGGTTTGGTAGGTGGAATCGCCGTCGGGGTACAGTCTCCTCTTTCGAGCATGATCAGTCAACGGTTGGGTGTGATCGAGAGCATTTTCATCATCCATCTTGGCGGAGCCATCGCAGCCTTGATTCCGCTGATTTATTATGGCGGCGGAAAAATTTCCAACTGGCGTACTGTTCCCTGGTATGCATTATGTGCCGGAGTATTTGGACTTGTGGTTATTTTCTCCATGAGTTACATGATCCCCCGCGTTGGGGTTGCGACCGCGCTCATTATTTTGTTGGCGGGCCAGCTTTTTATCGGCACGATCCTCGATCATTTTGGTTTGCTTGGTGCAATTCAAAGACCATTGGAGTTTTCGCGCATCTTCGGTCTGGCGATTGTTTTGGCGGGTGTCTGGTTGACTGTAAAATAAATCCATTACCTATATCCTATATCGCACGCTTTGCTGTATCTATATAATGCCGGATGTTATTAAATTTGATCGGAGGCAACTATATGTATACATATCCCATTAAGCTTGAATTCCCAATGATCAGCATTGGGCGTCAGGTGGATGTAAGAAACGGCGATGGTAAATTCATTATGCGAGCCGCTGACCCGTTTATTTCCTTTAAGGATCAGGTCACGGTCACAAATGGTTCAGGGGCGCCTGTTTATTACTTTAAGGGAGATACAAGTTTTCGTTTTCTTTTTCAGTTTGCCAGTATGTCTACAAGCTGGGATATTCAAACTCCGGATGGAAAACCCGTAGCCCATGTTCGTAATTATTATGCACGCATGGAGGAATTTAAATCTGTGGGAGTCGATGCGCCAAATGCGATGATGGCGGATGGACGCGCTTCCATTGGCGGGGCGCTGGGGAATGCCGCCGCCAATTTTCTCAATAATAGTATCAGTAGCAATCTTCCGAGCAGGCTTGTGTATCAGGTACTTAATGAAGAGGGAGGCAGCATCCTCGGTTGGGTTGTTCCTTCGCGTGGAACTGGCTGGTTTGATTTTTTACCTTACTCCACGCGCATTCAGATTCTTAATCTGCCTTTTGCGGCACGCGCTTACGCGCCGTCTTATGAATTTAAACTGGGTAATTTGTACAATCCCACCGTGTTGACATTGCAAAAACAACGCGACCTGCTCGTTGATCGTTACACATTGTCCAAGGCTGGTGAATTGACAGATGCCAATGAACGATGGGTTATTCCTGCCTTAACTCTGGTGGCTATGTTTGAGCGCCAGCGTGTTAAGGAAATGGCTGACTGGTAATGAAGCGATGACTTTGAATATGAATTCCACGTTCGAGCATAATCACGAATTACAACAGGCAGGAACTTTCTCCGCGTCTGATCTAATCGAAAATCAGCGCGGAAAGTTTTCTCCGGCCCAACTTAAACGCTTTGAGGAGGAACGTGAGTTCATTCGGCAGAGCGCGGTCAAATACAATAACAAGTCACCGCTGGTCAGTTTGATCTTCTTTATCGGGTTGTTTGGCTTTGCAGTAGTTTTATATTTTGTTGGTGTGCTTGATGTTTTGCGGGATATTCTTGGCGGATTATTCCTGCCGGTTTTGGCGGGTGCCTTTGTTTTTGCCGCGATTCTTATTTTTGTCGTAATTCCCCGTCAGTATCAATCTTCGGTTGATGCATTTCAAGCGATGGGGACGCCGCTGGCTGAAAGTCCGTTGGGCTCCATTCAAATCATCGAAGCGTGCGCCCATGCCTATCATTACAATGATATTCGCCGTCCGCACTATGCACAAGATTTTCTTGAAATGGAAAGCATCAAGTTTTCGATCTCATCTTCACTATATGAAGTTCTTCAATCCAAAAGACTGTACCGGGCCTACGCCGTGCAGGATCAGGGCGTGTGGATCTTACTTAGTATTGAAGCATTGGAGTAAGCGGATTTATATCCCCGGATAAAATTTTATAAAGAGCGGACTTTGACATTCACGTCAAAGTCCGCTCTTTCTTTTTCTCGCGTAAATCATCAACCCAGCGTCACAATATATTTATGGATCAGATGTGAATATTGATTCTGTAAACGAATAAAGTGATTATTGATCGCGTCTGCTTCGGCGCCATCGGGGGCGAGGAATCTTCCGCGCTCCACGCCGCTGCGTGCAATCTCACGGCACACTGCTTCGGTGATCAACTCTGCCAATAAGACCTGTCCCTGCACGGTAGTGTCCAATCGTCCCTGCGGATCGAGATAGATCTTTACCGAAGGCGCGGCAGTTGCGATCACAATGCTTGAATTTACCCGATCAAAATACACCCGTTGACGTGGATCAGTGCGGTCATCAAAATGAATATCCGTGAACAGTGCATTGCTGCTGCGTGCCGGGGCAACGACCATCGTCTCTTTTTTGGAATGCACCTGGATCAACGCTTCGGCTCTGTGCTTTCCAAGATAGGCAGTCACCACGCCTTCGCCGCCCACCTGACGGCCTTCCACGCGAATCCGCGCCTGCCCGATCTGCGGATCATTCTTATGCGGCTGAATCACAACCTGCGGAGTCAGGATCATAATTTCCGCGCTGTTCGAGATCACACTGACCGTCGCGCCCGCTTTCGCATTTTCCACCAGATCAACATACAAATTGATCGTGATCACCTGTCCGGTTTGGACATACGCCCGCTCGGGAAAGAATCCGATTCCTGAAGGCGGTAATTCAATTTGTTTTTGAACCCCGTCTCTTTTGTCGCTGAGTTCTGTCAACGCGATCGTGTTCAATTCATGCAGCGCATGATCTATTTTTTGGCGCAGTTGTTTATCGAGTTTTGTTTGTTCATCGTGTACGGCGTGTTTACGCTCGGCTTCGATGATCGGTTCGAGTTTACTTTCCACTGCGAGCTTCAAGGCTTTCGCAAATGGGTGAGTCCAGTTGATGCCGTCGCGGGTGGCGGTCAACACGGGTTCGTCATTCTTCATCAGGTCATGCAAATGATCGCATTGGATCGAGCCGTAAAAATATCCGGCGTAGGGATCATTCTCAAACTTGAGCATCGTCATCGAAATGACAGTCGCCTTGCTCACCACCAGCAGGCCGCCATCGGCATAATCGCCTTCCTCGCCTCTGGTTGATAATTGGATGGCTGACCGGAAGACTTCCAGCTTCGCGCTGACTGGATAGCCCTCGATCTTTATTTTCTCACTCAGGACTTTTTCGCCTCGCGGTGACTTATAGCTGAGTACGTGTTCCTGACGAATTTTCCCATCTGACTTAATCTCGCGCAGAATGATCTTGCGCTTTGTGTTGCTCATGATCGGGCGCAGTTCAAAATGACGCTGTAAATAATTGCGGAAGTTATCGAACTGCGGCACTTTGACATCGTCGCGCGAGACAATGATCTCGATGATCGTGCCATTCCCTTCGGGCATTTCATGGCTTTCACGCAATGGGACAGTCGCCCGCACAGGCTCGTTCAAATTAAAAGTGGGGATGCCGTTCTTCACCAGCAGCGAGCATGAATAAAAGTTCGCGCCCCGAAAGGAATGTACATAGCCATGTCCCAGCCCGAAGATGGAATCCTTCATGCCGCGTCCCCACATGCCGCGTACGTGTTTATCCTCTTTCAATCCGCTAGTGGCTTCGCCGTAGGTGCCCACTACCTTATCCATGCGGACATCGGTCATGCCTTCAGCATGGTCACGCACGCGGATGATCGAATTTTTATGCTTTCTGAGGATGTCGATCACGATTTCGCCCTTAACGCGTTGACCGGTATATTCGAGTCGTGAATAACTGTCATTGCAGTTGGTGATCACTTCCACCAGTGCACGCAATACATCCTTGCGGATGGCCTGATCTGCCTGTTGAAGTGCAACACGGTCTGCAAATTGTAATTTTCTGCTGCTGCTACTCATTAAATACTTTCTCCAACAATTATTTCTTCGCTTTGAGTCTGGTCTGGTTATTTTTCAATTTTTGGCGGTTTCAAGAGATAAGAAAACTTATCTTCACAGTGATTCAGGAATAACATCAGGTCCTGTCGATTGTGGATTTCTGCATAGCCTTTGAACAAGTCCACGTTTCGGGCCAGAGTTTCAGCGGATGATTCCATCGTGCAGAGTAAAAGACTTCTAAAATCAAACTCGTTGATGGTGGACTTGCTGCCATTCTTTTTGTAATGGACATACGCATCGGACCGTTCCATCATGCGCGTGAATTTCAGCGCGCGCTCTTTGGCTTCCCTGCTGACCGGAGTTGGCGCAATGACTGGTTTCGCCTTTTCTACTTTCACAGGCTGGATAATCACCGCTTCGATTGGTGCCGGTTTCGTGAGTTTTGTTGGCGCATCCATCCGCTTCGGTTGAACTGCCTGAATCTTTTCAGCGGACTTTGGAGCCGCCTGCTTTTTCACAGGCTTGGGTGCGATCTTCTTTTCCTGTACCGGCTTGATCTCAACCAGTAGTTTAAGTTGAACCGCTTTTTCTTCCGGTACGGTCACAGCCTGTGGTTTGGCTTCAACTTGTTTGATCGGTTTTACTCGAACTGATTTCTCTTTGATCGGCGCAGGTACTGACACGATCTGCGGTTTAACTTCGACCATCTCAATTTGTTTGATCGGTTTTGTTGAAACAGTCTGCTTCTTCTTAACTGGTGTGGCAGGAACTACTTTCTTTACATCAGGTGTCGCAACTTGTTTTCCTTCTTTCGCGTGAACAGGTTGTTTCTTCTTAACTGGCGTAGGCGAAATTGCTTTCTTTTCCTGAACTGGCTGTACTTTCTTTATTTCAGGTATTGCAATCTGTTTTACTTCGGGCGCGTGAACAGGTTGCTTTTTCTTGACCGGTGCAGGCGAAGTTACTTTCTTTATTTCAGGTACCGCGATCTGTTTTGCTTGCTTCACGTGAATGGGTTGTATCTTTTAACAGGTGCAGACGGGTTGCTCCCGAACCGTCTTGGTTTACAACCTTTTCTTTCGCGCGAACAGGCTTCTTCTTTTCCTGAACAGGCTGCATTTTCTTCGCTTCTGGTATTGCAACTTGTTTTATTTCTTTCGCGTGGACAGTCTGTTTCTTTTTAACCGGCGCAGGTGATTTTTGAATCGGTTGTGCTTTCTTGTCCTGAATAACAAGTGAAGCCTTGATGGTCTTCTTAGCGGGATTGTTTATTTTCTTCTTGTTGACCAGAGACTTCGTTTTCTTAACTGCAATTTGTTTGGGCTGTACTTTTGTTGTTGACTTGGCAGCAGTTAAACCCAGGACTTTTGATATCCGCGCAACAAGATTTAACCCTTTGACGGTCAATTTGTATTCCGGGTCATTGTGTACCGCGATGTATCGCTTCCGACGGATATCTCCCCAGCGTCTGCCAACGTAGGCAGAATCAGGCCACTTGGGATATTTTTTGAGTCCGAACTTGTGAGGGAATAAGAGAAAGCAAACAGAGACGATGTCGTCCAGGGTGATCTCGACCTTGTGCTCAATTAAATAATGAACAGCAAAGACGATCAACTCTCCGGAAGAGAGTTTGGAGTAAACATCCGCCTCGAATTTTGGAAGGGAGCTTTTTTTCAGTTTGCGCGAGCCAGATATTTTGGACGCCATTATTTTCTGGTTCTCTTTCATTGTTTTTTGTGATGATCGGGTTTATCTACCCGCCGTAATATACTACACTATTCCCGAAATTAAGAAATATTTTTATTGCAGGCCGCTGAATAGAACTCGCGCAGAAATCTTGAGGGCACTTTTGCCAGTAACCGTGGTGCGCTAAAGTTTGCGCGCGGGGTGATTTTGCAATAGGTTTCAAACGAAAATGGATACGGCACCCATGGATTTCCCGAGTCTATGTTGTATTCTACGATCAGCAGCAGGCCGTTCGGCTTCAGGAACGAACTTACATGGCGTAATACTTTTTCCTTGTCTTTGAAGAAATGCAGGGAATTCGCCATGACGATACCGTCGAGTGCGGGGATATCCAATGTGCGTGAAAAATCTCCAACGATAAGGTGCAAATTTTGAGAATCACCGAAGCGGGCGCGATAGGCTTGCTCCAGTTCGTTGAGGCTGGCGCGGTCTTTATCAACGGCGTGGATGTTTGCAGTTGGCCCGGTCAACTCACGGGTGGCGAATGTAAATGCGCCAGAACCCGCTCCGAGGTCCGCCCATGATCCGCCGGGTTGTATATCCGCAGGTTTTAAAAGATTAACATGGTCGTTGTGATCCATGCCAAGATGGTATCATACCCCATCCCAATTTTTTTCAAGGACAGGCATGGATTCTCAAATAGACAAGACTCCCGAAGTGCGCCACGATCCGTATGCAGCTTTACGTTTTTTTGATTTTCGTTTGCTGCTGACAGGGCGTTTTATTACTTCTTTTGGAAGTGAAATGGTTTCGTTCGCGATCGCGTGGGAATTATGGCTGCGCACGCACAGTGCATTTGCGTTGGGGTTGGTGGGGTTGGTGCAGGTGGTGCCGGTGATTTTGCTGTCGCTGCCGGCGGGGCATGTGGCCGATCAATATAACCGCAGGCGCATTGTGTTGATCACGCAATTGTCGCTGGGTATGTGTGCGCTGGGACTCGCGTATCTTTCATATACAGAAGGCCCGCTTTTGCTGGTGTATTTATGTTTGTTTGGGATGGGCGTCTCACGTGCATTTAATGATCCGGCATCTTCCACGCTTGTACCTGAGACTGTGCCGCCGCATCTTTTTTCGAGCGCGGCCACATGGAACAGCAGTACCTGGCATATTGCTTCCATTCTCGGGCCGACTGCGGCGGGCATTGTGGTCGCGTTTGCTGGGAATGTTACCTATATGTATTTGTTTGAAGTGATCGGTGCGATCACATTTACAATTCTATTGAGCCGGATCAAAGGCAAACCATTGCCGCTCGCACGCAAATCTGCAACATGGTCCGCGTTGATCGAAGGTTTTAAATTTATGCGCGATACAAAAGTGATTCTGGCCGCGATCACTTTGGATATGTTCGCGGTTTTATTCGGTGGGGCGGTGGCACTGCTTCCAATTTATGCGACTGATATTTTGCACGTCGGTCCGCAAGGCATGGGCGTGATGCGCGCCGCGCCGTCGATTGGCGCGTTGTTGATGGCTTTTGCGATCGCGCATTTACCGCCGATGAAAAACGCCGGCAAGACTTTGCTGTGGGCGGTGACGGGCTTCGGCATCGCCACGATCATCTTCGGGCTTTCAACTTCCTTTCTGCTTTCTGTAGCAATGCTTGGGCTGTTGGGTGGGCTTGATAATATTAGTGTTGTGATTCGCGGCACGCTGCTGTTGACGCACACGCCCGATGAAATGCGCGGACGTATCTCCGGTGTGAATAGTATTTTTATCGGAATCTCGAATGAGCTGGGAAGTTTTGAATCAGGTTTCGCGGCGGCGTTGTTGGGGCCTGTCATCGCGGTGGTGGGTGGCGGCATCTGCACGATTTTGGTTGTGCTGATCGCTGCAAAAGCATGGCCTGAAATGCGTGATCTCAAAACGCTTGATGTGCCTGAGTAGAAAATTGGGTAAAAGATATTCAACAAAGGTCATGATGTTAAAAACTGTATTTGTCTTTTTCATCTGTTACGCTTTTGAATTCGTAATTAATCGTATAATCATTTTAGAGGTGTCTCATGATGAATAATCGTCAACTTGCTGATACGTTTACCCTGATCGCCAATTTATGTGAGATCAAGGGCGAAGTTATTTATGTCATCCTTGCTTATCGCAAGGCTTCTGAAAATTTAATGACTCTGGGCCGTGAAGCCGGCGAATATTGGAAGGAAGGCAAACTCAGAGAAATTCCCGGGGTGGGCAAAGCCATCGCCGAAAAAATTGATGAGCTGCTCACCACCGGCAAACTTGAATTTTTGGAAAAACTTAAAGAAGAAGTCCCTGCTTCTCTGGCAGATTGGTTACAAGTGCCGGGACTTGGACCGAAGAAGATCGCATTAATTTGGAAGACGTTAAACATCACGGCTCTTTCTGAACTGGAAACTGCTGCGAAAAACGGAAAGTTAAGCGGCCTCCCGGGCATGGGTGCCAAGTCCGAAGCTGCGATTTTGGAAGGCATTGCTTCTCTCGCCCGCAGGTCAGGGCGGATTCCGTTGGGGCGCGCGTATCCGCTGGCGCAGGAGATCATCAAGACTCTCAAAAAGGTGGATGGGGTCGTCGAAGCAGAATCCGCTGGCAGTTTAAGAAGGATGCGTTCCACAGTGGGCGACCTTGATATTCTGGTGGCATCCAAAGATTCATCCGCTGTTATGGAAGCGTTCATTAATCTGCCGGGTGTGAGCCGTGTGTTGGGTAAGGGCGAAACAAAATCCAGCATTGAATTTACAGACGGCGTGCGCGCGCAGGTTTGGGTACACGCGCCTGAAAAATTTGGTACAGCCTTGCAGTATGCAACCGGTTCAAAAGATCATAATGTGCAGTTAAGACAAATTGCGCTTTCAAAAGGCTTGTCGTTATCAGAACATTCATTTACAAAGGAACCCGGCAGGCTCAGGGGAAATTCTTTGCGCCACGGAAAAAGAAGTATATGAAACCCTCGGCCTGCCGTGGATTCCACCTGAGTTGCGCGAAGATCATGGAGAGGTGGCGGCGGCGAAGGCGGGGACACTTCCGAAGTTAATTGAGTTGAAAGATATCAAAGCGGATTTGCAGACTCACTCGACATGGAGCGATGGAAAATTATCCATGCTGGAGATGGCGCAGGCGGCGGCGAAACGCGGCATGAAGGTCATCGCTTTCACTGATCATTCTGCCAGCCTCGGCGTCACCGGTGGATTGAAAATGGAAGACCATAAAAAGCAGGCCGCTGAAATTAAGAAGATACAAAAACAACTTGGCGACAGCATTTTGGTGCTGCACGCCAGTGAAGTTGAAATTAAAGCCGATGGCACGCTTGATTATCCCGATGAATTTCTCGCCACGCTCGATCTGGTGCTGGCTTCCATGCATACCAGTCTAAGACAGCCGCGTGAGAAAGTGACACAACGTGTGATCAACGCCATCCGCAATCCGCACGTGGATATTATCGGTCATCCCACGGGACGCTTGATTCCCGACCGTGAAGGCGCGGATCTTGACATGGAAGCGATACTCAATGCTGCCGCAGAGACAGGCGTTGCATTAGAAATTAATGCGCATCCATCACGCCTTGATCTGGATGATATGTACGCCCGCCGCGCAAAGGAATTGGGTATTCCGATCAGCATTAATACAGACTCACATTCAGAAGCGGATTTTGATAATTTGTTTTATGGTGTCGCAACCGCGCGACGCGCATGGTTAACGAAGGAAGATGTGATCAATACCTGGTCAACAAAGAAGTTGTTAGGTTGGCTGGCAAAAAGAAAGTAAAAAACGGAGCGCGGACTTCAGTCCGCTTTCAAAATATGAAGAAAATCCTTAAGCCATCTCTATTGAAGATCATGATCGCTTTTGCCTTGTCTCTGGTGTCCAGTATGTTGTGGCGGGCGTACATCATGGCGACCATTTCTGATACTTTTCCGATGGGCTTTCCCTTGCAGTTTTTCCTTGCCTGGGGACCCTGTAAGCCGGGAACTGTTTGTTCAGAATTCAATGGTTTCTATTTGGTTTTGGATGTTATTTTTTGGTATAGTATTGGCGCGTTTCTTGTTTCTGGTTTTCAGAAATTTAGGGGCGAATCAAAGAATCATTAATAATATTGTGCATTTTTAAATGGAGGCAAAATGACAGAAGGTTTGATCTCAGCAGGGGAAGTTCGTTTTTTTAGCGGAAGCTCAAATCCGCAGTTGGCAGGCAAGATCGCCGCGCAATTGGGCGTGCCATTGGATAATACCCACATCACCCGTTTCAGCAATGACAATCTATATATTCAGTTGGATTCCAGTGTGCGTTATCGGCGTGTCTATATCGTGCAGTCACTCTCGCAGCCTGTCAACGATCATTTGATGGAATTGTTGATGATGATCGATATTGCGCGCGGTGCGGCGGCATCTGAAGTTCATGCAATTATTCCTTATTATTCATTTGGCCGTTCCGATAAAAAGGATGCACCGCGTATTTCGATCACAGCCCGTTTGGTCGCGGACTTGTTGAAGACAGCCGGCGCCACGCATGTGATGAGTATGATGTTCCACTCGCCGCAAGTCCATGGATTCTTTGGCCTGCCCACCGATCCGCTAAGCAGCCGTATGGTTTTCAAGGATTACCTTGAAAAACTTGACCTGAACGGGTCGATCATCGTTGCGCCTGATATGGGACAAGCGAAATCGGCGGCACGCTTTGCACGCGCATTAAATCTGCCCGTCGCGGCGGGGAATAAAGAGCGCGTTTCAGATACAGAAGTGATCATCAGCGGTCTGGTCGGGAATCAAGTCAAGGGTCATAAACGTGCGTTGATCTACGATGATGAGATCGCCACCGGCGGGTCTATCCTGGAGTTGAGTCGCGTGTTGGTCGCGGAAGGGATCGAGGATATTCGTGTGGTTTGTACGCATGGTGTCTTCAGCCGCGGCGGACTGGAGCGGCTGGCGGCTGTCGCTGAAATATCCGAGATCATCACAACTGATACGGTTCACATTCCGCCCGAAAAGATGCACCCAAAATTGACTGTGCTGTCTGTGGCGCCGGTCTTTGCGGATGCCATTCACCACAACATTAATCGTGAGTCTTTAAGTGACCTGTTTGTGTTTGGTGAGTAAAACAGGTTCACTTTGTAGAGAGTAAGTCTTACACAAAACTTATGCTTTTCTTTGTAAACGAATGTATAATTTTGTTAATAACAAGGAGATACATATGATAAACAAAGTAATGCAAGATGCAATGAACGATCAGATCAACAAGGAGTTATATTCCTCCTACCTATATCTTTCCATGGCCGCATATTTTGAGGATGGAAACCTGCCCGGTTTTGCCCATTGGATGCGTATTCAGGAAGCTGAAGAACGCGAACACGCCATGAAGCTTTATGATTTTATTTTGGAGCGTGGCGGCAAGGTTGTGCTTAAGGCCATTGATGCGCCGAAGACCGAATGGACATCCACGCTCGAAGTAGCTGAGGAAGTGGCCGCGCACGAGGCAAAAGTCACAGCTTCGATTTACGCATTATATGAAACTGCGCTCAAGGAGAAGGATTATCCCGCGCAGGTGATGCTGCAATGGTTTATCACAGAACAGGTCGAAGAAGAGAAGAACGCCGCTGAGATCGTGTCAAATTTGAAGTTGATCGAAGCGCGCGGCACAGCCGTTTTGATGTTGGATCACCGTCTCGCAAAGCGCGGCGGGGAATAGATTTATACTTAAGACCCTAAAGGCTTCCATGCCTTTAGGTCTTTTTTTTAGGAGAATTATGGATATTACAATTCGACGTGTAACCCAGGAAGACAAAGCAGAATGGCTTCGTATGCGTAAAGGAATCTGGCCCGAAGCGCCTGATGAATATTTGAATTTTGATATGGATGAAATTCTGGCGGATGATAATTATATGGTGATCTTTGCCTGCGATGGAGATAAGCCGATCGGTTTGACCGAGGCACAGATCAAAGGATCAGCCGAAGGGTGTGAGACCAGTCCCGTTGGTTATCTTGAGGGGTGGTTCGTTCAGGATGACTATCGGGGGAAAAGCGTCGTGGGGATTATGACACGTGCTGCCGAGGATTGGATCCGTGGAAAAGGCTGTACCGAGGTGGCGTCAGACACCTGGCTGGATAATGAGTCCAGTATCCGCGCACATGTGAAGATGGGATATGTTGAAGTGGAAACGGCTCGTACATTACGTAAAGCAATTGTAGGTTTTGTCTGTGCCATTCTTCGTGCAAAAGATGTAAAATATGGTGAAATGCTTGAGAAAACGGGAGCAGGTTTCAGGT
>NZ_JADJUO010000036.1:0-233448 GCF_016717045.1 Candidatus Villigracilis proximus | reverse complement strand
CGCGTTTGGGCGCTCTCGTGGCAAAAGATGGATTCCTGCCCCGCCAGTTAACCTATCGCGGCAGCCGTCTGGTGTACTCGCGCGGTATCGTTGCTCTGGCTTTGATCGCATCTCTTTTGCTTGTGATCTTCAATGCAAGTGTTACGCGTTTGATCCCGTTGTATGCGATCGGTGTGTTCTTATCGTTTACCCTGTCACAGGGCGGCATGGCGCTGCGCTGGTACAAGATCGGTAAACTGAAACCGGATGAAGAAAAAGTAGAACGTGGCTCGACTCTGCGCTTCGTAAAAGACTGGCCTGTAAAAATGATCGTCAATGGTTTCGGCGCAATCTGTACCGCCGTCGTGATGATGGTCTTTGCGATAACAAAATTCCAGGATGGCGCATGGGTGGTTTTGATCCTGATCCCTGCTTTGGTCGCGATTTTCTGGATGATCCATCGTCACTATAATAATCTTGCCAAAAAACTTTCCCTTGATAATTTCGGAGTCATCCCGCCTCACGCCATGCGTCACCGTGTGATCATGCCGGTCAGTGGTGTGCACCAGGGGACATTGGCTGCGCTGCGGTATGCACGTATGTTGTCAGATGATGTGACTGCTGTGCATGTCGTGATCGAACCCGCGGATGCTGAAAAAGTCCGCGCGAAATGGGAAACATGGGGCGAAGGCGTGCGCATGGTTTTACTGGATTCACCCTACCGCCTTTTTGTTGAACCGATTTTGGGATATATCTCGGATATCGCCAAAGAGCGTCAGCCGGGTGAGACGATCACCATTGTGGTGCCCGAATTTGTTTCGGAAAACCGTTTGAGCGGTACATTGCATACCAACACTGCGAATATTTTGCGTGAGCAATTAAAGAATCAACACGGTATCGTGATCACAAATGTGCCTTATCATGTACATGATAAAGGCGTGGAGTAAGGAGCTATGAATATGAACTTTATCGTCATCGGATGCGGACGGGTTGGCGCGGAACTTTCCTACCGCCTGTTTAAGAATGGACATCAGGTTGTGGTTGTAGACAGCAAGAAGGATGCATTCAACCGCATCCACTCGGATTTTCGCGGACGCACCGTCGAGGGAGAGGCGCTCTCCATGGACACATTAACCCGTGCCGGCATGGACAAAGCCGACGGCGTGGCGGTTGTCACAAATTCCGACACCATGAACGCTGTCATCGGCCATACCATTCGAACCCATTATCCGCAGGTGAAGCAGGTTTTGGTCCGCAATTATGACCCTGCCATGCGTGAAATGCTTGAAGCATTTGGCTTGCAGATCGTCAGCTCCACTGCCTGGGGCGCGGAACGCTTGCAGGAATTATTAATCGACCCGTCCTTCCGCGCTGTGTTCTCTGCCGGAAATGGCGAAGTTGAATTGTATGAGATGTACATCACTGAAAAATGGAATGGCCGCTCCATTGCCGCATTGCTGGAAGGCTGTAAGAATGCGGTGATCGTTGCCGCGCTTACCCGTGCCGGACGCGCAGAATTGCCCGCGTCGGATACGTTGTTGAAGAGCGGTGATGTGCTCACGGTCAGCACGACTCTTGAAGGTGTAACAGCCCTGCGCGGACGTTTGCAGGAAGGAACGGAGGCTTAATATGTTGGTCTTTATTGCTGGCGGTGGAAGAACCGGCGCACAATTGGCTGCGCAATTATTGGATCAGAATCATCAGGTGCGGTTGGTGGAACACCGCCGCGAACTGCTTGTTTTACTGCATCACGAAATCCCAACTGAAGTGATCTATGAAGGGGTTGCAACAGACCCGAATGTTTTGAAACAGGCCGGCCTGGACAAGGCCAATGTGCTTGTCGCCTGCACCAATGACGATGCCACAAATCTCGTCTTGTGCTATTTGGGGCGCACCATGTTCAAGGTCAACCGCACGGTGGCCCGCATCAACAATCCGCGCAATGCGTGGTTGTTCGATAAGAACTTCCATGTTGATGAAACCATCAATCAGGCTGATGTGCTTTCCCACCTGATCCAGGAGGAAATGTCACTGGGCGATATGATGACCCTGCTCAAACTCCGCCGCGGACGTTACTCGCTGGTCGAGGAAAAAGTCCCTGCTGGCGCGAAAGCCGTTGGCATGGCACTCAAAGATCTGGGACTGCCCGATCAATGTGTGATCGCCGCCATCATCCGCAACGGACAGATCACCCTGCCGCGCGGCACATCCAAACTTGAAGAGTTCGATGAAGTGCTCGCCATCACCGACCCGGAAGGCGCAAAGAAACTCGCTGTCCTATTGGAACCGCCCTCAAGACCTACCCGATAAATATAAAAAAACCGACGTTCAATTGAACGTCGGATTTTTTATATGCCCGAACGCGGATTGAAATCCACACTCCAGTTAGCCGGAACGCGGACTTCAGTCCGCATTCTCCATTATTTATTCACCATATCCTTCATCTTCACGTTGAATAAAATTTCATACACTATTTGTTGCCGTTGGCGATTTACAGAAAGAGGTCGGGTATACTTGGGGAAATCAGCGGGGAATACCCTGCCCAGAAACACATCAGAGTATAAATAAATAACAGATCACAACGAATATGCCGACACCTGAAGAACTTGCCCGTCAAAATATTGACCAACAACTCATCTCAGCAGGATGGGTAATTCAAGACCGCATTGAGATGAATTTGTATGCAGGTCGCGGCGTGGCAGTACGTGAGTTTCCGCTGCAAACAGGGGAGGCGGATTATTTATTATTCGTGGATCGTAAAGCAGTGGGGGTTGTGGAAGCCAAGCCGGAAGGAGCTACCTTATCTGGCGTGGCAGATCAAGCCGCGCGATATTCTGTAGGATTGCCATCGAACGTGCCGCATGTGACTCTTCCATTACCATTTCTATATGAAAGCACCGGAGTTGAAACCTACTTTCGTGACGAGCGTGATCCGCAGCCGCGTTCGCGCCGCATATTTCATTTCCATCGCCCGGAGACACTGGCAGACTGGGTATCTGAAAAAGTAACCTTTCGTGGACGTCTTGGACAATATCCGCCGCTGAATACAACCGGATTGTGGAAGGCGCAAATTGAAGCCGTCTCCAATTTGGAAGTATCTTTGGCGCAGGATAAGCCGCGCTCGCTGATTCAAATGGCGACCGGTTCAGGAAAAACTTTTACTGCGGTCAGTTTTGTTTATCGGATGATCAAATTTGGAAAGGCACGGCGGATTCTCTTTCTGGTGGACCGCGCCAACCTCGCCCGTCAGACGCTCAAGGAATTTCAGGCATACACCACGCCGGATGATGGGCGTAAATTTACCGAGTTATACAATGTTCAACATTTGCAGGGCAATACCATTGACCCTGTCAATCGTGTGGTGATCACAACCATCCAGCGCGTGTACTCGATGCTGCGCGGGGAAGAATCTTTCGAAGAAGGCAACGAGGAAGGTTCGTTGTTTGAAGTTGAAAATGTCCTTGACCAGCAGCAGGAAAAACAGGTTGAGTACAATCCTAGATTTCCAATCGAAATGTTTGACATCGTGGTCACCGATGAGTGTCACCGCTCGATTTACAATCTTTGGCGGCAGGTGCTTGAATATTTTGATTCGCACTTGATCGGCTTAACCGCTACACCCAGTAAGCAAACCTTCGGTTTTTTCAATCAAAATCTTGTGATGGAATATCCCCGGACGCGCGCTGTCCTTGACAAGGTAAATGTGGATGGCGAAGTCTATCGTATTCGTACCAAGATCACGGCAGAAGGCTCAAGCGTGGATGCTGGTTTTTGGGTCGGACAGCGCGATAAACTCACGCGCCGTGAACGCTGGGAACAGTTGGACGAGACTCTTACTTATGATGCCAAACAACTCGATGTGGAAGTTGTCAGCGATGGTCAGATCCGAAAAATTCTGCGTACCTACAAGGAACGCTTGTTTACTGAAATTTTTCCAGGGCGAACGGATGTGCCCAAGACCTTGATCTTCGCCAAAGATGACAGCCATGCAGAAGACATCGTGCGCATTGTGCGTGAGGAATTTGGCAAGGGCGATGCGTTTTGTCAGAAAATAACCTATCGCGCTACCGGCGTCCCGCCCGAAACCTTGATCGCTAATTTTCGAAACAGTTATTATCCGCGCATCGCCGTCACCGTGGACATGATCGCCACCGGCACAGATATCAAACCGTTGGAAGTCTTGTTGTTCATGCGTCAGGTGAAAAGCCGTATCTTGTTCGAGCAAATGCTCGGGCGCGGTACGCGCGTCATCAATCCAAATGATCTACAGGCTGTAACGCCTGATGCCACCGTCAAAGACCGCTTTGTGATCGTGGATGCGATCGGAATTGTCGAGCAGGCAAAAGTGGATACGCAATCGCTGGAACGCAAGCGCGGGAAAACCTTCCAGCAATTATTGGAAGCCGTCGCGTTCGGCGTGACGGACGAGGATACGCTTTCTTCGCTGGCAAGCCGCTTGATGAAATTGGACGGCAGATTAAGCGATGCAGATCGAAGCCGGATTCAGGCCACGGGTGCGAAGCGGACTCCCGTTGAAATTGCCGAAGCGATTCTGGATGCGCTCGATCCTGATGCAGTGATCGCATCTGCTTCAAATCTGAATCCTGCTCCTGATGAAGAACAAATTGCACAGGCAGGCCGTGATCTCGTGGAGGCCGCTATTCGCCCATTGGCTGAAAATCCAAATTTGCGCGGCGTGCTGATCGAGATTCACACTCGTAATGAGCAGGTATTGGATACGGTCAGCGTGGACGAGTTGCAGGAAGCCGGCTTTGCCGCTGAAGGCACAGAGAAGGCGCGCGCAACCGTCGATCTTTCAAGCAGTTCATTGAGCAGAACAAAGATGAGATCACCGCATTACAAATGATTTTTCAACCGTCCGCATGGACAGCGCCGAGTAACATTCGCACAGATCAAGGAACTGGCGGCGATCTTGGAACAGCCGCCGCATACCTGGACGACGGAACGGCTGTGGCGGGCGTATGCTCAATTGGAACGTGACCGCGTGCGCGGGGTGAATGAACGCCGCGTGCTCTCGGATCTGGTTTCGCTGGTGCGCCATGCCGTGCAGTTGGATGATGAGTTGACGCCCTACCTGAGCAGGTCGCGCAGCGTTATCACGAATGGCTGACGGCGCAGGAAAGAAATGGGCGCACATTTACGAATGAACAACGTTGGTGGCTTGATCGGATCGCCGAGCATATCGGCGTGAATCTTTCGGTGCGTACCGATGACTTGAGCGTGGGTGAGTTTTATAACAAAGGCGGGCAGTTTGCCGCAGTGCGCGTGTTTGGGGATGGCTTGAGTGCTTTATTGGATGAGTTGAATGTGGTGTTGGGAGAGTAGGGAATAGAGAATGGATAAGGGCGCGAAGCAGTTGCCGAATGGCTGGATAGAAACTACTCTTGGAGAAATTGCTGAACTTGTTGGCGGTGGCACTCCATCACGCGAACACCCCGAATATTTTGGAGGACGTCATATTTGGTTGACTCCAACTGAAATTCCACGCAATCGTGTTACTGTTGTTGCTACTTCTAGAGAAAAAATTACCGATGACGGCTTGAAAAAAAGTTCTGCCCGCTTACTACCAAAGGGAACAGTTTTGATGACATCTCGTGCCAGTATAGACTATGTTGCCATTGCTGGAGCAGAGGTAACAACCAATCAAGGGTTTGCTTCTTTTATTTGTAAAGATGATGTTTACAACCATTATCTGGCATATTGGCTTCTTGGAAATGTTGATTTTTTTATTGGGCAAGCAACAGGAACAACTTTTAAAGAAATCACGAAATCGAAATTGCGCAATTTTTCTTTCCCTTTGCCTCCACTGCCCGAGCAGAAACGCATTGTCGCCAAAATCGAAGAACTGTTTACGCAGTTGGATGCAGGCATGGCTGCGCTCCAGCGTGTCAAAGCGGAGGTTAAACGTTACAAAGCGTCCGTGCTCAAGGCGGCGGTGGAGGGGAAATTAGGAATTCGGAATGATGAATTCAGAATTCAGGATGATGGTCAACTACCTGCAGGGTGGAAGTGGTCAACGGTTGGCGAAGTTGCTAAAGTTGGAACTGGCTCAACACCCTTACGAAGCAATGAACGATATTGGAAAAATGGGACTATCCCTTGGGTAACGAGCGGAGCACTAAATGACTTGTTTGTGAACGAGGCAAATGAATTTGTTACAGAGGCCGCCCTGAAAGAAACGAATGTAAAGATATTTCCAAAGGGAACGTTACTTGTAGCCATGTATGGTGAGGGAAAAACTCGCGGTAAAGTCTCTGAATTAATAATTGACGCAACCACGAATCAGGCTTGCGCTGCTCTTGTTTTTTGAAAAGATACTCTTGAGAACAAACCGTTTGTCAAAATATTTTTTCAGAATATTTATGAAGATATTAGAAGGTTATCTTCTGGTGGAGTGCAAAAACCTAAACCTTTCAATCATAAGAAGTGGAGCGGCGGCTGTCCCTTGCGGCGGGGGTCGAGTCCACGCTGGCGGCGTCCATGTCACGGGCGGCGCGGCTGCGTCAGTCCGTGCTCAAGTCCGCGTTTGAGGGGAGGTTGGTGTGATTTTTACCAGACTTAAACTCAAAATGGGAAAATGGCTTCCTGGAAAACGAAAAGAACAATATAAATATGATTTTACGAACGATATAAACAAAAACTTTAAGAAGTTTGTTGATGTTAATGAACAATATTTTTTAGTAGCACACAAGTTCTTTTCCACATCACTTCAAGAAGATGAAAACTCCCTGCGCAAATCAGCGGAAGATGTTGTTGCTGCGTACAAAACTGTCGAGTTGTTTACGCTATACGAACGAGTAAATTTTTTTCATCAATCTACAGACAAAATCACGGCCAATCTCGATCAGATTGCCGAGTTAATGTTTTGGATTGACAAACGAGATAAAAGTGTTGTTGCAAATATAGAAAAATCTAGAGAAGAGCATGGTGATACGATTACGAGTATATTTTATGCTCACATTCCATTAGAAAATACGTTTCTTAATCTGGTTATGGGCTATACAACTGGACTGTCAGTTATAATGTCTTACTTCAAGTATATAGTCAAACAGTCTTTTACAGATGTTTCACTGCCCTCTGCTATTGAAGATTTTTACAACCGCTATAAATACTCAAAATTGTGGCTTGTGTTGCCATTTATAGGACTTGCTCTAACTATAATTGGCTTTATTCCTATAGTCTCGGTTGCTACTGGAGTATTAGGCTTGATAATGTTTTATGTGGAAAATTGTATTCTTGCCGGAAAAGAATTAAGAAATCTCAAGAAGATGCCGGAAGTCGCAGCAAAGGCTAAAGAAGAGTTGCATGTTATTAAATTGAAAATTGATGTTTTGCGTGTTACAAAGGATTTTGTCGTTAATTGGATGCTTATTTGCCAGCTACTACTATTGAAGTATTGGACAAAATGAAAGCAGGTCAAAAAATAAATCCTTTTAGACTTAAGTCTGAATGCGAATTTTTACATCAAAAAATCGAAGAAAATCGAGCTGCCGACTGGCCAGGCATTGGAGCAGTATTAAAAAAAGAAAAATCTGAGACTGAAAGTCCTAAAAAAGCAGAAAAATCTCGAAAGCGCCATAAGAAGGAAAATGATTCTTTTGTACCAGAATCGGTAGAGCAAACAAATACTAATCACATGCCCACCAAATTCTTCTTCACCATCCAGTATGTCTGGTATGAATACAATACCTTGCAGTGGCATTATTCTCTTATAACAGGGATTGAGTCCATGTTGGTGGCATCCATGTCACGGGCGGGGCGGCTGCGTCAATCCGTGCTCAAGTCCGCGTTTGAGGGGAGGTTGGTGTGAGTATGGAATCTATCAATGGGAAATTCATAATTCCCCGTGAGAGCGAAACAGAATTAAGTGATAATAAACTAAAATCTGCCCGATTTGCTTGGTGGGCGGTATTTCTTATGAATGGGCTATTTTTTGGGTTTTACTGGCAGTATGTTTCTGAATTAGAAGGCACATTTATTGTTATCTACAATTGGGTGTATCGAATCACCTCCTTTTTTTCCATCGCTCTGGCTTTATTTCTTTATTATAAAAAACCAAAAAATTGGATGGCGCTTTTAGTCTCCATGATGCTGGTAAGCCTTATAACCAATTATAGATTTTCGATCTTTTATTCCATCTTAGACAGTGCGTTTTTGTATACCTGGGGGTTCACAAATCGAAACGCAATCATATTCGCCGAATTCATGAGCTTTCTTACGCTCTTTATTAGGTACTCGCTTATTTTCACAGCCTTCTTACACTTTCCAAATGGAAAGTGGGTATATCGACGGGTATGGTGGATTCTCATCGTTTGGGTGATTGCTTTCGTAATCGAATCATTTTATTCCCCTTTTGTTCAATCTGCTTCGTTCGTTTCTTCTTCCAATATGCTATTCAGCGTAACATTTTTTATGATATTGGTGGGTGTAGTACAAATTAGAAATTATTACCAAATACAAGATGCCATCCAACACCAGCAAATCAAATGGGTGTTGATCTTTTGGAGTGGACTGGCCCTGCTGTCTATAACTGGCTCCGCAGTGGAAATATCGCGGGAAGTAATAACTGATGAAGTTTATTTACTTTTAGTAAAGATCTTTAGTGTAACCCGCAACGTTCTTGTTTTTGGGATGGTTGCTTCATTTGCTATTTCAATTGTTCGCTACCGATTATGGGATGTTGATATATTTTTTAATCGGGCAGTTGTATATAGTGTGCTCACAGGTTTGTTGGGGGTTTTGGGAGGTATCAGTTTGGCAGTAATAAACTATGCGATAGGACAATGGTTTGAGGAAAATTCATCGGTGTGGGCGGTCGTCATCTCTGTCCTGCCTGTTGCCGCTGCCTTTAATCCGCTTAGGGATTGGGTGCAGGAAATAGTGGATCGTTACTTCAAGCCTGAAGAAGTGAATTTTGAAAACCATTTCCTTGAATTCAGGTCAGATATACGGGACATGCTGGGCACTTCACGCATGATCGAGGTTGTTTCCCGACAGGTAAAAAAACAACTCGATGTGGAAACTGTCCGAATCTATCTGGCGGATGAAAATGAAAACATTCCCTCTCTGGCTGTAGGTGATGACGCCTTGAAAAGGCTAATCAATGGTCAACTTGTTGTTGGAGAAGACAACTCCGAATACTCCCTGATGGTGCCACTCGTGGTTGAGCGCCCCGTCATTCCAGACTTTATAGGAGTCATCGTCCTTGGTCGCCGCTTGAAAGGCAAGGGCTACTCCACGCCCATTCTGGATAGTTTGACACTTCTAGGAACCAAAGCTGGCGAGGCCATTTATTTATCCCGGTTGAATGAGCAGTTTAAAATAAAGGTAATGGCATAACGATATGAATACGACATCCTCTACTATTGTCCAACGCGTCTGGAACTACTGCAACGTCCTGCGTGACGACGGCATTTCCTACGGCGATTACGTCGAACAACTCACTTATCTTATCTTCCTGAAAATGGATGATGAGAATGCGCAATTGGCAAGCCCAGTTCCGTCCCCGCAGATTTGCGCTGGCGTACTCTGCAAAAAAGATGGCGTCATATTAGACGGCGAAGCGCTTGAAGCGCATTACATCCATATCCTTGCTTCACTCGGTAAAGCAGCTGGCATGCTCGGCGTCATTTTTCGTAAGGCCCAAAATCGTATCCAGAACCCTGCCCGTCTGCGTCGTTTGATTGATCTGATTGACAGCGAAAACTGGGTCGGGTTGGATGTGGACGTCAAGAGCGAAATTTACGAAGGCTTGCTTGAAAAGAACGCTCAGGATACCAAGAGCGGCGCGGGTCAATACTTCACCCCGCGTGAACTGATCAAGGCGCTTGTCGAAGTGATGCGTCCCCAACCCGGCGAGACCATTTGCGATCCAGCGGTCGGCACTGGCGGTTTTTACTGCGTGCCTACGATTACATTGTTGAAAATAACAAACGACTGGATCAGGATCAATGGAATCACCTGCGTCACGATGCCTTGCATGGCTGGGAGATCGTAGATAACACCGCCCGCCTGTGCGTGATGAACCTATACCTGCATGGCATTGGTCTGGAAAGCGCTGAGTCCCCCATCCACGTGGAAGACAGCCTTACGAAAAAGCCCGGAACCAGTTTCCGCATGGTGCTTAGTAATCCACCCTTCGGTAAAAAATCAAGCATTGCCACGGTTACTGATGCAGGTGAAACTAACAAGGAATCCACTGTCATCGAGCGCGACGACTTCTGGGCATCCACCAGTAACAAACAATTGAACTTTGTTCAACACATTGTCAAGATGCTCGAAATCAATGGGCGCGCGGCAGTGGTCGTGCCTGATAACGTGCTATTCGAAGGCGGAGCCGGCGAAACCATCCGCAGGAAACTACTGGAAGAATGTGATGTCCACACCCTCTTGCGCTTACCGACCGGTATTTTTTATGCACAGGGCGTCAAAGCCAACGTGATCTTTTTCGACCGTCGCACAGGCGGTGAAAAAGCCTCAACCGAAAAACTATGGATCTACGATCTGCGTACCAATAAAAACTTCACCCCCAAGACCAATCCGCTTGTTCGTGGTGATTTGGATGAATTTGTAAAATGCTACAACCCGGAAAACCGTCACAAGCGCAAGTCCACGTGGTCAGAGAAGAATCCAGAAGGCCGCTGGCGTGCCTATACCTATGAAGAACTCGCCGCGCGCGACAAGATGAATCTCGATATCTTCTGGCTGCGCGATGAGTCCCTCGAAGATTCTGCGAATTTACCCGATCCCGATGTTCTTGCTGCTGAAATTATTGAAGACCTCGAGGCCGCGCTTCTTCAATTTAGGGGTATTGCCAGTGACTTGGGTGAAGAGGAGTAACCTCCTTTTAAGAACATCAAGCCTGACAGGTAAAACAAAAGGCCGATGTCCAAAATGGACATCGGCCTTTTTATATTCCACTATTATTTATTCACCATTTCCTTCATCTGCTCCACATAAGCAAGTGACTGATGCCGGAAGTAGGTATTGTACAACTCGGCGTAATGTCCGCTTTGGCTTAGCAGGCCATCGTGGCTGCCTTCTTCGATGATCGTGCCTTTTTGCATCACGACGATCCGGTCCGCGGCTTTTACTGTGGAGAGGCGATGTGCGATCAAAATGCTGGTTGTGTTTTTCAAAATGAGATTCAGCGCCTGTTGAATTTGCCACTCAGTGAACGGATCCACGCTGGCGGTGGCTTCATCCAAAATAAAGATGGCGGGATTTTGCACGAGGACGCGCATCAGCGCCACAAGCTGACGCTGACCCATGGAGAGTCTGTTGCCGCGTTCGCCGACTTCGGTGCCCAGTCCGTCGGGCAGAGTTTCGAGCCACTCACCGTCGCCGATCTTCCTTGCGAGTTTGAGCATCTCTTCCTCAGGGACGCCTGGTGCGGCGTAACGGATATTATCTGCGACTGAACCAGAGAACAAGAACGGCACCTGTGAAACAATGCCAAGCTGTTTGCGATATTGGCTCAGATCAAAAGTGCGGATGTCGCGCCCGTCGATCATTAAGCGTCCCTGTTGATATTCGTAGAATCGTGCGATCAACTTTGCGATGGATGACTTGCCCGCGCCGGTATGTCCTACCAGCGCAAGAGTCTCTCCGGGTTGTATGAGCAGGTTGAAGTCGGTCAGAATCGGTTCCTTATCCGAATAGCGGAAATGCATATGGTCAAAATGGATTTCGCCTTTCAGTCGCGGCACATCCTGCTTTTCGGTCTGGATCACATTCGGGTCCGCGTCGATCAAAGCGAAGACACGCTCCGCGGCGGAAAGTCCCGATTGGATCTGCGCCCAGAAGGAGGTGAGATTCAAAATGGGGAAGAAGAATTGATCGAGACTCATGATGAAGAGATACCACGCGCCGATGCTGATCATGCCATTCGCCGCGCTCATGCCGCCGACATAGACCAGCACGCCGACGAAGATGCCGCCGACCGCGTTGAGCACGGGGAAGACCAGCGAGAGAATAAATCCGCGCTGCACGTTGACCTGATATGACTGCTGATTTGATTCGTCGAAGGACTTGAAGATGCTTTCTTCCTGACGGAAATTTTTCGCGATGGAAATTCCGCTGAAAGTTTCCTTGATGGCCGCGTTCACATCTGACGTGGCTTTCATGCCGCGTTTGGTGACGCGCCGCGCCAGCACCCGGAAGCCCGATGCGATGGCGAAGATGAAGGGCAGGAATCCGATCAGTAATAACGAAAGCCGCCATTCAGTGCGGAAGAGCACGATGGCGATCAAGAACGCCTGGAACATTTGCGAGACCACATCGGTGATGATGACCACGAGTTGACCGAAGTCATTCGTGTCTGATGTGATGCGCGAGACGATGCGGCCCGAGGAGAATTGATCGTAAAAAGAGAGATCGTGTTCGGCGGCGGCGCGGAAGGAACGGGTGCGCATGTCGAGCACCACGTCACCGACGGCGCGCACGATCAATGCGCGTCTGAGCCAGTTTAATCCCCACAGTCCAACCGCCACGATCACAAGTGCAACGCCGACCCATGCAATTGATTCGGGCGTCGGGCGCGTTTGGATCAAGTCCACCATTTGGCTGACCACCACCGGCAAAGCCGCGCCGATGACCGCCAGAAGAATGATGGTAATGGATGCATACACCAGTCGTGTGATCTGGGTATTGAAATAATTGATCATGCGACTCGCCAGTACACGGTCTGTGTATTGGCGGTCGTATTTTTCGTCGTTTAATCCTGCAAAGAAGCCCATAAGTGATTTCCGATTTTTGATTTGATTTACGATTTATTCTGCATCCTCCCGAAAGTTCGCCGGGACAGTGTAGGGTGACGAGTCCCAGGATGGTTCCAAATAAATCCCGTCCTCGGCTGCGCTGCGCAAAGATCAAGTGCGCGCAACTCCGCTCGGGATGTGGAATTAATCTCTAAAAATTCTCGAATATGCTTCAGATGTTTTCATCAGATCATCATGCGTGCCGATGGCGACGATCCCGCCTTTGCGCAAAACGATGATGAGGTCAGCCCAGCGGATCTGCGAAAGGCGATGCGTGATGATGAAGGTCGTCCGTCCGCGGGCGGCGTTGGAAATGGCGCGTTGAATTTTATCTTCGGTGGCCGAGTCGATGGCGGATGTGGAGTCATCCAGTACCAGTACACGCGGATCGGTCAGGAAGGCGCGAGCGAGTGCAATGCGCTGGCGCTGTCCGCCGGAGAGGGTCACGCCGCGTTCGCCGACCGTCGTGGCGTAGGATTGGTCAAAGTCGAGGATAAAATCATGTGCCTGCGCGGCAATCGATGCAGACATGATCTCGTCTTTTGTGGCGCCGGGTTTGCCGAAGGCGATGTTGTCGCTGAGTGAACGCGAGAATAAGAAGATATCCTGTTCGATGATGGAAATCTGTTCACGCAACGATGCCAGATTCCACTCGCGCACATCCACACCATCAACAAGTACCTGCCCTTCGGAGACATCATAGGTGCGGTTGATCAACTTGGCGAGCGAAGTCTTGCCCGCGCCAGTCTGCCCGACGATGGCTACGGTCTGTCCGGGTTTGACCTTGAAGGAAATATCCTTGAGCACAGACTCGCCGTTGGGATAATTGAACGAGACGCCGCGAAACTCAATTTCGCCGCTCATGCCCGAGGTCCGGCCTGATGCGTTCTGATCGAGTTTTGTCTCGCTGGTAATGAGTTCCAAAATACGGCGCGCGGAGGAAAGTCCGAGTGAAATTTGTGAATAGGCCCAGGTGGATGTAAATGTGGGGAATCCCAAAAGCTGCAACATGCCGAAGTATCCGATGACCGCGCCAACGCTGATCAATCCGCTGCGGAAAAGAATCAACGCGTGGACAAGTCCGCCGGCGTAGGCCATGCCGAGTAACAACATGGCAATGTAACGCGCTTCGAGATCGCCCTGCTGCACAAAGGCATTGCGCACTTCACGCGCATTGATGCCGAAACGGTCCACTTCCGCCACTTCCTGCGCCGCGCCTTTCATGATCTCAACACCATCCAAAGACTCGGAAAGATGCGTGTTCATCTTTCCGAAACTCGCACGTACATCATCGGTGATAGGTGAGAGTTGTTTAAGATAACGCGCAAGCGCAATGAAATAGATGACGATAAAAATAACGGGCGTGGCGATCAACGAAATGTGATAACGGGGCGCAAAGAAGAGCGGCATCAGGATGAACATGAACGAGCCGACCACCAGATTCACGCCGGGGCTGAACATGTAATTCACTTCACGCACATCGTTCGTGGCACGCGCCATCGTATCGCCCACAGGCTGTAAACTGTGAAAGGTCATGCTTTTGCCGAGCAGCGAGAGATACAACTCGTCGCGAATATCGCGTTCCATTCGCTGCGCCATTAATTCGGCGCCGAAGTTTCTTCCCAGCTGCAACACGCCGCGGATAACCTGCGAGATGCCGATCGTGATGGCCAGCGGCAGCAGCACCGATGTATCAGGCGTACTTTCCAGCATGGCGTTAAATGCGTCACCGGTCAGCACCGGCACCACCACGGCCAGCACGGCATTCCCGATCGCGCCAACGATGATCATGATCACGATCCACCAATAAGGTTTGGCATGTGAATAGATCCAGCGCACGGCCGAGGAATGTTCAAATTTGTTTTTGCGATGTAATGTGAATTCTGCGGGATTGGTAATTGAAGACATGCAACGATTTTACCACCCCAAAAAATGGCGCTCTTATTTAAGCTCTGAAAATATTTTTGCGCATTGCATCAAGTATCCGCTGTCCATGTTACCTTCCACACTCCACCATGCGGATAAAACGGCGTGAGCAGTTGCCCAGTTAAGGATTTTTCTCCACTCCCAGCCCAATCTCTCCGAGAGGATGCTCACCCGCCTCTCGGTCTTAATCTGAAAACTGGTCCCGTCCGAAAAGCTGTCCCACGGATTGAGCATGAACGGTCCTATCTCATACCCCGCCGGCCCAATGACTCCCTTCGGGTCGATCACCAGCCAGCCGCGTTCTGATGAAAGAATATTGTAATGATGAAAGTCGCCGTGCATTAATTTGATATCCTGATCTGCAAACAACTCCGGCAAAAAAGATTCCACCCGCTCCAGCAATTCCTTCTCGATCGGCCCCGTCCCTCCACCAAAATGCGGACGAATTTTCTTCAACCCGTCAAACCAATCGGATAATTTTATAAATCTGTTGTGGAGTGGAACAGCTTGCTGTTCCACAGCGGGCAGCAAGCTGCCCGACTCCATAGGACGCCAAATCTTTTGCATTACATCCGCTGCGATGTGCGTGCGTTCGTCATCATCTTCGATCTCGGCCAGCATTTGCCCCGGCTTGAGTCTTTCCAGCAAAAGAAATCCGCGCTCTGCATCATATTCCAGTAATTGACACGCACCATTACCGTTAAATAATTTCAACGCCAGCATTTCACTGGTCAACTCGCGGTTTGGGACTCCCATTTTGAGCACCACATCATCTTGTCTGGTGGTTGAGCTTGTCGAAACCCGTTTCGCAAAGGCCACAAAATTAAAAGATAAATTTGGCACAGGTTGAACATCAGTCAACCCCCAACGTTGCGATACTTCTTCAATTAAAAAAGGAAGGACAGCGAGAAAATTCTCGCCATCCTTTTTATAGACGTTTTTTATAGTAGTGATGAATGAATCAGGAAGTTGCATACTAATTTACCAATCCCGAAGGAATGTCATGGAATTTTCTTGCGATCCTGACACCCCTTCGGGGTTGAAAACCATTTCTATTTATTTCCTATAATCATTTGACCCCTTCGGGGTCATGTGAAACTTCGGAAGTCTTTTTAGGAGTCTTCATGGCGGGAGCTATATATGGGAGACTTCCGAAGTTTGGTTAATTTTGGTTGATTGTTACTTCACCCAGCCGAGTCCGATGCGTCCGCGCTCGGTTTCGATCTTTTGGATTTCTACATCAATAATGTCACCGACTTTGAGGACAGTGCCGTGTGGAATTTGGCTCTTGTGCAGCAGGCCATCGCCTTTGATGCCGATGTCTACGAAGGCGCCGAAGTCCACCACGTTGCGGACGGTGCCTTTGAGCTGCATGCCTGTCAGCAGGTCTTCGGCTTTGAGCACGTCCGAGCGCAGGATGGGAGCGGGGGTATCGGAGCGTGGGTCACGGCCTGGGCGGACGAGTTGTTCGAGGATGTCTTTCAGTGTGGGCACGCCGCATTCGAGTTCGGCGGCTAATGTTTCGAGGGATGTCTTTGCGGTGAGGGATTCCAAGGCGGCGATTCTGTCTGGGATGGACGAATCAACTGTCAGCGCGGCGCGAGCGAGAATGGATTCTGCTATCGCGTAGGATTCTGGATGGATGGCTGATTCATCCAACGGGTTCGCTCCATTTCAGATCCGCATGAAGCCTGCTGCCTGTTCAAAAGCCTTCGGGCCAAGCCCGGCGACCTTCTTCAATGCGGTGCGGGATTTGAAAGGGCCGTTCGCGTCGCGATGCGTGACAATGTTGGTGGCGAGTTTGGGGCCGATACCCGCGACATGCGTGAGCAGTGCCGAGCTGGCAGTGTTGACATCCACGCCGACGCTGTTGACCACGCTTTCGACAACGCCATCGAGCGCGTGCGTGAGCGCAGTTTGATCGACATCGTGCTGATACATTCCCACGCCAATGGACTTGGGATCGATCTTGACGAGTTCAGCGAGCGGGTCTTGCGCGCGGCGGGCAATGGATACCGCGCCGCGGATGGTGACATCGAGATCGGGGAATTCAGCGCGGGCGAGAGATGACGCGGAATAAACCGATGCGCCCGCTTCATTGACGATGAGATATTTTGTTTGATGTGCTGGTGGTTGAAGGTCGAGCGATGTTTTCCCTGCCCCTGTTTTCGTGTCTCTTTGTATCGCACCACGTATAGTTCGGCCGCGAGCTTTTCCGTTTCGCGCGAGGCGGTGCCGTTGCCGATGGTGATGAGCGTGACGTGATGGCGGTTGATCATATCCTGCAGGGTGTTGATCGAACCCTTCCAATCGTTCTTCGGCTCGTGCGGATAGATCGTGCCTGTGTCGAGCAGTTTGCCAGTGGCGTCCACGACGGCGACTTTGCAGCCTGTGCGGAAGCCAGGGTCGAGGCCGAGGACAACTTGATTTGCAAGCGGAGCTTGTCCGAGCAGGGCGCGCAGGTTGGTGGCGAAGACTTGAATGGCGTGGTTATCTGCGACTTCGCCTTTTTCACGGCGGACATCGCGTTCGATGGCGGGGAGTAATAATCTTTCAGCAGAATCTTGAATGGCGAGTTCGAGCTGCTCTGCAAAGGGACTGATGATATCTTCTTCAAATTCAGATTGAATCGCGTCGAGCCAGTCACGTCCGGGGACGTCAACATGCACACGCAGCACGCCTTCTTTTTCGCCGCGCGTGATGGCGAGGATTTGATGCGGCTGTAGTCTGTTTACGTTGATTTCGAATTCATAATACGATTCGTAAACTGCTTTTTCATCTACAGAATCTTTTATTCTTTCAACGCGGATTTTCCCAGTCTTAAGTGCCTTTTCGCGTGTAGCGGCGCGGACATTAGCATTTTCACTGATCATTTCAGCCACAATGTCACGTGCGCCTTGCAGAGCTTCTTCGATGTTCGCAACTTGATCGTTGAGGAATTTCTTTGGCGAATTTTCTGGGGGAGCCAGAATCCTGTTTCAAAATCAAATCGGCCAGCGGTTCCAGTCCCTTTTCACGGGCGACCATGGCGCGGGTGCGGCGTTTCTTTTTATAGGGCGCGTACAGATCTTCGAGCGCGGTCATGGTGACGGCGGCGTTGATGCTCTCGCGGAGTTCGTCGGTGAGTTTGCCCTGCTCTTCGATGGAGGCGAGGATGGAGACGCGGCGTTCGTCGAGTCCGCGCAGGCGAAGGAGTTCATCGGCGATGATGCGGATCTGTTCGTCGTCGAGGGAGCCTGTCATTTCCTTGCGGTAACGGGCAATAAATGGGACGGTGTTGCCTTCGTCGATTAAGTTGATGACTGCCGTAACTTGCGATGGCTTGACATTGAGTTGGGATGCGATCTGTTCAGCGTGGGTCATGGATGCGATTTTATCATAGTAGAACAAAGTTTCTTTTATTGTAAGGTTGAGGGTTGAAAGTTGAAGATCGAAGGACAGTCCTTCGACTGCGTTCCTCGAAGAGCGCTCGTCACTCCGCTCAGGACGATGCAAATCTATATAAAACAGCGCACAGAGATTGCACTCCATGCGCCGTTGTCCATCGTCTGCGGTCTATCGTCTAACTCAGGAAAAGTGGCTCAAAGACCCTAACCAGAAGGCAGCACCTTTTTTAGTACAGACTTGATTTCCGTGGAAACTGCTTCAATTGACTCGATGCCATTGACCTCGGTCAGAAGTTTACGCTCTGTGTAATATTGAATGAGAGGGGCGGTTTGATTTTTATAGATTTCGATCCGGTTTAGAACTGTTTCGGCCTTGTCATCATCGCGTTGATAAAGCTCAGAGCCGTCGATATCGCAGACCCCTTTCACTTTGGGCAGATTGAAGCGTTCATGGAAAACGTGGCCCTGTGCCCTGCAAGACCATCGTCCAGCCAGGCGTTCGATCAGGGACTCTGCGGGAGCGGTGATAAAAAGGACGAGGTTCACACGTCCGCCGAGACTGTTCAATAAAATCTCAAGCGCATCTGCCTGGGCTGGTGTGCGTGGAAAGCCGTCCAGAATAGCTCCATTCTTGCAATCAGGTTGTGTGAAGCGTTCACGCAGCAGGGCGATCGTCACGTCATCCGGTACGAGTTTGCCTTTGCTGATATAAGAATCAGCCAGCTTGCCCAATTCATTGCCCTGCTTAATATTCGCGCGGAAGATATCTCCCGTGGAAATATGCGGCAGATCCAGTTCGTTTGCTATAAATTTGGATTGTGTGCCCTTACCCACTCCGGGAGGGCCTAACAGTACGATATAAGTAAGCATAATCACCTTTTGAATTCTCATTGTTTAAAACGGCGCACAGAAATTGTTATCCATGCGCCAGTCACTTATTACTTATTACTTCTCAACTTGCTACTTGTTTACGATGGAAAAATCTTATCAAACACCTCAGGACAATACTTTTGCACCATGTCGGAAGAGATGCCGTTCTCTTTGCATATCTCAGCGTAGAAATCCACACTCGGGCGGCGGATGCGTTTTTGGGTGTCAATATCCAGTCCCCAGAGGCCAAAGCGTTGAGTCCAGCCGCGCTCCCACTCGAAGTTGTCCACCAGTGACCAGTGGAAGTATCCCTTCACAGGCCAGTTGAAATTGACCGCGCGCCAGACCTGGTGCAGATGCTGTGCAATGTAACGCGGACGCATGTGGTCATCCGAATCTTCCACGCCGTTCTCGGTGATGATGATCGGCGTGTTGGGATAGGTGCGCTCGGCCCATTTGATGGAGTTGAAGATGCCTTCGGGGATATTGGCGATGAAGTTCGTGTCGCTCATATCTGCGTTTTTGGGATAGCCGCTGTTTGAGAACAATTCGCCAGGTTTGAAGAGGTCGAACCAAACGGTATCGACAGAGTAATAGTTGAGACCAAGATAATCCTGCGTGCCTTTGGCTTCGGGGATGTTTTGATTGCCGACAGGTGAACGCATAACGCCGGTTGAAATGGCGGAAGGAAAGCCCATGTTGATTCCTTCGTAGCGGACGTTACGCATGAGTCTATCCAACGGTGACCACGAAATGCGCGGAACCATTGGGCGGTAATGCAATGCATATCCCACACGAGATTCGGGCTGTAATTCGTGGATGGCACGATATGCGGCAGCATGTGCGCGGACCATGTTGCCCAACACGCGCATGGATAACCTGATGTCTTTTTTCCCTGGCGGGAATGAGCCTTGCACATAACCGCCCAACGCATAAACATTCGGTTCGTTGATCGTACACCAGAGCGTGTTGTATTCCTTGAGCGCGTCCACAACTTTGCGGACATATTTCTCGAACAACGGAACAATGTCTGCATTTTCCCATCCGCCGCGCTCGGTGACCCATAGTGGATCGGTAAAATGATGCAGCGTAACCAAAGCTGTCAGATTGCGTTCCCTCAGTCCGCGCAGCATGAGGCGGTATTTTTCGATGGCTTCCTCATCCCACGTGTCAGGCGTCGGCTGAATGCGGCTCCATTCCAATGAAAAGCGGTGCGCGTTCTGTCCTGTTTCGGCGGCGCGGTCAAAGTCCTCGCGCCAGCGTCCGCCCCACCAATCGGCGGCCAGACCAGATTTATGGACTGTATGACCCGCTTCTTCCCACGCGTGCCAATTGTTGTTCGTGTTGTTCCCTTCCACTTGATGTGAGGCAGTGGCCGTTCCCCACAAAAATCCTTTTGGAAAATGATAGGTTGCTTGAGGCATGGATTCTCCGTGATACGTGAAACGTGAAACGTGATTACGTTTTACGCTTCACGTGATAAATAAGCTAAATATAATGCCACCGACCCCGCAACGGCCGCATTCAAAGATTCGATTTTTCCGCGCATGGGCAGCTTCAAAACGACGTCGCATTTCTTTCGGACGAGATCATGTAACCCGTCGCCTTCTGATCCGACGACGAGTCCCAATGCGCCTTTGAGATGACGAGACCCCGCTTCAACCTCCGCCCCAGCCTGATCCAGTCCGACGATCCAGATATCATTATCTTTGAGCGCGTCTATCGTCTGGGACAGATTTGCCTGGGCGATGAGCATGTGCTCGCTCGCGCCCGAAGACGCGTTGACCACGGCCGGCGTCACATCCACCGTGCGCGCGGACGGGATGACCACGCCATGCACGCCGAGCGCCTCAGCCGTGCGGATGAGCGTGCCGAAGTTCTGCGGGTCTTGCAGGGAATCGAGCAGCAGGATAAACGGCAGTTCGCCTTTGGCATTCTCTAAAATCTCGATCACATCCGAGTACGGATATCCGCTGACTTCAGCCACGATGCCCTGATTGTTCTGATGCACCTTGTCCAACTTGGGGCGCGGCACGCGGTTGACCTTGATCTTTTGCTCTTTGGCCAGTTGAGAATTTGTTCGATCTTGCCCTTGTCCTGCACCCCTTCGGCGATGTCGATTGAAAATATCTGCCTGCGCTTGGCACACAGAGTTTCATATACTGCATTACGGGAATAGATGAGTTCTTTCATATAAAGTTGATTTTACCTGATTAAAAAAACTGACAGAAGCCTTAAAGGTGACCATCGGTCAAGTCACTTCGGTTTATCAATTTGTGATTTGCAAATATCACCACGTTATACCATCTTTGCAGTATCTGGCTGTGGCTTTGGATTCTTTTAACGATTGAAGCTAAACTGTCAAGATAGGTGCAGTTATAAAGAATTTACGAGTTATGAGTTTTGTTCGCCTTTATACTTGCTTTAATTTGCAAGGGCTCCGTCGCGAGGTGTATCTGGCCTAACGGGAAATGTTATACTCTACAAAGCTATGCGTAAAATATATCTGTATCTCATCAAAAGATTTACCTGCTGTTTTTGTGGTGCTCCTGTCCACGGCGGGCAGTTATGTATGATCAGAGGTGAGTATGCCAGTTCGTTATGCCATTCAATCTGGTCTTGATCTCCTGCTTTATATATTTGAAGGGGATTGTATTGCCAGGGAATATTTCGATATGTACCATTCTGCATATCTTGATGAACGGCGTCACCACGGCATGAAGGTCTTTATAGATATCTCCAGGGCCACACTGGACTTTGATACACAAAGTCTGCGGGAAGCAACGGCGATCGTAAGCGAAAATAAGGCAGGCGGATTTCCATCGGATCGTGTGGCGATTTTGACAAAGATACGAGCATGCGATTCCTAAAGGATACACTTGTACTTCTAGCCGATGGCATCCCCATGTATCTGGAAGTCTCTCATGATATTCACGATGTAATACAATGGCTGGGGCTTGGTGATATGGAAAACGAGGTAATGCAGTTCCGCGAAACATGTTCACAGGGTGAAGGGTAATAGGTTAAATCAAAAGGACTTCTGAAGTCAACACTTCAGAAGTCCTTTTATTTCTATATTGTTCAGCATCAAGCGGACTAAAGTCCGCGCTCCAAACAAGTCCTTATTACTCGTTACTTATTACTTTTTACTTACTCCCCAAACCTACGAATATCTCCAGGTCGTGCCGTCTTTGCTGTCTTCGATGGTGACGCCCATTTCTTTTAGCTGGTCGCGAATCTCATCGGAGCGTTTCCATTGTTTTTGCTGGCGGGCTTCGGTGCGTTCGGCGATTAATGCATTGACCTGTTCATCCTGTTCACCGGAGCCTTGTTTTTCTTCGAGTTTGAGTCCAAGCACACTGGAGAGTTCACGGAAGATGCCTTGCGCAGACTTGAGTTGTTCGTCGCTTGCGCCGTTGTCGCGGGCGGTGTTGATGATCTTGCTGAGTTCAAACAAGGCGGCGATAGCGCCTGCGGTATTGAAGTCACTGTCCATGGCTTCGATGAAATTGGCTTTGGCGGTTTCTGCGGTAGCAGACATGGCAGAAACTGATTCAGCGCTGAGTCCCTTGGGCGAAGCAGAAGCAGCTCTCAGGGCGGATTTGAGGCGCTCGACATTTTTCTGCGCCGCATCGAGGGTGTCGTCATTGAAAAGTAATGGAGCGCGATACGTCCCATTTAAAACGAGCATACGCATTACATCCGCTTCGCGCTTGGATAAAAATTCCTTGATGCTGACGATGTTGCCAAGTGACTTGGACATTTTTTCGCCGCCGAGCTGCAACATGCCGTTGTGAACCCAATAGCGCGAGAATTCCTTGCCGGTGTAGCATTCGCTTTGGGCGATCTCGTTTTCGTGGTGCGGGAAGATCAGGTCGTTGCCGCCGCCGTGGATGTCGATCTGTTCGCCGAGTTCGGCGAGATTCATGGCGGAGCATTCGATGTGCCAGCCGGGGCGGCCTTTGCCCCACGGGCTGTCCCATGAGATTTCGCCTTCCTTGGCGGCTTTCCAAAGCGCGAAGTCCATCGGGTGGGTTTTGGCTTCTTCCACTTCGATGCGCGCGCCGGCTTGCATGTCGTCCAGTTTGCGGCCTGAGAGTTTGCCGTAATTGGCATCGCTGGTGACGCTGAAATAGACATCGCCATTGGTCGCGGCGTAGGCGTGTCCTTTTTGGATGAGGCCTTCGATAAACTTGATAATATCCGGCATGGTCTGGCTGACCTGCGGATTGGATGTAGCGGGAAGTATATTCAAGCTGACGAGGTCTTTTGCGTAATCCTGAATATAGCGCTGTGAAAGTTTGAGCGGATCTTCGTTAAGCTGTTTGGCGCGGTTGATGATCTTATCGTCCACGTCGGTATAGTTCATGACGTGTTTGACAGTGTAGCCGCGATATTCAAGATAACGGCGGATGATGTCGAAGACCAGCGCGGACATGGCGTGGCCGACGTGCGCATCGTTGTAAACTGTCACGCCGCAGACATACATTTTGACGAGGTTCGGTTCGAGGGTTTGAAATTCTTCGGTCTTGCGGGTAAGGGTGTTGTAGATTTTTAGCATGGGTTCTCTTTGTTATGAGGGTTGTGAAGTTTATGATGTGTTTGAGGTATCTGATGTTTATAAGGTTTCAAAGGTGTTGAGGTTTCAGTTTATATATTCTATTTTACCGCTTGTTGCACAAATTACCACTTGCGTTGAATATATTACAAGCAAAATTATAATTCCAGTTTTGCTATTTATGCGGCACTCTGTAACCGCAGATGGACACATGGTGAACTGGATTCTAAGACCAAAAGAAAAACAGAGCGCAACTTTCGCGCCCTGTTCACTGACTACTGATCACTAATTACTTCTTACTTTTTACTAACTTCACTTCTTTTTCTTCGCTGCGGCGTCTTCATCCACACGGCCAAAGATCATACGGCCGGCGGCGGTTTGCAAAACTTTGGTGATGTTCACATCCATATATTCACCGATGTAATCCTTGCCGTTTTCAACCACCACCATCGTGCCGTCTTCCATATAGCCCACGCCCTGGCTGTGTTCCTTGCCTTCCTGCATGATGTTGATGCGTAACGCTTCACCCGGCAAGACAACCGATTTGACTGCGTTCGCGAGTTCGTTGATGTTAAGCACGGTCACGCCTTGTAATTCGGCGATGCGATTTAAGTTGTAATCGTTGGTCAACACAGGACTCTTAAGCTGCTTGCCCAGTACGATCAGTTTATCGTCCACTTCGCGCACGCCGTCCACATTGATGTCAGAGATGCGCACGAGAACATTCGGAAGTTTCTGCAACTCGGCCAGTACTTCCATGCCGCGTCGTCCGCGTTGACGGCGCATACCATCAGGAGAGTCGGCGATGTATTGTAGTTCATTCAATACAAAGCGCGGAATGAGCAGTGTGCCGGGTAAAAATCCGGTTTTGGCAATATCAGCTACGCGGCCATCAATGATGACACTGGTATCAAGCAAGATATTGCGATTGAGATTGGTCCACGAAGAGGAGGAACCGCCGCCTTCGTTATTCCGTCCGCTGAGGGCGCTCAACAGTCCCATGATATCGCCTTGGCGCATCACAAAGAGCGAGACGCCAAAGTATGAGAAGATTAAAACACCAATGAACGGAAGTACTTCGCCAAATGGTTTTGGAAGCAAGGAAAGCGGAAAGCCAAGCAGCGCGGCGATCAATAAACCAACGATCAGCCCGGTCAACCCGGCGAATAAGCTTTCAGCAGCCAAACGTCCCAGCAAAGAACGCGCAGCGCGCGCAGGCCGTGTGGTAAAGTATGGAGTAAGGATGAGCCCCGCCAGTGCGCCTACCAGACTAAAAATTGTGGTGGTGACATAAGGGTCTGTTGTGGTCGGGTTCGATTTTGAAACATCAAATCCCCAATATCCGCCTGCAATTGCCAATACAAACATGCCAATAATACGAAGAACAAATTCAAAACTCATAATAACTCCTTTGAAATAAATGCAAAAAGATAATAATGGATGATAGCACGGGTAATAATACCCGTCAATCACATGGATCGAACTCATATAATATTGTTATAATCCGACTTCAAATGTCAACTGGACAGCCTCTACAAGAGGCCGACCAGGGCAAAATAAGAAAATAACCATTACTGGTATGCTCGGGAGCCCCTTCATGACCCTAATAGACACCCTTAACCGCCCTTTACGTGACTTGCGGATTTCCGTTACGGATCGATGTAATTTCCGCTGTGTTTACTGTATGCCAAAAGAAATCTTCGGGCCGGACTATCAATTCCTGCGGCGAGATCAGATCCTAACTTTCGAGGAAATCGAACGTCTGGCGCGGATTTTCGTCTCACATGGCGTGCGCAAGATCCGCTTGACCGGCGGCGAGCCATTGGTGCGCCGTGATTTTCCCCAGTTGATTTCCATGCTTTCCACCATCCCCGACCTTGATCTTACATTGACCACCAACGGAGCCTTACTTGCCCGGCAGGCACGTGCGCTCAAAGATGCAGGATTAAAACGGATCACGGTTAGCCTGGATTCACTTGACAATAAAATATTCAAATCCATGAACGATGTGGATTTTCCCGTGGAAAGCGTGCTCGAAGGAATTGAAGCCGCATCCAGTGTTGGTTTGAGTCCCATCAAAGTTAACATGGTCGTCAAACGCGGACTTAACGAAGAGAGCATTCTGCCGATGGCGCGCTTCTTCAAAGAAAAAGGCCACATCCTGCGCTTTATCGAATACATGGATGTAGGCCATTCCAACGGCTGGCGCATGGACGATGTTGTCCCGGCGGCGGAGATCATAAAAATGATCAATGCAGAAATGCCCGTCGAACCGCTTGACCCGAACTATCGCGGCGAAGTGGCCGAACGCTGGCGATACAAAGATGGACAAGGCGAGATCGGCGTGATCGCATCGGTCACGCAGGCCTTTTGCAGTACCTGTAACCGTGCCCGCCTCTCTGCCGAAGGCAGTTTATACACCTGTCTGTTCGCGGTCAAAGGCCACGACTTCCGCGATATGATGCGCAACGGCGCAACCGATGAAGAACTTTCAAATGAAGTTGCGCGCATATGGGGAAAACGCGGCGACCGTTATTCAGAGCTGCGTTCCGAAAACACAGTATCCCTGCCCAAAGTGGAAATGTCTCACATCGGCGGATAACCGCCGTATTTCTCAAAGAGGTTTATTTGTACACTTCTAAAATAAAAGCTGTTCTCTTCGATCTTGATGGCACACTTCGACATCACCTCCCCTCAGCCGGGGAGGTTTTTTTGGAACATATCCGCAGTCTGGGTTTGAAAATCTCGGAAGAGGATCATATTCGCGCCGAGCATTGGGTCCATTTTTATTTTGCCCACTCGTTTGAAATTCAAGCAGATATTAAAACTCACGGTTACGATAAAAAAGAGTTTTGGGTTAACTTCACAAGGCGGAGGCTGATCGCATCAGGCATCCGCCCGGCACAAGCCGCAACGCTGGCGCCGCAAGTCTCAGCTTATATGGGCGAAAGCTACAGGCCTCAAACCCATGTACATGAAGAAGCGCATACCGTCCTGCAATTTCTAAAAGACTCAGGTTATGTGCTCGCCACAGTTTCCAACCGCGACGATCCCTATCATGAAGAAATGAAAACCCTCAAACTGGATTCCTATTTTCAATTCTTCCTCGCCGGCGGAGAAATTAACTCCTTCAAGCCCGATGCGCTTATTTTTTAAACATGCATTGGAATTGGCAGGAACCTCCGCGCAAGAGACGATGTATGTCGGCGATAATTACTTTGCAGATATTGTCGGCTCGCGTCGCGCCGGACTGATGCCTGTTCTCTACGACCCGATCAGTCTCTTCCCTGATGCAGACTGCACAACCATTAAGGCACTTGCTGAAATTCCCATCCTCCTGCAAAGTGCCGCATAATTTACCCCCGGCTGCCATCAACACCAGACCATCGCCGCAAATTTTTCTACTTTGCAAAGGTTTCTAAAAAATTCGCGTTTATTCGTGAAATCTGCGGCAAAAAAGATGGTCGTATCACAATCCATACCGCGAATGATTGAGATTTCGCGGTATTTGTTTTAGAATGGATATATCAGATTTTCCGTCCTGAACAGCGTAGTTACAGGGCGAAATTATTAAAGGAGTTATCTATGGCTTGGGAACGAAGACTCATTCGTACAGTACGCGTCCGTAACTCACAAAAAAATGGGGTACTTGCCAAACTACTAACCGCAATTGCAGAAGCGGGCGGTAATACAGGCAGCATTTTACAACTCACTGAAACGTCACAAAATGTCGTCCGCGATATTACCATCAACGCAGAGGATGAAGCGCATGTAGAGGCCATCGTCGAAGCCATGCGCAACAACGAAGGCACACGCGTGCTCGAAGTGCGTGATGAAGTTTTGGAACTCCATCAAAAAGGCAAGATCGCCATCCGCTCACGTTACCCGATCGATTCATTAACCACACTGCGCCGTGTGTATACGCCCGGCGTCGCTGAAGTTTGTCTGCGCATCGCCAAAGACCCGTCGCAGGCGCGTTTGTATACCAGCATCAGCCACATGGTCGCCATCGTCTCAGATGGCACAGCCGTGCTCGGGCTCGGGGATATTGGTCCGCTGGCGAGTATGCCCGTGATGGAAGGCAAGGCCATGCTAATGGAAACACTGGTCGGCCTTTCGGGCATCCCCATTTTATTGAACACAAAAAATACAGAAGAGATCATCGCCGCGGTCTATGCCATCTCGCCCACCTTCGCCGCCATTCAACTGGAAGATATATCCGCGCCGCGCTGTTTTGAGATCGAAGAAAGATTACAAGCCATGCTTGATATCCCCGTGTTGCATGATGACCAACACGGGACCGCAGTGGTATCCACCGCCGCCTTACTGGTTGCGACTCGCGAAACCGGCACCGACTTGAAGAGCTCTGTCATCGGGCAGATCGGGCTTGGGGCGGCCGGGCATGCCATCGGTCAGATGATGATGCGCTTGACTGGGAATGCGGTCTATGGCGCAGACTTGAGTCCAGAAGCGTTGGACAGATTCGAAAAGGCCGGTGGAATTAAATCCAACTTAAAAGAGATCATGGAAAAATGCGACATCGTGGTTGCTACCACCGGCGCGCCGAATTTGATCAAGCCTGAAATGGTGCGCAAGGGACAGATCATTCTCGCGCTCTCGAACCCGAATGCCGAGATCGACCCCGAAGTTGCGATGGAGCATGGTGCCGCCTTCGCCGCGGACGGGAAATCTGTGAATAATGTTTTGGGTTTCCCCGGCATCTTCCGCGGCGCAGTGGATGCGAACGCCCCGCGCATTACACACGAAATGTTATTGGCCGCCGCACATGTCATTGCCGAAATGACCCCGCCCGGAGAATTGGTTCCCAGTCCGCTGGATAAAAAAGTACATCGCGCCGTAGCCCGCGCCGTAGCCGAGACCGCCTTCAAACAAGGCATCGCCCGCGCTGAATACGTTCCTTATGTGGAGGAGTAGGTTTTTTGAGGGGATGATGTTTGTGAAGTTTATGAGGTTTGTAAGGGATATGAGGTGAAGGATGAAAAAGAGTCGAAGGCTTTATGCTTTCGACTCTTTTTACTTATCACTTTTACTTATCACTTCTTACTTCTCACTCATTACTCATCCCTATCACTTCTCGCTCACCAACGCCTCCTTCAAAGTTGTGCCCAATCTTGTGATCCCTTCGCGGATATGATCTGGATTTGAAAAAGAGAAATTGAGACGCATTGTATTTTTACCGCCGCCATTGGGGTGGAAAGCCGCACCAGGCACAAAAGCCACTTTGCGTTCGATCGCCACTTTTAGCACTTCAGCCGCATCTATATTCTCAGGTAATTTGCCCCACAGGAACATGCCGCCCAATGGCTTGGTCCAGGTTACTTCGGGCGGGAACATCTCTTCCATCATTTCGATCATCACATCGCGCCGCTCTTTATACGTCGCGCGGATCACTTTCACATGTTCATCTAAAATCCACCTTTGGCGACTTCATAGGCCACATGCTGATTAAAGGATGAAGTGTGTAAATCTGCGGCCTGCTTGGTCATCACCAGCTTGCGGATCACCTGCGGCGGCGCAATGACCCATGCCAGACGCAAGCCCGGTGCAAGCAGTTTGGAGAAGGTGCTTAAATAAATCACACTGCCCGTATATTCCCCGTCATTGTCATTGCGATAGCGGCTGTCGAGAGTCGCAACCGATGGAATGTGATCGCCATCGTAGCGCAATTGTCCATAAGGATCATCTTCAACGATTGGCACGCCGTACTGGTCGGCCAGAATGATCAAACGCTTGCGGCGCTCCAGGCTTAATGTGGAACCGGAAGGATTTTGGAAATTCGGAAGAATATAAATGAACTTCGGCCCGATCCGCAGCGCCTCTTCCAACTTATCCATGATCATACCATTTTCATCAGACGGCACGGAAATGTATTGCGCACCGTACGCATTCCAGGCTTGCAGCGCGCCCAGATAAGTTGGTGATTCGACCACTACATAATCACCACGGTTAATGAATAATCTGCCGATAAAATCCAGCGCCTGCTGCGAGCCGGAGGTGATCATAATATTCTCAGCAGTCACCCGCACACTAAAGCGTGCATTGTGGCGCGCGATCATTTCACGCAGAGGCAGATAGCCTTCGGTCGTGCTGTATTGCAAAGCCTGCGCGCCGTGATCGGTTAACACTTGATTGCAGGCTTCCTGAAATTCCTTAACGGGAAAAACCTCAGGTGCGGGCAGTCCGCCCGCGAACGAAATAATGTCAGGTTGTTCAGTAAACTTCAACAACTCACGAATGACCGAACTTCCCATTTTTTGAGTGCGATGTGCGTAACGATACTCCCACGGTGTTTGCATTCATTCTCCTTAATTATAGAGATAAAAAAAGCCTGACAGGTACGTGTGTACCCATCAGGCTGACTGACGACTTATAAGGCATAGTATGCCCAAAAGGTCGAGGCCCATCAATTGCTTCATGGTTTCCTTATCTTAACCATTTTCCGGCGAGTCTGCAACCTCTTTAAGTATGGTGGATTTTATGACAAATTTCCTTCGATGATCTTCTCGACGGAAGTCCGCGTGTACGAATCCAAAGGCAGATGAAGAGCCGCATCCAACTTAACCCAAACATGCTCCTGCGCTTCATCATTCAGTTGCACTTCGAGAGAGTCGGCTTTGCAGGCGAAATCGAAAAAGATGAAGTGCCGCTTTTTCCAGAAGGAAGGATCATAAATAAACTGCTGAAAGTTGATAAATTTCAGATCGTAAATATCCAGCCCGGTCTCCTCCTTCGCCTCGCGGACAGCCGCCTCCTCCAACCGCTCGCCCAATTCCACATGTCCGCCTGGGACAACGTATTTATCAGGCCATTTATGACTCTTCAACAACAACATCTCCCCCGCTTTGTTAAAAATAAACACACCTACTGTTGGTTCTGGAAAAATTTGATCTGCCATTGTTCACCTTTTTTATTTGTTACATCAACGCCCTTCGACTACGTTCCTCGAAGATCACTCGTCACTCCGCTCAGGGTGTATTACCCAAAGATCGCGATCACCATCACACCCGTGAACACGATCGCCGATCCCACCACGCGGACGCCGCCCATTTCTTCTTTCAAAAATCGCCAGCCGAGGAAGGCTCCGATCACGGCACTCACCTCGCGAATCGCACCCGAATAACTGAGCGGCGCGAAAGTGTAGGCGAAGAGTGCGAGCATATAAGCCACCAATCCCAGCACACCGCCCAGTAATAAATATCCGCGATTCTTATTCCACACATCCACGAAATGACTTACTCCATAACGGCGAGCAAGATAGGGAGTGGTCACGAACGGCACCATCACAAACATTGACAATCCATACGGTAAAGCGGGTCCATTTTTAACAGCGGTGCCATCAATAAATGTATAGATCGAAATGATCAACGCTACTGACAAAGCGGTCAGAATTCCCCGCAGATGCGGCTTCTCGCTTTTATTATTTAACAATGTGGTTGCCCCAATGACCATCATGCCGCCTGTAATAAGTGCCAGCCCAAGATAACCGCCGATGGTCAATTTTTCGTGTAAAAAGATCGCAGTCCACAAAACGAGCAAAGCGGGAGCCGCTCCGCGCGCAATGGGGTAGACCAGCGAAAAATCATGGTCACTATAGGCGCTGCACAGCAAAATAAAATAGATCGCCTCAAGAATCATACTTAAGATTGCAAAGCCCCACATCGAACGCGGCGGCAGACCGGTGAAGAAGATGAAGCCGAGCGAGAAGAGTCCGCTCAGAATTACCTGCCAGCCCATCGCGATATATTTTTCGTCTGAGCTCTTAAGCAGGAAGTTCCACAAAGCGTGCATGGATGCAGAAAAGAAAAGCAGAATCAATGCAGAAATTGGCATGGACTATTTCATGAATTCGATCAATTTTTGGTTGACTTCCACACTGGCATCATGCTGCACCCAATGCGTGGACTTGTCGAAGAAGGTCAGATCACCTTCATCGCACAGGTCAATTGACGGCTGCGCCATTTCAGAACTCAACGCAACATCACGTTTGCCCCACAACATCATGGTCGGGACATGCACACGCCGCGCCGGTTTCTTTTTGCTAAACGCGGATCGCAATCCACGGCGCATGACAGAGCGATACCAATTCAGCATTCCAGTCAATGCGCCTTTTTGCGACCAGGCTTTTTTGTATTCCACCACATCTGCTTCGGTAAATGTGGATTTGCGGCCTGAACGGGTCAACATGCGTCCCAGATATTCAAAATTATTTTTGCTTAACATCCACTCCACGAACCAGGGGATTTGAAAGAAAAAAACATACCAGGATTTTTTGCGTTGAGCAGGGTTATGCAATACAAAATCTGTCATTACATCAGGATGCGGAACATTTAAGATGGCGAGCTTTTCCAGCCGTTCCGGGTGATTAATCGCGATTGTCCACGCGACCACGGCGCCCCAATCGTGACCGACAAGTTTTGCTTTTTGAATCCCAAAATGATCGAACAAACCGACAATATCTTTTGCAAGAATATCCACATCATAAGCAGAGACTCCCTTTGGCTTATCTGAGAGATTGTATCCGCGTTGATCGGGGACAATAACCCGAAAGCCTGCTTCCACCAGCGCAGGGATTTGATTCTTCCAGCCATAATGAAACTCTGGAAACCCATGCAATAAAAAGACCGCCGGCCCGTTTTCAGGTCCGTCGGTCATGACATGTAAATTGATATTGTTGGTTGTGATAAGTTGGCTTTTCATCCCGCGAGTATAACGGATTTCAAACTGAAACTTAAGTTTTCATAACCACAAAGACACCAAATCACAAAGCCTCAAAGTTTCTATCTTGGTGCCTCACCGCACTGCACCAAACGCAGCACGGTGCAAGTGTCGTGCCTTTGGGACTTCGGGGTTGATGCCAACTAGCCGTACAGCGGAATTCTCGCGCCGTTCACCTTACTGGCTTCGTCGGAAAACAAATAAGTCATCGCGGAGACAATTTCTGCGGGCGTGGTTCCCTTGCCTTCGTTTTTTGTATCAATCGATTTGACATGAATCACATTCGCGGTCAATCCGCTGTCTTTGTATTCTTCGGCGAGAGTCAGCACCAGACTTTCCTGTGCAGATTTTGCAGCCGTATACAATGCTGTCTTTGCTGAAGGTTTCACGGTTTCAGGTTTGGAGACGATGATCACACGTCCATGCTGACTGGCGGCGAGATGCGGAGCAAAGGCCTGGAGCAGGTGAAATGTCGTCCACACGTGCTGGTTGAGCATGGATTCGAAATCATCTTTGGATGATTCCGGGAGGGTCTTGCCGCCTGTCCAGCCGCCGACGAGATGGATCAAAGCGTGGATACGGCCAAATTTGGAAACAACAGCTTCGGCTGAGTCATGAACCGCCGGCCCATTAAGCAGGTCAATGGTTTGGGTGTAGAGTCTTTCTGAGGGCAGATTTAAATCCCGGGTCAGGGAATCCAATTTAATTTGATTGCGGTCAAGCAGTGCAATGTTGTGCCCAAGTTCTGCAAACGTCTTTGCAACCAAATTTCCAAGCGCACCCGTTGCGCCAGTAATGACAATTGTTTTAGTCATACATAGCCTTGATCTGAGATTCGTCCATGCCTTCGACGATCGGTTTGTCGCTTTGTTCAGGCAGATGTTCCTTGCCGTTGAAATCGATCATGTGACCGGATTTAGCGGCTTTGGTTTCAAGATAAAAACGATTGTGTTCGTTGCTTGGCAAAATGTGCGGAATGCGCGAGTTGACCTTCACACCGTATTGCGTGAGTTGATCCATTTTCTTTGGATTGTTGGTCATCAAATTAATAGACTGCACCTTGAGCGAATGCAGCATGTGCGCAGCGATCGCGTAATCACGTTCATCATCACGGAAGCCGAGCGCGAGATTTGCTTCAACAGTATCGAGGCCTTGATCCTGCAAACTATAGGCGCGGATCTTATTGGTCAACCCGATGCCGCGGCCTTCCTGACGCAGATAGAGCACAATGCCTTTTTCCATTTCGCCGATTTTCTTTAAGGCAGCCTCGAGTTGATCGCGGCAATCGCAGCGCAGTGAGCCGATCACATCGCCGGTTAAACATTCAGAGTGCAGCCGCACAGGCACATCATCTGCACCCAGCACTTCGCCTTTGATGATGGCAACATGCTCTTTGTTATCCTGGTTATTCGAGAATGCAACGATATGAAAATCGCCAAAGCGTGAAGGCAATTCAGCGATGGCTTCAATATGGACACATACTTTGTCTTTGCCAAAGCCTTCACATTCGTGACAGCAATCTTCTTCGATTAATAGTTCAATTTGTTCATGTGTAAATGTAGTCATGTTTTCCTCACAATTTGTAAATTAGTAGTATTCCGCCATCTTCGTGCGTTTCAACTTTTTCCAGTTTCAATGCAATGGCTTCATTTCGTGTAAATCCATTTCCGGCCGCGAGTGTGGGCGCCTGGTCTCCACCAAAGATCAGCGGTGCGATGTAGATCGTCAATTCATCCACCAGACCAAGTTTCATCAACTCAAAATTAATTGTCCCGCCGCCTTCCACCATCAAACGATTTACACCAAGTTCACTTAATGTGTCCATCATCTTTTTCAGATCCACACGCGGCTCGTCATGCACAAAGACTTCCACACCGTGTGCGCGCAAAGCTTCGAGGTGGCTTATAGATGTCTGTGATGTAGTAAATATTACGGCTCGCGCCGGACCTGCTTTAATAAAATCTGACTCAAGCGGAATATCTGCGACTGTCACAACCCCCACCTTGATCGGATTCGGCGCCGCTCCGCGCTTGATTCTGCCCTCACGCAGCGCTTCGCTCTTAACCGTCAGCTTGGGTTGTTCTTCGAGAAGAGTCTTCCCCCCGACGAGCACCGCATCTGCATTGGCGCGTAATTCATCCACGCGGGCCTTGTCTTGGGCAGATGAAATCGCAGAGCCTTTGCGCTCAAAGGTGTCGATCTTTCCATCGGCTGTGGCGGCCACGTTGATAAATGTATAGGGACGATTCATAATTATTTTTCAGACGGTAGACTATCGATATCAGAATGCAGACTTCGGCCTGCCAAACCAAATTGAATTTCGAAAAAAATATTCACGGTGGATATTGTTTAATACGAACCTGAAAAATATTCGGCGATCAGGTCGCTAAGGTCAGCATCGGTGTTGGCGCGTGCGGTGGCGAAAAAATCGTACGTGGTTGCGCGGCTGCGCCCGTAACTGGCAGCGTACCCTTTTAGAAAACGGAAAAATTATCGTCTCCCATACGCACGCGCAGATCATCCATAAAATGCGCGCCATTCAAATAGACTGCGTTGACATACGACCGCTGTGAACCCCAGGTATAGATCGGCGTATCCACATAACCGGCCGGTCCGAAAAAATCCACGCGATATTGCCACCACCAATCACCGTAATTGGGATAGTTATATTCAAAGAAAATTTTCTCGCTATAGGTTGCCATCATTTCATCAAGCCACGGTTCCAGCGCCTGATCGTTGCCGACCAATCCATACCACCATTGATGCGATATTTCATGCACACCGATCGTGGTTAAGTTATTTTTCGCGCCGCCGCCAAATTGCCCGTAAAAATCTGAAGCCAGAAAAATCAGCCCGTCATATTCCTGCCCATCGTGAATATCGGTCTGCACCACCGCCAGTGTTTCGTATGGATACGCCGCAAATTTTGTGGAAAATATGCTGACGGCTTGTCCTGCCGAATATAAGATCGACTCGCCTGCGGCTTTATATCCATCGAAATAATACGAGCGGATCACCACCGACCCGACAGCTGATTCGGCCACGAGAAATTCGGTACTTGCTGAGAGTGTGAACGTGCGCGCGCCGTACAGCCGGTAGCGGGTCCATTCGCCGTTTTGATCTGAAGGCGCGCTGGCGGCTACGATCACATCGGAACCCGTCTTGAGATTTAATTCAATATCAGAAGAGTCGTATACAAGATGTTCGCCAAAAGGCATCGGGTCATGCAATGTCCAACCGTTAATATAGGGCACAACGAATGGATACCAGTCTATGAGATTGATCTGGTTGAAGTCGTAGCCAAAAAGTCCGCTGGAGGCTTTGGCGGGGATGTTGAGTTTGAAGTTGAGAGTCAGTGTGGTGGCCGAGTTTGGCTGAAGCGGCTGCGGCAGATTCAATGTGAAGCGTTGATCGTTGATCGTGAAATTCGTCAGCGATACATTATCCTGTGCGATGGAGCTTAAGACGAAAACACTTCCGCCATAGCGATTGGGCTGAACCGATAAAACAATATCAGAGAGCGCCACGCCCGTGGTGTTGTAATAGCGGATGGTCTCTTCGACATCGAGTGTGTGCGCGGCGAAATCCAAAGTTGCGTAGAGAATGTAATTCGTGCGGGAGGGAGTCGCGGGCGCTGATTCTGTCAACGTGACTGGAGCAATTATCGGCGTCGGAGGAAGCGGGGTCAACGTCTGCGTGGCGGTTGCGGTGGCAGTCGGAGTCTCAGATGCGGGCGGGGCTTGTGTAAAGGTCGGCAGTGGTGTTTCGATCTGCCCAGATGGTTGAAAGGGCGTTGGCGTGGGCGATGCGTTCGGGTCTTGTGTGACTAAAATAAAGGTTGGGAAAACCTGCGCGGCGGGAGTTGGAGAAGTGCAGGATGCGAGTAAAGTAAAAAGTAAAAAATAAAAAGCGAGACGTATTCCAGAACGCTTAAGTGGAGTGCGAAAATGAGGAGTGGACATTAATAAATGTTTTGAAAATATTGGCGCACAATGTCTGAATAGTCTGTGCTGGTGTGTTCGCTGAGGATGCGGAAGAAATCATTTGCGGTGACGATTTTTCCCTGTCCTTGCACGACGTAATCCTGTAGGAAGGCGAAGAAGGCTTCATCGCCGATGCGTGTGCGCAGGTCTTCAAGAAAATGCGCGCCTTGAAAGTAGGCCGCGTTGGTGTAAGGGCGGAAGCCTTGTCCGTCATAAATCGGGATGTCTACAAAGCCCTGCGGCTTGTAAAAATCGATGCGATAGGTCCACCACCAGCCTACAAGATCAGGGTGGACATTTTCATAATAGACCCGTTCGGAATATGCGGCCAGTGCTTCATCCACCCAGGGCTGTAAAGCCTGATCGTTTCCGATCTGTTCAAACCACCATTGATGGGATGTTTCATGTACGGCGACAAAGGTTAAATAGTTGGCGGGTGTGCGGGCGGAGAGATTATAAAAATCGCGGCTCAGATAAAAGAAGGCGGAATATTCCATGCCGTCATTGAAATCACCCATGACCAGTGAAAGCGACTTGTGTGGATATGGCCCGTAGCGTTGACTGAATACCTGTACGGCTTCGGCGCTGGCTTGCAGGGCGGCTTGTCCGGCGTTATCGCTTAATGGATAATAGTAACTTGAGACGGTGATATCTCCGACCAATAAACTTGAGACTTGAAACTCGCGGCTGGCAGCGAGGGCAAAAGTCCGCGCGGAGGTGATGGTGTAACGGGTGAAATCCGCTTGCGGTTCAGGGACACCGCTTGCGGCAACGATGGGCGCTGTAGCGGGGTCTGTAAATTTGAGGTTGACTTCATAGTCGGCTGAGTCATAAACCAGATGTTCGCCATAGAACCACGGTTCATGTAGTACCCAGTCGCCGTTGATAGAGGGCACAACGAAGGGATACCAGTTGGTGAGATTCAACTGGCGGTTGGTATATCCATAAATCCGCGGGCGTGAAACATTAGGGTCTTCCTGTTCTGCAAATGGAAGGGAAAGTGTGTATTGGATATTAATGGTTAACACATCGCGCGGCAGAACAAAGGAGGATAGTGCAATATCCAGTCTTTGGCCGGTGAAGGAATAGGTGGTGGTGGGAATGCCGTCAATGGAAATACTGCCGAGGGTAAAACTGCCATCCCACAGATTGGGAACGATGGCGATGACCAGCGTGTTGAGCTGGCTGCCTGTCAGGTTGGGATAGAGAATGGTTTCATCCACTGTGACGGTGTGCGCGTCATAGTCAATGGTTGTGTTGAGGATGTATTTCGCGCGATCAGGCGCCGGGATGGGCGTGGATGTGGGTGGCACAGGAGTTACTGTGGGCAAAGGAGTATTGGTTGCTGCGGGAGTAAACGATGCGGCAGGGGTTGCCGTGGACGCCGGGGAAAAGGAAGTGCAGGAAACCAAAAAAGAAAGAAGAAAGAAGGAAAGGAGTCTGTGTGAGAATGGTGTTTTGTTTCGCATGGGCTGTATTCTACCGCTTGTTGATAAATAAATAAATTTCCGGTCAGTTGTTGTTGACAAAGACCAATGAAGTTTGTGGTTAAAAAAAGCCCTTCGGTCAGAAGGGCTTCATATTCATCAGGAATAGCTATCTATCCTTCAATGGCTTTCTTCAACGCAGCCAATGTACTCTCGTAACTCGAAAGCATCTGCTTCTTGATCATATCTTCCATGCCGGGCATGGACGGCATCCCTGCGGGCATCAGCATGGCTTCGGTCTGCATGGTGAGTTTTGTGCCGCTGCCCGCTGCTTCGAGAAGATAAGTGCTGGTTACATCTGAGGCAGGCGGCGCGGCAAAGGTCTTGGTGCCGTAGACCTTGTTTTGTTCAAAAGCGATCACTTCTGATGTGATCACATTGACAACACCCTGCGTGGATTTCACTGTGGTCTTGCATTTTGCGCCGAGTTTTATCGGGCCGTCAAATTCAACGCTGACAACGTATTGATTTTTCTGATTATCAGGGTTGGTGATATGCGCGAAGATCACGTCTGCGGGTTTGTTGATGATGGTGGAAACTTCGATCAGAGCCATGTTGTTTTCTCCTTATTAATAAACAGTGGAAACGATAGAGCCATTATACAGATTTCATTCTCTTCCACAAGAAGGCAAACATGAAAAACGCGGTAGCCGTTAGTACTATGGTGGAGCCTGAAACAATGTTCAGGTAATAACTTAAATACAGTCCGATGATGGAGGAGAGCGCGCCGATCAATGCGGAGACGAGCATCATTGGTAGTAATCTTCGCGTGAGCAAATACGCAGTCGCAGCCGGAGTAACAAGCATGGCGGCGGCGAGACTGACGCCTACGGTTTGCAGTGACACTACAACGGTCAGTGCTAAAAGCACCAGCATCAGATTTCTCAATAGTTCAGCTGGCAGGCGCAGGGTGGCGGCGAGAACCGGGTCAAAGGAAATGACCAGAAATTGTTTGAAGAACAAGGCAACAGTTAAGAGAATGATCAAACTCAGAATGGCGATCATCCACAGATCTGCGGCGCTGACTCCCAACACGTCGCCGAACAAAATATGAGATAAGTCTACGGCGTAGGTTTGCATGGAACTGATCAATGCCACGCCGAGTGAGAGCGCTGCCGCAAAGAGGATTCCGATGGCGGTATCCTCTTTGACCACGCCTTCGCGTGAGAACAGCCCGATGCTCAAAGCGACAATGACAGCCGCGATTCCCGCGCCGACCAGTAAGTTGCCATTTAATAAATAGGCAATTGCCACCCCCGGCAGAATCGCGTGCGCCATGGCGTCACCCAGAAAAGCCATGCCGCGCAGGACAACATACGTTCCCATGACAGCACATAGTACACCGACGATGACCGAGGCGAAAAGTCCGCGCTGCATGAATTGATAGGTAAGGGGTTCAAGAAGAAAATTCATTTGACCTCTATATGATGGTGTTCTTCATCCGGCGGACAGCACTCATCAACCAGCATCATTCCGTTTTCCATCACGAGTAATGAATTACCAAAAGCGGATGCAAGGTTTTCCTTCGTGAACACTTGTTGCGGCGTGCCAAATGCGATCAGGCGATGATTAATTAACAGCACAAGGTCAAAGCGTGTGGCGGCGAGATTAAGGTCATGCGTGGAAATAATGGTGGTCACTTGTTTGTCGCGCAAATGATCGAGCAGACCAAAGGTCACTTCCTGTGTGGTGGCATCCACGCCTGTGAAGGGTTCATCCATTAAAAGGATGTGCGGCTCCTGCGCCAGGGCGCGCGCCAAAAATGCGCGCTGCTGCTGCCCGCCAGAGAGTTGACCAATGGAAAGGTCTGCCAGATTTGTGATCCCCATTTGCTCAATGCTTTTGCGGACAATCTGCTTATCTTTTTTCGACGGATTGCTCCACCAGCCAATTTGACCAAACCGCCCCATCATCACCACATCGCTGACTGTCACCGGAAAGCGCCAGTCTACATCTTCACGCTGCGGCACATAGGCAACGCAATCTTTATGAGAGCCAATCGTTTCACCGTGGATAAAAATTTTCCCGCTTTTCAGGGGCAAAATCCCAACCAATGCTTTGAACAGCGTGGACTTTCCCGCGCCGTTTGGACCAACGACAGCCACGCGCGAGCCGTGCGGAACCTGAAAACTCAAGTCCTGCATGATGATTTTGTCGCCGTAGCCAATGCTTATGTTTTCTATTTCAAGTCGATGAGGAGTATGTGACATAGGGTTTACGATTTCAGATTTACGATTTTTGGGATTTGCTGTGTTACAAGCAAATTTAGTGTACCATGATGGATGGATAAGTTGAGAGAACCATACCTTACTTTTCTTTATAACCTTGGCGGGACATGCCCAGCAAAGGCGGGATTTTCACTTTCAAAAAGCAGTTGTGCTTCAACTGCGCTTCCATCAAAATAAACTTTACCTTCATTCATCCAGACCACGCGATCTGCCCAGCCAAAGGCAACATCCATATCATGTGTGGCGAGCATGACGGTTTTGCCACTTTTCACCAGGCGATCCAAAATGGTGAATATTTGCTGGCGTGCCCACGGATCGAGACTATTGATGAGTTCATCCGCCACCAAAATGGACGGCTGCATGGCAAGCACACCCGCCAATGCGACACGGGTCTTTTCGCCGCCAGATAAAGCATGAGTGGGACGCTCCAGCAGGTGCGTTACATCACATAACGCGGCGGCTTCGTCTACACGGGCACGGGCTTCACTGGTGGAAAGTCCCAGATTGAGCGGACCAAAGCTAATATCCTGCGCGACACTTGCTGAAAATAACTGGTCATCGGGGTCTTGCAAAACCAATCCTACATGACGGCGCAGGTTGGTTAAGGAAGCGCGGTCTGATGTGACGGTAACTCCTCCCAGACGCACTTCACCCTGCTGCGGAAATAAGATTCCGTTGCAATGCAGCATGAGCGTGGACTTGCCCGAACCGTTGCGCCCGATCAATGCCACACGGTCGCCGGGTGGGAAGTGAAGAGAAACTCCATGCAGGGCATTGCGTTCATGTCCTGCATAACTGTAATGAATATTAACCAGTTCAAGCAGACACATCATAAACTCCAAACAAAAAACATACTCAATGTAACAATCGCCGCCAGCACAAACACGCGCCTGTCGCGCCGATACTCCGCAGGCAGCACGCGCAACTCGCCCGCATATCCGCGCCCTTCCAGCGCTATCTGTACGCGCGCACTGCGTTGATACGCGTCCACGAACAGACGCGCTGCCAATTCCCCTGCGCTCGACATGCCGCGCCAAAATCCACTGTAGCCGAGGCGCGCGTCTTGCGCGGTTCGCATTCGCTCCATGCTTTCGAGCAGGGTAAAAATAAAGCGGTAGATCAAGGTCATTAGATCAAGCAAAAGAGGCGCAAGGCGCAGCCTCCTGCCCAGGTCCAACAGATCAACTAACGGCGTGGTAAGAGCGAGAAAATTCATCGCTGAGGCACAACCCAGGGCGCGGGTAAAAAGCAGCAGCGCAGAATCCAGCCCGTCGGCAGTCATCCCAAAAAAGAATGGATAAAAGCGGATGTTGACCGCCACGCCCGCGACGGATAACGCCAAAAATATGCCCTCTGCCAGCAAAACTTTTCGGATCAGACTTGCTGGTAGCTGCGCCCACCAAATGGAGAGAATCCACATCCAGGCCGCTGCCACCGCCCCCACCAGCGGACGGTTGAGCACGAGGCACAAAATGAGAACAAGCAAACTAAACCCAGCCTTATACGCCGGGTCTAGTTTGCGTAAGGGTGTTGCGTAGGCGGTGCGGTCGATCAGATTCAATGTTTTATTTCTTCGTGGTAAATTGTCCGCGTTTGACGCCGAAGTAATAGCCGATCACGCCCGCGCCGAGCGCGGCTTGCAAGGCGAATAACAGGCTTTCCGTTTCGCCGCCTGGAGGCGACCACGGGGATTCAAACCAGGGCTGATAGTTTGGCGCAATTTCAAGGATCGCGCCTTCCGCCTGACCATCTGCGCCGCCGAATTCAGAATTCGGATTTAAGAAGAGCGGCACGATTGCCAATGCGATCACAATCAGAATAAGGATCAAGGTGTTTTGCTTCATGACTTTGCTCCTGCGAGTCCAATGGATTTGAGTTCGGGCACAGCCAATCCCTTAAGCGCGTTGACGACCAACACCGTCAGAATGCCTTCGCTGATCGCCAACGGAATTTGAGTGACGGCAAAGATGGTGCAGAACTTGACGAACGATCCCATGAATCCGCTGACGGGATCGGGGTATGCCAAAGCCAGTTGCACAGAAGTGACCACGTAGGTGATAAGGTCTGCCAACGCGGCGGCGGTGAAAATGGCAACACTATCTGATGTGCGCCCTTTGAGCAGTTTCCACACACCATACGCCACGAACGGACCCGCGATTGCCATGCTGAACGAGTTCGCGCCCAGTGTGGTCAGACCACCATGCGCCAACAGGATGGCTTGAAAGAGTAGCACAATGGTTCCCAAGAATCACCATCTCGAACGGGCCAAACAGAATCGCGCCCAACCCTGTGCCTGTGGGGTGACTGCTTGAACCCGTTACGCTCGGAATTTTGAGCGCGCTTAATACGAAAGCAAACGCGCCCGTCATGCCCAACAGAAGACGTGTTTCGGGTTTTTCCGCAACGGTGCGACGGATACGTATATAGCCGATCACCCAAAACGGCAGAGACACAACAAACCAGAAGATCGCCCAGCCGACAGGCAGAAAGCCTTCCATAATATGCATTTGTGCTGGCTTGGCATATGCCACGCCGATGTTTAATAACACCAGCGCCAACAACAGCCACAATGCATTGAAAAGATTTTTACGTTTCATTTGATTCTCCTTTTTGATGAATGAATTTACACTTTGCAGGATTCAAGCGCAGCTAAGATTTCTTCGCGCGGCATTTCCTGTCCGATAAAGACCAATTCGGTGGTTGTATCTTCTTCCACTTCACCTTCGGCGGGTTCGATCTCATCCACTTCGCACAATCCGCCTGCCTGACTGAGCAAAATGGGATTATGGTCGCTGAAAAGACAATACCCTTTGAACGAGTCACGAGGTTGTATGCAGGGCTGTTCAAGAACTGATCGAAGGCGTTCCAATCCATGAGCGATTCACTGCGGAAGGCAAAACTGGCAAAGCCATATTCTTCTACTTCGCTGGAGGGTTGATTCCATTCCAAGTCCCAATTCTCAGCTTCGGCGCCGCGCTCATAATCGTAAAGTCCCGTATTGATAAGCAAAGACGGGTCAAGTTGTCCCTTCACCGTGCGGTGGATTTTTGCGTCGGGATTCAATTTTTGCACAAAACTTTCAAGGTCAATCAGATCTTCATTTTCCACAAGATCGGTTTTGTTTAACAACACGATGTTGGTGAATTCAAGTTGATCCACCAGCAGCGGCGCGAGCGGCTCAATAAAGGTTGCGCCATTTTCGTCCAGCCGTTCGCCTTCACTGTGATAGACATCCCAAAAATTGAAGGCGTCTACAACGGTGATAATGCTGTCGAGGCGTACATACTCTTCGAGACCGCCCATGTAAAAGGTCTGGGCGATGGGAAGCGGTTCTCCGATCCCCGTGGATTCGATCAGGATGTATTCCAGTTCAGGAGTCTGGCTGAGGGTTTGTAGTTCTTGCAGCAGATCATCACGCAGTGTGCAACAGATACAACCGTTGGACATCTGTATCATTTTTTCGGTGGTATGGCGCACCAGTTTTGAGTCGATGTTGATTTCGCCAAACTCGTTGACAATGATCGCGATCTTGTGCCCGTGATTTTGCGAGAGAATGTGATTCAATAAAGTGGTCTTGCCTGAGCCGAGAAACCCGACGAGGACGCTGACAGGGATGGGATTCATTTTTTATTTCGCCAGTTTCTTTAATTCGGTCATCAACTTCTTTGGTTGTTTGTCCTTGCCCAGCGAGCGGATTTGACGCGCCGACAATGTGAGCGTGATGGATTTTCCATCAATCAACAGCGTAACCTTTTGCAGATTGGGTTTGTAGGTACGCGATGTATGCCGTTGCGAAAAACTGACGCTCTTCCCAAAGCGGGTCTTGGGCGCCAGCGCCTTGCGGGTTTTGTGATTGAGTTTACGTGCCATTTCAAAATCTCCTCTTATGGTTACTTCACTTCAAACAAAAACACGTCGCCCGCTTCGGTGCCTGCGGCAAGGAACTTGCCATTGGGTGACCAATTGATTTGACTAACGGGTTCTTCCAACTCTGCGGTAAGCAGCGGAGTTTTTTTATTCTTCATTCCGCGCCACAACATCAAATTGCCGTCACGTCCGCCCGAGGCGAGGATGTCACCCACAGGTTGAAAGGCGAGGCATGAGATCAGGTCTTCGTGGCTCTGCAGGGTAGCGGGCTTACTGCCTTCGGGTCCCTTGCCTGAACAATCCCAAACCACCACACTGTCGCTACCGCCCGTGGCAAGGTAACGGCTGGACGCGTCCCACGCGAGTTGCATGACCTTGACGGGGTAGCCCCACATTTGCAGGTTCTGTCCCGTGTCGGCAAACCAAAAGTGGATGGTCGAGTCCTGATCACCTGTGGCAATGAACCTGCCATCGGGACTCCATGCCATGACCAACGCCGAACCCTTCCACGGATTTTCTTCAATGCAGGCGGATTCACCTGGCGTATAAAGATTCAATCCGCCGTAGCCTGTGACTGCCAACACTTGCGGACGCTCATCCCCTGCCCGCTTCGGACGCCAGCCGAGGCTGGATACCGTTGACCGAGGATGGTCATACGCCTGAAGCATTTCCCCTGCGGGCGTCCAGAGTCGAATCTTGCGCCCCGCACACGAAGCGAGATACGCGCCGTCGGTGCTCCAGTCGAGTCGCTCCACCCACGCCGAGCCGCCATCCATCTCGCAGATTTGTTCGCCCGTGGATGAGTCCCATAAACGGACTTTGCCATCCTGCCCACTGGTGGCAAGAAGTGAAGAATCAGGACAAGGCTGAAAACTCATGCTCATCGTTCCGAACCCGTGAGCGGGTAGTGTGAAGCGGCGCGTCCCGTCGAGGTGGAAGAGAGTCACGGGTCCGCTCACGCTGGCGACAGCAAGAGTCTGCCCGTCGGGTGACCAATCCAATGCGAGGACGTGGTCGTCAATGGCGTTGCGCCAGAGGTGATTGAATGTAGTCTTCTTCATGCCAGACAATCGCGGAAGGATTGGTTGAGTTCGGCGCGGTCGAGGTTGCGCCCGATGAAGATGAGCGTGTTGCGGCGAGTCTCGTTGCCCCACGGACGTTCGGGGCGACCATCGAAGAGCATGTGAACGCCCTGGAACACGAAGCGGCGGTCTTCGCCTTTGATGCTGAGCACGCCCTTCATGCGGAAGATGTCCACGCCTTTTTCGCGCAGGAGTTTGCCGAGCCAGGCGTTGAGTTTTTTATCGTCGAGGTCGCCTGGGGTGGTGATGCCCACCGAGGTCACTTCGTCGTCGTGCTCATGCGGCGGTTTGAATTCGCGCTGAGTGACGGGTGAAATCGCCGCGCTGTTCATCAATGCCAGATTAAATTCGGAGGGATGATGCTCGGTGAATAATCCGTACGCGCTGGGTTGATCCACTTTGAGTTTGAAACGCATTTCATTCGCGGTGGTGATGGGCAAACGATGGAGTTGTTCTTCGGGTTGAATGGACTCGCCGCTGTATTTTTTGGCATACTCACGCGCAGAAAAAGTTAACGTGGCAGGCATGATGGCGGTTTCGATTCCTTCCGCGCCTGCGGAAATCAGCGGCAGAAAAGCAACATCCATCGTCTCATCATCGGGACCAGGTTGCAGGACGAGTTCGTATTCGCCAGCGTGCAGGTTGTACGCACCCGCCCACTCAAAAGGATATTCAGGCTCCATAAACTTCGGGTCAACTTCCATCGCGCGGGTGACGTTGAATCCACCTACGTTGAGAATGCGGTCGAGGTCGATCACCGCGTCTTGTGTGCGGTACATCTTTGCGGCGGCGTTCATGGCGTGGATGCGGTTTTCGAGTTCTTCCAGCGCGGCAGGTTCCACCAAGTCCACTTTGTTGAGCAAAATGACATCGGCAAAAGCGATCTGTTCCACCACTTCGGGTGTATCGTCCAAATGCTGAATGACGTGTTTGGCGTCCACCAGTGTGACGATGCCATCGAGGCGCATTTTCGCGGCGAGTTCTTCATCCATGAAGAAGGTCTGCGCCACGGGACCTGGGTCTGCCATGCCTGTGGTTTCGATCAGGATGTAATCGAACTTGTCTTTGCGCTTCATCAGGTTGCCGAGAATGCGGATCAAATCTCCGCGCACGGTGCAGCAGATGCAGCCGTTGTTCATTTCAAAGACTTCTTCTTCCGCGCCGATGACCAATTCCTGGTCAACGCCCACTTCGCCAAATTCGTTTTCAATCACGGCAATGCGTTTGCCGTGATTCTCATGCAGAATGCGATTCAATAAGGTGGTCTTGCCTGAGCCAAGAAAACCAGTCAAGACGGTGACGGGAACACGAGTATCCATTTTTTCTCCTTCGGCTAATTGCCTTTTCTCTGTTTAATGGTTAATGTAGCGCAGCCTTGCGCCAGATCATTCCATGTGCCTGCTATTTCCTGCGGCTGACGAACGGTCTTCAAACTCCGCCATCCAATTTATTTTGCGATACGCCAATCCCGCGGTTCCACCCGGCTCTACGCGCCATGACTGTTTTGCATCCAAACGCCGACGCCCGGCACCCACCCCCTGGCAACCCGCCACGAAAACCACGCTTTCATCATTCACCATTTGCACAGGTAAAAATATCGGGCGGTAGGCGTCGTGCCCATCGCCGTATATTTCATTCATCAACGTGGCATATTCCACGGCGCGATTCGAATCGGTGTACCAACGCACACCAAGATATTCCGCTGTCTTCACCACACCCAAGACCGCGCCGCGAATTTCTTTTTCTGTAAAAAACGGGCTGGCAGGGATTAAGACCCAACGCGCCAACCGTTCCGCCGACTCGCGCTGTGTGGCAATCGCCGCATAATGCAATGAACGAATCTCAGGCGCCCACTTTGAAGGTGTGTTCTCTGCACGCAGATACATCACGAAGGTCGAAACTTCACATTCATCGGGAATGCGCACCGCCACCCCATGCGGCAGAAAAATCTGCTGTTCATCATTCATCGGCAAACCTGCCGCCTCATGCAGTCCGCGCCGAATCTCGTGCAACACCTGCAACTGCTTTTGCGCCAATCTATCTGCGCCGAACCAGCGTTCATGCTGTGCCACAGACTTTTCGCAACACGGCAGATCGCTCTCGCTCATGCGAATGCCGATCGCATTGCGCAGCCATTCGCCGCGTTTGGAAAAGACCAACAACGCGCCCGCCTGAGTCTCGTCCGCTGAAAGGTGCAAGCCATACAAAGTGACATCGGCAGAAAGTGAAGGATTCGCTATCGGCAGTGAGTCGCTGCAATCTGCCACAACAGGAATCGGGGAGGAGGAAGCGGGCTGAATCCACGCTCCAGCTTGAGTCTGCATCCAAGCCGCATCCACGCCTAAACCGAATCCCCGTGCTTCATCCTGACCGAAAGCCTGCTCCAACATCCGAAACTGAATCTGCGCTCCATGCCTCTTCACCGCGTTGACAACGTCCACCGAAGCATTGGCGTCTACCGCAACAGTCTTGCCGCGCAAGTTGAGCGCTTCGAGGATCAAGCGCCGCGCCTGAGCGACGTTCTTCACCACGAGGACGGGCGCGTTGAGAGTCGCCGCCCAGCGTTCACTTGGGTGCGCTTCGGTCGCCGCGTGAGCAATGTCCGTAGGCAGCAACAGACTCTTTTCATATAGATCAGGCAGGGAATAATCCGTGCCCCACACGGGGGCATCGCCACAGGCTCCAGGCATTCAGAAACCTCCTGTCCAAAGATCGCGCCACTCCAACATCTCAACTCCTATAAATGAAAAACGTTTTCAATAAGAAAATCTATAAAAAGACAGGGAGTTTGCGGCTCCCTGTCTTTGGGGTTACAGAGTATTTACTTCAAACCTTCAACGATCTGGGTGACGTTGTGCTTCATCATCTCGATGTAGGTCGCGGCGGGAGCGCCATCGGTCAGGGTTTCGAGGTAGAGGTTATCCACTACTTTCACACCAGTTTCATCGGCGATCTGATTCGCAAGGTCGGCATTTTCCACTTCACCGAGGAAGATGGCAGGCGCGCCTGTGGCTTTGATCTGTTCGATTAAGGCTGCCATTTCTTTGGCTGAAGTTCCCGCATCAGTGCTCAGGCTGGGGATGACCGCACCGACGATCTCAAAACCGTAGCGCTCTGCAAAGTACCCCACTGCTTCGTGATTGGTTACCAGCAAACGGCGTTCTGCCGGGATGGTGTTAACCTGTTCGACGATCCATTTGTCCAGGTCTTTGAGTTCGGCAATATACGCGTCAGCGTTGGCTTTGTATGTCTCTGCACCCTCGGGGTCTACTTCGCTCAATCCATCACGGATATTTTCCACATAGGTGATGACGAGGTTCGGGTCAAGCCACATGTGCGGGTCGCCCGCGCTATGATCGTGACCTGCTTCGCCTTCCACATGGGCATGAACCGGCGCGGCGCTAAATACGATGGTTTCTGTTTCAAAGCCTGTTAAAGCGACGATGTATTCACCAACAGTCAGTTTGTAGACGCCGCCTTGTGTCATACCAGCGCAATCCATTTCCAAAGCCTGTTCGAGTTCCAATGCTGTTTCCGTCATGTCACTAACGGCGATGTTTCCCTTGGGAGAGGTGAAAGCATAGCCTTCTTCAGCTTCAGCGTCAAACAGGACAGGTAGCCGGCAAAAGAACCATCCGGCTGCGCGTTCAATTTGATGGTGATGATTTCGCGTTCGTGGGCGTGTTCACCTTCGGCATGTTCCTCTTCGCCGTGCATTTCCACTGCGGATGCGGCATCTACGCCGGATTGAACTTCTTCTTCAGCAGTCTTTCCATCCAATTGTTCGCAGACTTGTTTGGCGTGAGCTTCGGGATGAGCTGATCTTCCTCGCCTTCGTGACCGGCTTCTTCAGCCATTTGATTTACTTCCAACCCTTTGGTTGCTTCAACGATCGGGCGTTCGCCGCCGGCATTTTCCAACAAAGGCTCGATGAAGTGTTCATACTCCACACCATTTAGGATCAGCAGGTTACTTTCGGCAATTTTTGCCACATCAGTGGGAGCTGCTTGATAGGCGTGTGGGTCTGCGCCGAAAGGCAGCAGGGAGGCAACAGTCAAACGGTCACCTGCAACATTCTGGGCGATATCTGCCAGGAAGGAGGTGGAGGCGAGGACGTTGATGGACGTAGTCCCTACGGCGGCGGGTTCTGTCACAGCAGCAGAGTCGCTGGGTGGGGTTGATCCACATGCGGTTAAGAAAAGAGCCGCGAGTGTCGTCATTACAATAATGGAATTGATAATCTTTTTCATTTAGTGTCCTTTTTTTAGTCCCCCACCGGCTGGCGAGGGACTTGTTGAATTTTTTACATTCGCCAGTATTTTTCACTGACGGTTTGTATAAGGGAATTAGTTTTTGCGGCAGGCCGCGCACAGGCCAAAGAGTTGCAGCCAGTGTTCATTGATCTGATAACCGGTTTTTTTGGCGATTGATTTGGTTAACACATCCAGGTCATCACCTTCGAAGAAAGTCGCCTGCCCGCAGTTTTGGCAGAGCAGCAAATGCTGGTGACCGTGCCCGGCCGAGATGAATGCCTGACAGCTCATTGGTTGATGCACGCGTTGAATGAGGTGAAGCTCTTCGAGTTTTTCAAGTGTGCGATAAACAGTGACCAGGCCAAGCGCGCGGTATTTCTTGCGTGCCATGTCGTACACTTCAACCGGCGTGAGGGCGCGGTTGGATGTTTCCACGATCTCAACCACGGCGCCGCGCGCCTTGGTAATGCGATAACCATTTTCGTGGAATTGGTCAAGCGACAGTTTAGCGGACATTTTTACTCTGTTCTTTATTGAAAATCAATGTCAATAAGTATACGAGGGAAAAAGCGAAGAGTCAAGAGGTCTTTTATTTTTGCCAGAGCCATTTCGGGTTGTAGCCGAAGACTTCCAGGTTGGTGATTTCGCCGGTTTTGATCTCGATCATTTCCAGCCGCGATTGAAGCGGGAAGGAATCAAGCAGGTACAGATCATACAAAATATATTTACCATCAGGCGACCAGCTCAAAGTTCCGTGCAGGACGGAGGGCGTGTCGGTGATCACGTGTGTCTCATTGCCATCGGCGCGCATCAGCCAGATCTGATCGCCGCGCGGAACAGCGAGGTCGCGCCTTACCACAGCGATATGTTCACCGTCAGGTGACCAGGCCGCGAGGATGTTTTCCATGCTGTCATTCGCGTTGACATTAACGAGCGTTTCAGAAGAGAGATCGTAAAGAAAAAGCTGTGTCACAAATTGATCGTGTTTGATGACCACATCCCGCAGCAGAATGGATTCGCTGTTCGGCGACCATTGCACGGCGGCGCCGAGAATGTTCGGAATGATGCGGCTCTCACCGCTTTCCAGTTGATTCAAGCGGATCCCTTCGGGCGTTGCATAACTTAACCATTTACCGTTCGGTGACCAGCGCGGATTTGTGCCCGGCAAAAGTGCTTCTTGAAATACGGGCTGCGCCTTGCCGGTTGCGATATCGAACCACCATAAAGAGGATGCGCCGCCATCGAGTGACATGTATTCGTAAACGATATGGTTTCCATCCGGCGACCAGATCGGCTGGCTGCAAATCACCTGTTTGCAGGGAACGATCAATTTATTTTCAGTGGTGTCCAGGTTGAGCAGCCAGAGATCATAGTCCAGCGCTTCTGTCTGTTCGACGTAAACGATCTGGCTTTGATTGGGGGAGAGCGCAAAATCGACCACGCCTTTTGCTGTTGTTGTTAATTGGCGCGGATCACTGCCTTGTGTGTCGATCACATAAAGTTGTTTATATTCATTTTCATCATCGTTGAGATAGACGACCTGCGCTTCATCCGCCGTTATGCCTGCTTCGGTTAACGATGACATTGATCCACTCTCAAGCCGCGTGAATGCGCCATAGGTTAGGCCGAAGCCCAGTATCAAAACGATCAACGCGCTGACGACCGGCATGAATGGCGCGAATTTGTTAAATGAGTCCATGCGTTTGAAGAGGCGGCTGCTGCTGACCATTAACAGTCCGATGACGATCAGGACGATGGCGAGGCCGAGGCTGAATGCGATGATCAACGCCAGCCCGAGGAAGATGCGGTTGAGGGCGATCGCCACCAGTAAAATGGCAATTGCATCGGGGCATGGGACGAGTCCGCCGCTGATGCCGAGGGTGATGAGCGAACGCCAGGTGATGGTTTCGGGAACTTCATGCGAGTGCATTTTTCCGTCACCGTGGTGATGAAAATTTTCGGGGAGTTTTTGAATTTTGACCGCGCCCGGCGTTTTTTTGGAGGGTGTTGAAAAAGGAGTTAATGAAATTTTTCGCGTGGGTTTTTCAGGCGCGGGCAGGGTTGATTTGCGCCAGAAGAGAAACCTTTGCCACAAGAGATAAAATCCCAGGCCAACGATCATTAAGCCGGAGAGAATTTCAAGCCAGGGGATGATGCTGGTGGGTAGAATATATTGTGATGCGGCGAGCGTGATGATGCCAAGCAGGAAAACCGAACCGGTGTGAGTCAATGTGACCACACTGCCAAGCACCACTGCGTGCCAGGCTGTGCCGCGTGACCCAACCAGATAAGCAGCGACCACGGTTTTGCCGTGACCGGGTGTGAGCGCGTGTAATGCGCCGAAGTGCGAGAGAGATGCCCAGCGCAAATATATAGAAGGAGACAGAAAATTCCTCTCTGCGGACAAGCTCAAGCAGAATTTCCTGCGGGGTTCTTTCGGCTAATTCAGGAACGACCTGTTCGGCAGTTTCGGTGACAACATCTTTTCCTGACCAAAAGGCAGGGAGGGTGTGCCGCTATCCCATAAGGTGAGCAGTTTGCTTTGATCGCTGAGCGGTGTTTTGTCTTGAATTACATCAATGGCGATGGCGTTATTTTTTTGGCTGGGAAATAGAAAGGCTGTATTTTCAACGGTGGAAAGATAAAACCAGTTGATGGATTTTGTTGGCTCAAGGCCGTTCTCTAAAATCAGGCGTTGGACATTGGCGGCATCCTGCGGGCGCGGCCATTTGGCTGAGAGGTTGAAGGTGATAAATTCCTGCCCTGATTGAAAACTATTTAAGTCTGCGGGCATTTGCACAGACTCTAGCAGCAGAGATAAAGGCTTGTCGTCGAGCGTGGCAGTGAGCAGGGCGGCGCGGATGCGTCCCCAGTCGTCCACTTCCTGTTGGGTGAGAATTTCATCCTTGTCTGCATCCACTTCGTACCATAAGTACGAGGTGAGCATGGGGCCGGGTTTTATATCCCATTTGATCTGCAAGCCGGTTGGGGCGAGTGCCACGTTGAGCGTGTGGGCGTAAATATCGGCGGGATGTGCTGCTGCTTTTTTGGAGGGAGCTGCCAGTAAGAGAATAAAGAAGAGGATAAAACTTATTTTTTTTATTTTCATTTTTATGGAAGCCAGTGCGGCATGATGCCTTGTGTGAGAATGAGGGGTTCGCTGAAACCGGATTTCCATAAACCGATCTCGGGTTTGAATGCGCCATGTAATTTAAATTGTTGGAAGATCAGCGCCGTGCCCCACGGGTTCCAGCGCGGTGAGTTGTAGGTGTAATCTTCCTGATCGGCGATGATGATGCCATCGAGAATATTAAGGTCGATCACCGCGAAGACCTGCGCGGGTTTTTCTTCACTGGTGCGAAGTCCCAGCAAAAAAGAATCGTCAGCAGGCGACCAGGCCAGTGAGTAGTAGGAGTAATCGCGGTTGTCGTTTTCGCCGAGCACAGTGGAGGTATCGTTTAAGGTGAGGTCTGCCAGACGGACGCGGGTGATCAATCCGTTTTCATTTTGTTGAATGTCGGTGAATAAAAATTTTGTACTGCCTGCCGACCATGTGATCGGGCCGCCGGTATTGGATGGGAAAATAAGTTGTTTGCCGGTTGCGAGATCAAGCAGACGAATTTGATCGGCGAGTCCGTCAAAGGATGCGATCTTGTTTGAATCTGGTGACCAGGTTGGGCCGTATCCCAATATTTGCTGGTCTTCATAGATCGGGCTGTTTTGTTTGCTTTGCAGATCCAGAATCCAAATGCGCGGTGAGCCGAAGGGAAGATCGGGCCCGGGGCCTGCCGCTTCGCGGGCGTAGGCAATGCGCATGCCGTTGGGGGCGATGGCTGGCGTGGTGCAGCGGTCACGTCCGCAATCAAGCAGGATGTAGGCATCGTTGCCGGCGCGGCTGACCTGCCACAGGTCGATGCCGCCTTGTGTGTTTGTCGATGTGAAGATGATGAACTCGCCATCAGCGGAAGCGTCGAAGGAAATGATTTTTATATCTACCGGTGTGATTTGCTGCGCGGGGTTGTTGTTTAAATCCATGATCCACAAACTGCTTTGATTATCGTTTGTGTTGAGGTAAACGATCAGCGGTTCGCGGACGTTAAACTCCCAGCTTCGATCATTTTTCAGCACACGGCCTTTTGCGGTGAGTGCGCCGGAGCGCAGCGTTAATTTGTAGTTTGCATCAGGTTGAAAGGGTTCAATGGGAACGAATTGCAGGGTGCGTTCATCGAGCCATTCGAGATTTCCATTTACGGCAGGCTGGATGGAAAAGAGCGATGCCGCCAGATCAGGATTCACCGGTTCGGAGAATGTCAGTTTGATCTTTTGGAAAGGCCCGATCAGACTTTGCCCTGGCAGGGTTGCTGTGACGCGGATTCCTGCCTGCGTTCCGAGAAAGACCACTATGCCAAATAGAACTGTCAGCAGGGTGAGGACACCGAGCGCCACGGTGTCCATATCGAAAGATGGGCTTCGTTTTTGTTTTTTCATGGGAATAGATAGGGCTGTTCGGGTGCGGGAACGGCTTGCACAGATTCAGCGAGGATCAATGGCACGGTTTGATCGTTAATGGTTATGGATTTGATCGTGCCTTTGACCAATACCCATGAATCCTGTGTAAGCGTGGAGGCTTGCGGCCATTCTCCAACCATCGCAATCGCAAAACCATCTGCGGCGCAGCACGAAACGACAAAGCGGCTGACGAAGAATTGATTTTTGCCCAGGCTTTCATCAAAATAGACGAAGCCGATCACTGATGCTTTTTGGCCTTCAAATTGCGCGAGGTCTGTTTCAAAGTTAAATAGTTTGATCCAATCCAGAATGTTGCGTTCCTCTGAGTCGGTTTCAAAAAGCTGCGCCGATGAATCTGCGCTGACCAGGGGTGAATTGGTATTAAAGCCTTTTGTGGCAAAAGCGGATGAATCCAGCGGGCGCGCGGGGATCAAGACGCCGATCAGCAACGGGACGAGCATGAACCATAGGTTTGCAGAAGCGGGCGCGTGATCGTGTTCGTGGTGGTGTTCATCATTTGCCGTGTTTTGACGCGCACGTTTGATCTCGGCAAACATGGTTTGGGCGAGTACAGCCAGAAAAATGATGCCAAAGATCGTCAGCGGAATGAAGCGTTGGTTGATGTAATAGGTTAATTGTCCGCTGGCGGCTTTGGATGCAAGGAGAATGCACATGCCAAGCAGGAGCAGAGCTTGCAGGGAACGATAAAGTCTTTTTTGCATACGGCTGATTCCTAGGGCTGTAAATAATTAAAGATGACGCCCGCCAGCAGACTCATCATAAATGGAATGGCGACAAGATACGTCACCGAGCGGCGGCGAAAGACCTGCGAATACATGATGATGCTTTTTATGTCGACCATCGGGCCAAAGACGAGGAAGGAAAGCACCGAGCCGAAGCTAAATGTGCCCATGAAGCCCAGGGCGACGAAGGCATCGACTGTGGAGCAGATCGAAAGCAGGATCGCCAACCCGAGCATGACGAGCACCGATAACACGGGACCGCTGCCAATGGATAGCAGGGAGGATTGCGCGATGAAGGTTTGCAACGCGGCGGCGAGCATTGCGCCGAGGATCAGGTAGCGTCCCATTTCAAAAAATTCATCGGCGGTGATCAATAAGGCTTGACGGATTTTTTCAATAAAGGATGTGTGAGCTTCGCGCGGGTGATCGTGTTCGTGCGAGAGGGTTAATACGGGACGTAAAACATTGGCCGGATCTTTCTCGACCGAGAAGACGAGTCCTACGACGATGGCGATCACCAGGCTGACGCCCATGCGCCAGAAAAGCATGTTGCCCCAGCCAAAAGCGGCGGCGGTGCTTAACACTACAATGGGATTCAAGACCGGCGCGGCCAGTAAGAATGAGATTCCGGCGGAGAGCGGCAGTCCTTTATTAAAAAGACGCCGCGTTAAGGGTACGACTCCGCACTCACAAACAGGGAAGATCATGCCCATGAAAGCGCCGCCAACTGCGGCTGCGACAGGACGATGTGAGATCCATTTGCTCATTTGATCGCGGTCGAGAAAAACCTCCACCAGGCCTGAGGCGAGCGTCCCCAATAATAAATAGGGAATTGCCTCGATGAAAATTCCGAGAAAGACGGTGGCGAAGATGTTGAGCTTGTCCCAGAGCCAGGTGAAGACGCCAGCCGGAACCATGCTGGAAACGACGATCAGTAAAATGCCAATGACGATGCTTAGAATTAGAGAACGGGATAACGGGCGGGGGGATGTTGTCTTTTGCACAGTGGGATTATAACCATTAATGTAAGTGATAGCTTAAAGGGTTCGTTAGGGATCGCGGTGATCAATTTGACTTATAAAACAGCCCCACGGTTTTTTCGCAAGAGTTCTCTGTAAAAACCTTTGGGTCTGCGTTTGAGATGAAAAAGTAACAGCCCGGGTAGTTACGATAAAGGCCAATAAAATATGACGCATCCCGAGTTTAATTTTGGACGCTGACTCACGCATTTGTCAGCGTGAATCAGCGCACAAAGCGACCTACGTTTAAAAACGAACTCGCCCACGAAACCTTAATTTCGGGGCGAGTGATATTTTTAGAGACTTATTGCGCTGGCGCACCGTCAATCGGATAGCCTTTGGTGTACCATTCTTTTAATCCACCGGACATGCTGGTGGCGTTATAGCCTGCTTCCAGTAGAATGTCGCGTCCTTCCTGACTGCGGTTGCCGGAGCGGCAGATGACTAGGATTTCCTTGTCCTTTGGAATTTCGCTTAAGCGGTTCGGAAGTTCGTCCAATGGAATGAGTGTGGTGTTGGGTGCGTGATACTCGTCCCACTCTTCCTGGGTGCGCACATCCACAACGAATACGCCGCTTTCTTGATACATCTGATAGCCTTGATCCACGGTGACCTGGCTTCCCTGACCGGCGCTGCTCCCGCCTGCTGACGCGATCAGATAAACGACAAAAGCGACAATGGCTACGATCGCCAACTGCACAGCAGGTCTGCGCAAAACTGCGGAAAGTCCGCTGCGGGTTCGCGTGTTTCTATTTTTTCTTCGAGACATGATGCCCTCACAAATTGTTTGATATACTGCTTTTTTCAGACGCGTTTCCATTATAGAGCCTTACGGCTTTTTGCATAAGCTGTTCTGTATGATTCTTTCCCAAATTTATTAACCATCCCCAGATTTTAAGCCGTCTGCTTAACACAAAAGGGGCCAACTTCTTTTTGAAGTTCGCGTTTTGGGACCTTGCAAAACCATAAATTATTAGACCTCTTGCAAAAAATCTCCGCGAATTTATGCTAATCCGGGCGAATTTTTAAAAAAAATCGAGTAAATTGGCGAAGATTAGCGGAAGAAAATGGAGTTATGCAAGAAATCTATTCCTAAAAATCTTGACTTTTTTTATTGCGGGGCGTAATATGTTGTTTATACGAGTGGGGGAAATATAAGACTAACCCACAAAAAATGTAAAGAAGCGACAGATATGTTTTTTTATTTAATCTGTTTAATATCCACCAATCTGACGGCTGGCTCACTATGACAATCATCTCTGATGTCCCTAGGCAATATATTTATTTAATGCCGCAGAAAAAATAAGATTATCTACCTTATATGGAGACTATACAATGAAATCTCGTTCCAAATTAATGTTCAACATTTTTACTCTTATCGCGTTACTGGCGTCTCTGCTTGGCAGCGCGGTGTTTGTTCCGTCTGTGCAGGCGGTTGAATCAACATTAAATTCAAGTGATTGGGCACAGGTTAAAGCTCTATTGCCTGTTGCTGCAGCCACAAGTGTAGGCAGTAAACTAGCCTATCTGAAAGCCTCCAATTCCGGGAGTGGGGATCTTTTTGGATGGTCTATTGCAATTTCTGGAGATACGATTGTAGTTGGGGCGCCTTGGGAAAACAGTATAGCCAGCGGCGTGAATGGAAATCAAATGGATAATTCAGCAAACGGCGCTGGAGCGGTTTATGTGTTCACCCGTAGTGGAAATGTGTGGAGTCAACAAGCCTATTTGAAAGCTTCCAATACAGGAATAGGAAATGATATTTTTGGGGAAGCTGTTTCAATTTATGGCGATACGATTGTGGTTGGGGCACCTGGCGAAGATAGTATCGCCACAGGTGTGAACGGAGAAGAGTCGGATGATACAGCCGATGATGCTGGTGCAGCATATGTATTCGTTCGAAATGGGACAACCTGGAGCCAGCAGGCTTACCTGAAGGCTTCGAATACTCAGGTATGGAACATGCATGGCAATGATTCTTTTGGGGAAGCTGTATCAATCTATGGCGACACAATCGTGGTAGGGGCGCCTGAAGAAGATAGCAATACTACCGGCGTAAATGGAAATCAGGCAGACAATTCAACAAATAGTTCCGGGGCTGCATATGTCTTTTTTCGCAGCGGGACAACCTGGTCACAACAAGCATATCTAAAGGCTTCCAATACGGAAATTATACAGAGTGATGGATGGGCAGGTGGGGATGAATTTGGTCGTTCTGTAACCGTCTACGACGATACCATTGTGATTGGAGCCCCATATGAAGACAGTAATGCTACTGGTGTAAACGGAAACCAGATGAGTAATTTAGCTGCCGATTCTGGGGCCGCCTATGTTTTTACACGCAGTGGAACAAACTGGAATCAGCAAGCTTACTTAAAGGCCTCTAATACTGGGATTGCTGATCGATTTGGTTTTGCAGTTTCACTTTCTGGCAACACGCTTGTCGTTGGGGCACAAGGAGAAGCCAGTGGCGCTACCGGTGTAAACGGGGATCAGACGAATAATTTGCACAATTATGCAGGAGCAGCTTATGTTTTTTTTCGCGATGGGTTAACCTGGAGCCAGCAAGCCTACTTAAAGGCATCAAATGCCTCCTTTGGTCATCTATTCGGATCTACTGTTTCTATCTCAGGCAATATGATCGCAGTAGGCTCGTGGCAGGAAAATAGCGATGGAGTTGGTCTAAATGGGAATCAACTGGAACATGGCGCCTTTAAATCAGGGTCTGCCTACGTTTTTATCCGCGACAAAACAACCTGGAGTCAACAAGCTTATGTAAAATCTTCCAATTCTGAGGCAGATGATAACTTTGGAATTGCAGTAGCGATTGATGGCAATACCCTTGCATCAGGTGCAATTGGGGAGGACAGTAACGCTACTGGAGTAGACGGGGATGAGACGAATAATTCATTAAGTACACACAGTCTTTCTGGTGCAGCCTATATTTATAGCATTTCCACGGCTATTCCAATCTTTGCTGATGTGCCAATTAGTTACTGGGCAAACGAGTATGTTGAACGTCTTGCCAGTGCTGGTATTACAGGCGGGTGTGGTAATGGTATTTATTGTCCAAGTGACTCGGTGACTCGCGCACAGATGGCGGTCTTCTTATTAAAAGGTATCCATGGTTCTTCTTATACACCGCCGGCTGTAAACAGCAATGCTGGATTCGGTGATGTGGCAGTCGATTACTGGGCAGCCGCATGGATCAAACAACTCGCGGCTGAAGGCATTACCAGCGGATGCGGTAGTGGGAACTACTGTCCTGACTCAACAGTCACCCGGGCGCAAATGGCCATCTTCCTTTTGAAAGCCAAACATGGATTGTCCTATTCACCTCCTAATGCCTCAGGTGTTTTTAGTGACGTACCAGTTGGGTATTGGGCAGATAAATGGATCGAACAGCTTGCTGTTGAAGGAATTACGGGTGGTTGTAGTATTGGGCATTACTGTCCTGATAGTTCGGTCACACGTGCGCAAATGGCGGTGTTTTTGGTAAAAACATTCAATTTGCCTTAAGAATAATGCGGTAATTGAGCAGATTTATATACGGAGATATGTTTCATGAAAACCTATTCAAAACCCATTCTCAATATTTTTACATTTTTTATTTTGTTGTTTATAGTCATCAGCACAGGCTTTACTCTTTCTGCTGTAGAAGCAGAATCTTTAGGTAGCCCGCTTTATGAAAGCAGAGATTTCTTCTGGGCAAAACGCATGGGTGGAACAGCTTTTGACTATGGTAAAGATATTGCAGTTGACTCAAACGGCAATGTTTATACAACGGGGGCTTTTTCTTATACAGCTGATTTTAATCCCGGCCCAGGTACTTCCAACTTAACCTCCGTAGGAACTGCAGATATATTCCTCTCTAAACTGGATAGCGACGGAAAATTTATCTGGGCAAAGAATATGGGGTCTGCATTAATTATGAGTGAAGGAAATGGTATCGCAGTAGATTTAAATGGTAATGTTTTTATAACCGGAGCGATTAGCGGCGTAACGGATTTTGATCCTGGTGAAGATGTATTTAACCTGACTGGCAATGGGGGCATCTTTGTCGCCAAGTTTGATGGCAATGGAAATTTTGTCTGGGCAAAAGATATGGGTGGAACGGAATTTGAACGCGGCAATAGTATTGCTGTAGACTTAAATGGTAATGTTTATACAACAGGTTTGTTTGGCGGCATGGATGCCGATTTTGACCCAGGCCCCGATATATTTATTTTGCCCAACTCAGGAACCTACAAGACGTTTGTCTCAAAGCTGGATAACAATGGTAATTTTGTCTGGGCAAAAAGTATAAATTCCGGAATATATAATTACGGCAATAGCATCGCTGTAGATTCAAATGGAGAGATTTATGCAACCGGAATATTTCTTGGCACTACTGACTTTGACCCAGGACCAGATACATTGAATCTTATTTCTCATCCTCCTGCCACGGATATTTATATTCTTAAGCTAAATAGTGACGGCAGTTTTGTGTGGGCAAAAAGCATGGGTGGAACAGATGGAGATTGGGTACGTGATATTACTTTAGATACAGATGGTAACATCTATACTACGGGCTACTTTAGAGATGTCGTTGACTTCGATCCCAGTGCAAATACATTCACTCTGACAAGTAATGGCTACAGTGATATCTTCATTTCCAAGCTGGGTAATGATGGTCGCTTTATTTTTGCAAAAAACTTGGGCGGGATATATGCTGATGAAGGCTTTGGTATTGAAGTGGACTCAAAAGGCAATATTTTTACAACAGGGTATTTTTCACATACTGCTGATTTTGACCCCGGTATAGGTACGTCTAATCTTGTCAGTCATGATATTAATTATAGTGATATCTTTATTTCCAAACTAGATAAAAATGGAGATTTTATTTGGGCAGAGGCGATGGGTGGAGAAAACGATGATATTGGCAGAAGTATTGCTTTAGATTTTAATGACAATATTTATACAACCGGGGATTTTTCAGTTGTGGTTGATTTTGATCCTGGTACAAGTATATACAACATGGTCAGTACAGGTAGTACTGATATTTTCATCTCTAAAACAAAATCGCATATTTTTACCGATGTACCATTAACTTATTGGGCAAATAACTACATTGAGCGTTTGTATCACGCCGGCATCACCGGCGGCTGTGGTGTTGGTATCTATTGTCCTGATGCCACAGTCACCCGCGCGCAAATGGCGGTCTTCCTATTGAAGGGTATGCATGGCTCATCCTACATCCCGCCTGCTGTGGGAATCACTACCGGTTTTGGCGATGTAGCTGTGGATTATTGGGCAGCCGCCTGGATCAAAGAACTCGCGGCTGAAGGCATCACCAGTGGCTGTGGTGGTGGGAATTACTGCCCCGAATCAGCAGTCACCCGGGCGCAAATGGCGATCTTCCTGCTGAAAGCCAAACATGGATCATCCTACTCGCCCCCAAATGCATCTGGAGTCTTTACTGATGTGCCAGTGGGCTACTGGTCAGATAAATGGATCGAACAGTTAGCTGTTGAGGGAGTCACTTCAGGCTGCGGTAATGGAAATTACTGCCCTGATAATTCTGTAACTCGCGCGCAAATGGCGGTCTTTTTGGTGAAAGCGTTTAATTTGCCTTGCTTGAAACGAATAGTAATTTATTAATAAATAAAGAAGGATCGTGAGAAGAAATCTCGCAATCCTTCTTTATCTCGGTATGCTTGGGGCGAAGTCCGCTACCAGGCTGGGACAATGTCCATGGGCTATGGATTCAATGGTCAATATTCATACGCCAGTGACTTCGGATTGCTATACTTCAACGCAAGATGGGTGGACCCCGTGTTAGGACGTTTTGCCCAAGCGGACACGATCGTCCCAGCCGGCGTGCAGGGATATGACCGATATGCGTATGTGAATAATAACCCTGTCCGCTATACGGATCCGAGTGGGCACGCGCCATCATGTGATGATTGGGATGATTGCGATGGCGAGGTTAGTGGATGTAGTGTCTCTACCGGGTCATTCAATGGAAGTTTTACCTGTACACCAGATGACCTCAACGATGCAACCATTGAGCAAAGACGAGATTGGTTTAATAGTATGTTGGAATCTCAAGACCCTGATTTAGTGCAGGAATTTACCAATATTAATGGAATCCTAGTGATTTTTACTGCTACAAATACCGGCGCACCTGGTACCTGGGCTTCCTGGACAGATGCTGGAATTCTAGCAAGTATTCAAAATGGCCTTGCTATGTCTAAAGATAAAAACTATATTCAGGGATTGTATTTTCACGCTGATTTAGCAGATAAAGCATGGTTTGATTTTTTTGAAAGTTTCAAGTCTACAGGTGCCAGTAATGAGACCCTTAAAAAATGGGGCGCAGCAGAGGGAGCTGGAACTAGTTATGGCAAGTTGCTTGCTCAATGGCATTTGCAGACCCCGTCAACTAGAGAAACGTTGTTTCTTGAGGTTGGAAACGTCTATCGTAGTGCGCTAAGTGTTAGACAAGACCCCGCAACTATGACACCCACAGTAGGTGCAGTCTATGGGTTTGTTATGGATACTAGCAGCACAATCCCTATCTTTGGACAAAATGTTCCTCCAGTGAGCATAGTAGCTTATCTCCTTTTGCATAAATAAGAAGGATATTTGATATGAAAATAGCCAAGATTGTCTTAGTCATATTTGCACTGACGCTTGTTGTCTCTTGCATGCCAAATAATCAAATAACTTCAGTAACGATCGCTGAGCGTTTATTATTATTTCCTGTAGGGTATTACGAACATGTTGTCTATATAAATAATCATATAGTAGGATTTACATCTAACACATTACCTCTCGAAAAAAGCATCTCCTTTGCCTATGAGGGAGAAGATAGTGTGACTCCTTTTAACCCCGAAGACGATCCAAAATGCACAACATACTCTTATTTTCAAGTTGTAAGTATTTTGCCGGATGGAAGACTGGGATTATTAAAAGTATGTCGTGACAACTCTTCCAGTTCAGGCTTCCTCTCCACCAATCGTTCAATCTATGCTTATAACTGGCAAACAGGAGAACTTGAGCGGTTGGTGGCTGGTAAATTAACTCAGGCAGATCGCCCAAAATTCTATTCGTGGAATCTGATATGACTTTGGGGTGCAAGAAACAGGACCTGGCTACCCAGGAACTATATATTGGCTGACGCCTGATGGAATATCTCCAATGGATATTCAGATTGAAGATCGCGGATTAACATGGAATTTAAAAGATTATCTTGAAGGCAAAGAAAGGACTGGGGCTGCTCGTCATCCAGCCTGGTCTCCAGATGGAAAGACAATCGCTTTTTTTGCGACCACCTATGGCATAAAAGAAAACGCACTCCCAAGATACAACGTCAATTACGACTTATACTTTATGGATCCAAACACATTAAAACCAATGCAGGAATTAATGGGTGTTGCGGATGCGGGCAAAATTGTCTGGTCTCCAAATAATCAGTATTTATTATTCAGAGGGTGTATCGGGCGTAAGTTAATCTGTGGACTTTGGAGATATAAGATCATTGATAAAACGCTTTCCCTAATTAAGGAAGGTGAATTTGCAGATTATATTTGGATCACTAACGAAAAAATTGTCGCGGCAAAATACATTGAACTGCCTAATAATGATGGTCAGATTTGGGAGTATTCAATCTCCGAATAATTTAAAATCGTCACCTTCACCTACGATGGCAATGGACAACGTGTAAAATCAGTCATCGGCCCTTCGGCAGGCTCAGGACAGGCTGCTGTGACCACCTACTTCGTCGGCAATCATTACGAGGTGGCAAATGGAGTCGTGACCAAGTATTATTATGCTGGGACTCAACGCATCGCAATGCGTAAAAATAACGTTCTCACCTACATGCTGACTGACCACCTCGGAAGCACTAGCCTTAATCACCGACGCCTCGGGCAATGTCCTCTCGGAGACGAGATATACTGCGTGGGGCGAAGTCCGCTATCAAGCTGGGACAATGTCCACGGGCTATGGGTTGTTTGAGTTGTAGAATATTAATTTATAAATGAAAAAGAGCCGCGAGAAAAATTCTCGCGGCTCTTTTTCATTCGTCTTTTTAAAACGATTGGATCGCGCTTTCAAGGTCGGTGTAAATATCAAAAAAAAGTTTCAGGCCCACTACATCCAATACCTGATCCACCGCGGCCTGTGGACTGAGCAATTTCACATGCTGGCGCACGGCGCCGTCACGTTCGGCGTTGATCCGAGCGGAACGAGGGACGCCCTGTTTGTTTTGATTGCATCGATTGGCCGGCAAAGATCAGCACAACCGCGTGCAAAGACATTAAACCGGCGCTGCTGACATAAGGCACTTTGCTTAAGTCGATCAACAGGTCGCGTGTGCCGTTATCGTAGGTTTCCTGTGCTTTGGTAATTACATCTGTGTAATTCGATGCGTCGAGATCACCCATTAACTGCATAACGGTCACCGGGACGCGGCCTTCTTGCCTGGAAAAATTGATCTGCATGGAATTCTCCTGAGTTTGGGATGATGTTTACCTGAAATTAAATTCTTCATAATGAATGTTGCCCGCTGTCACACCTGCTTCGACAAACTTCTTTTCAAAAGCCATCACCATCGGTAGCGGACCGCACATATAGACATGGTGACCGCTGATATTTCCGCCGGCAATTTTGGCGATCTCTTCCACGGTCAATGAGCCGTCTGTGGCTGAGAAGCGGACATGCGCCTTTAAGCGTGGATTCTTCTTTGCGGCGGCTTTGATCTCATCCACAAAGATGGCTTCTTCGCGATGCCGCACCGTATAGTAGAAATCTATATCGAAGGCAAGATCAGCTTCCAGATTGCGAATGAACGAGAGGAACGGCGTCACACCAATTCCGCCTGCCACCCAGATCTGTTTTTGGCCGCCGGTTTTATAGTCGAACATTCCGTATGCGCCTTCAACGACCGCGTCCATGCCGGCCTGTAAATTGCTGAATAAATGACGGGTGTAATCGCCGCAAGCCTTGATCGTCACTCGCAGCACATCCTCCTGCGGCGCGCTGGCAATCGTGAAGGGATGTGACTCGGCCAGTGGTTTTTCCTTTGGAAAACGTACGAACAAAAATTGTCCGGCGCGTTGTTTCTGGATCGAGTCTTTCTTTGCGCGCAAGACCACCTCGGTTGTGGATGGGTTGGGGTGATTCACGGCTTCCACGGTATAGGCTGTATATTTTTGAAGAACTGCCCGAAGAATTCTGTATACAAATAGGAAGCCGTGCCGATGATAAAGAAAATTTGCGTCCAGCTAATGCCGATGAAGGCGCTCGGCGCGTTCACGGTTAGTGAGTGAATAAAGCCAATGATAAAGAAGATGCCAATATAACGGTGCAGACTCTTCCAGCCTTCGTAGGTGTTGCCGGTTAACTTGTTTAAGAATGGAATCCGGGGTGCGAGCGTTGGCAGGACAATCGCCACGATGCCTAAAAAGGCGATCATTGCCAGATAATTCCCAAGGCGTAAATTTACGATCGTGATCGGCACGATCAGTAAATGCGCGAACATTAAGAGAAATGCGGCGGTTGAGGTTCGGCGATGGGTGCCATACATCTTGTCCAATCCGCCGAAGAACGGCTCGGCCCATTTCGGGCGGGTGGAGATGAACAACGAGCAGGCCATCAAAACGATCACCATCGACCCGATCACTTCTCCCGCGTAGGCGCGCGCGTAATTTTCAGCGCCGTCTTTGATGGGCGGAAAAACCAGCCAGATGATAAGAGTAAGAACAACAAGTGTAATAATGATAAGGTTGCCGGTTGTGCGTTTCATTTATAAATAACCTCATGTGTCAGAATCAACAGCGATGCAGTTTATTGCTGCATCGCTGTGTATTAACATTAACTAAAAAGAGTCTATCGCGGTTTTCCTGTCAGTGAAGGTTTCAAAGAACGCAGAGAAGCCAACCATATCCAGAACACTTGTAACCTCGGGGAGCGGATTGAGCAGCTTGAGGTTTTTTTGCAAACCGCCTTCGCGTGTGCTGTCCATTGATTTTATGGCTGCCCAGCCTTGCTCGGGATTGGCGGGTTTTTCTCCACGTGTTAATAAAGCGATGGTGTGTAAGGAAACCAGTCCCGCGCTGGAAATATAGGTGAGATCGCTGAGGTCTAATAAGATATGGAATATGCCCGCGTCGATCACTTTGCGCGCTTCCTGGATCAGGTCTTGATAAGTCTGCCCGTCCAAATGTCCGGCAATGTGAATCACCGAAACAGTGACACGCCCCTGTTCTTGCGAAATTGTAATTTCCATTGAATGCTCCTCTTGATCAGTAATTGCCAATTATAAGCCCGCTTTTCGCATCAGCCGCGCCAGCCGGTGGTCGATCTCTTCAAACCAATGCTTGCGAATATAAAGCGGCAGGTCTGCGCGCTCTGCTTCTTTTCGAGCGGATTTTGCCCATTGAATTGATGTTTTCACATCGCGCTTTTTATGTTCGTAATATTTTGCCAGTTCAATGTGCGCATAAATATGACCCTTCTCTGCGGCCTGTTCCCACAGCCGAAGAGCTTGCTCCACGTCTCCGCGCTTTTTTTGGAGGATGGATAACCGCTTCACTGCCACGCCGAAATCTGATTCTGTTAACCCGATCTCGAGTCCACGCTCGAAGAGACGGGCGGCTTCGTCCCAACGATTGAGGTCTTCATATAATTTACCGAGCGCGACGAAATCAAGTCCATGCTCCACGCGGCCGCTGTATGGGTCCGCGATCAACTCGCTGACGTGACCCAGCAGCGCGGCCATCGCAACCACATCCATCGCGTTGTGATAAAACACTCCGCCCAGCGGACGAGCGTCACGGGTGCGCAAATAATCAAAATACAACCACGGAATTTCATAGCCCGGCACTTCATCAGATGTGCGGGTAAATCCCAGCACGTGTTCTTCGAGATATTTCAACGCGCGCGAGGGAAGCCTGTCTCGCCATAAACGCCGCGCAAGGGGCAGCAGGTCAAGATGAGCATAATCTTTAAAAGGCACGGGAATGCGATGTAATTTATAACGGGTGGTCAATAATGGTGCATCAAAAGATTTGCCGTTGAATGTCACCAGGGCTTCACAAGGCGCGAGAAATTCAATCAGCGCTTCAAGCATGGCAGGTTCTTCAGACGGATCACGTAAAAAGAATTGCTGCAATGCAAACTTCCCATCCACGATGCGTGCCGCCCCGACGAGGAAGGCATACGTGCCGGTGCCGCCTGCCATGCCCGATGTTTCAGTATCAAGGAAAGCAAATTTATCGATCGGCAGTTCCGCAATACGCGGATCGTTGGCCCATTCTGCTATTATGGAAAGAGGGAAGGATGAAAGATAGGATGTCTTTCCATGCAGATAATCTTTTTCAAAGACCTGTTCTGCAATGAAGGCTTCGCCGCGCGGCGTATTGCGAAAACTCCCAGCCACGACAGAGTCAATCGAATGGCTGTCAGGCTGGGGCGGAGCGAGATGCGAGGTCCCAACTTTAACGCCGAGTGATTTAAGCTTATCCGCTAGTGAAGACATAAAGTCTATTTTATCTTACTGCCCGCAAAAGGCGGTGGTTTGGAAAACCATGCTACACTTGCACAAATCCTTCCCAGAGAAATTACAGGTATGACAAGAAAACTTCCATTTTGGTTAAAACTTTTATATGGTTCCGGCGACTGGGGGATTTCAAGTATCGGTATGATGCGTTCCATTTTCTACGCGCTGTATCTTACAGATGTGGTCGGCATTGAACCGCGGCTGGCATCGATCGGCGCGTTGGTCGGCATTGTATGGGATGCGATCAATGATCCGTTGATCGGCATGATCAGCGACAGGCTGAAAACCCGTTGGGGAAGGCGCCGCCCATTTTTGTTATGGTTCGCATTTCCATTCGGATTAAGTTTTGTGATTCTATGGTCCGCGCCAAATTGGGAAAGCCAGATCGCGTTGACAGTTTATGTGACTTTGGCATTTATGATCTCAGACACATTGACGACTCTGGTGGCGATGCCGTATCTTTCCCTAACCCCGAGCTGACTCGTGACTACGATGAGCGCACCTCCCTTTCGAGTTTTCGCACGGTGTTTCAATTATTAGGTGCCATCGCAGTAGTGGTTGCCGCGCCCATGATCGTGGATGAAGTGATTCGCATGGGCGGCACACAGCAGCAGGGATTTATGCTGGCAGGCGCGATCTTCGGATTGAGTGGCGCGATTCCGCTTTTCTTTATCGGCTGGTTCGTGCGTGAAAAATTCGTCCCTGAAGAACAGGAAGAACTTCCCTTTCGTGAAACTCTGCGCGTGGCGTGGAAGAATATTCCATTCCGTTATGCGGCGGGCATTTACATGTTCAACTGGTCAGCAGTGGACATGATCGCGATCATCTTTCCTTATTTTCTATTGTATTGGGTATCAGACGGAAATTTACTGGCCAAAGTAAATGTGCTTGGCATTGACCTCGCGCTTGAATCCGCTTTTTTTGGCATCATGATGTTGGTTTGTATTTTGTTTGTGCCTTTCTGGTTATGGCTGGCAAAAACTCGCAACAAGCGTGAAGCCTATATATTGGGTATGATCTTTTGGGTGATCGTGCAGGTTATGATCTTTACCATTCCACAGGGAAACACAAATTATTTACTATTCATCGGTGCACTGGCTGGAGTTGGCGTTTCGGCGGCTTATATTTTGCCTGACTCCATTCTGCCGGATGTGATCGAATGGGATGAGCTCCGCACCCGCCGCAGGCAGGAGGGAATCTACTACGGCATCCGCACGCTGATCCGCAAGTTGACTGGGGCGCTGGTGATCTTCATTACACTGCAAACACTGGGCTGGTCTGGTTATCAATCCCCGCCGGATGGCGTGACTCAATTCACACAGCCAGATTCAGCATTACTTGCAATTCGACTCATGGTTTCAGTACTTGGCGCGATCGTCCTCGCCGGGACCATCGCGCTGGCGTGGTCGTATCCGCTCTCGCGTGAAAAATATGTGCGGATTCAAAAATTATTGAAACGGCGCAGAGAAGAAGCACTGGCGAAAAAAGAAGCATAATAAAAGATGGACAGTCGAATGACTGTCCATCTTTTTTATTAACTCACCTTTGCGTAAAATGGATTGCGGACTTCAGTCCGCGGTTGCTGAAAAAAAAGCGGACTAAAGTCCGCAATCCCAAAAGACTGCTAGATCACTGCCAGTTCCTGATACTCACCAAAAGTCTCTTTCATCACTCCGACGATCTCACCCAATGTCGCATACGCATGGACGCACTCCATAATATACGGCATGGTGTTTTCGGTGCCTAGACAGGCCACACGCAATCTATCGAGTGTCTGGCCGACACGTCCGCTGTCACGAGTCTTGCGGACTTCATTTAATCGCGAGATTTGGCGGGTGTAGCCGTTGGGGTCCATCTTCAAAATGGGAATGGTGAAAGGTTTATCTTCCGCATAAGCATTGACTCCCACGATCTTGCGGATGCCTTTATCAATCTCACGCTGATAACGATAGGCCGCATCTGCGATCTCGCCCTGGAAGAATCCCTTTTCAATCGAAGGAATGACTCCGCCCAACTCTGCAATCTTGCGGAAGTAATCGTAGGTCTCTTTTTCCATTCTATCTGTCTGCGCTTCTACGAAGAAACTGCCGCCAAGCGGATCGACTGTATTGGTCACGCCGGATTCTTCAGCGATGATCTGCTGTGTCCGCAAAGCGATCGTCACGGAATGTTCGGAAGGCAAAGCCAGCGCTTCGTCCATGGAATTGGTGTGCAGGGATTGAGTCCCGCCCAATACAGCAGCAAGTGCCTGCAATGCCACGCGGACTACATTATTCTCAGGTTGCTGCGCTGTTAATGAAACACCCGCTGTTTGAGTATGGAAACGCAATAACCACGAGCGCGGATTCTTCGCCTTAAACGTTTCGCGCATTTCACGCGCCCAAATACGTCGGGCAGCTCTGTATTTTGCGATCTCTTCAAAGAAATCATTATGCGCGTTAAAGAAGAATGAAAGTCTTGGCGCGAACTCGTCCACATCCATGCCGCGGGCGATGCCCCAGCGCACGTATTCGAGTCCATCGGCCAATGTGAACGCCAATTCCTGCGCGGCGGTGGAACCTGCCTCGCGGATGTGATATCCGCTGATCGAGATCGTATTCCACTGCGGAACTTTTTGCGCGCCATATTCCATTGTATCCACGACCAATCGCATGGAAGGTTCGGGCGGGAAGATGAATTCCTTTTGTGCGATGAATTCCTTGAGAATATCGTTCTGTGTAGTGCCGCGTAACTGGTCAAGACGGATGCCTTGTTTTTCAGCGGCAGCCAGATACATGGCCCAAATAATGGAAGCGGGCGAATTAATGGTCATACTGGAAGAAACTTTATCGAGTGGAATTCCTTCGAGCAGAATCTCCATATCTTTCAATGAAGAGATGGCCACGCCGCATTTACCAAACTCACCCAGCGCCTCGGGTTGGTCGGTGTCATAGCCCATTAAAGTGGCCAAATCGAAGGCAATGCTCAATCCTGTTTGACCCTGTTCCAGTAAGTATTTGAAGCGCTTGTTGGTTTCTTCCGCAGTGCCGAAGCCGGCGAACATCCGCATTGTCCACAGCTTGCTGCGATGCAGAGTCGGGTGGACGCCGCGTGTGTAGGGATATTCGCCGGGATGTCCGAGGTCTGATTCGTAATCGAGTGCGGAAATATCCTGCGGAGTGTAAAGTCGGTTGATCGGTTCTGATGAAGTTGTGAGGAATTCATCCTCAGGGTGACGCTCGGGCAATTGTGACAATGCTTTTTGCAGCGATGTTTTCTCCCACTTTTCGAGCGAACCTTTTAATTCATCCAGCTTTTTTTTATCGTACATGGCACTCTCCTTTGACGAGGTGTATGAATTATACATGAGCGGTAGTCTGGTATACTACCAAAAAATATCAACGAGATTTGGCGGGTTTCCGAAACCTTGCAGATCCGGTGTTTCTTCCAAAAAGGAAAAATATGCCCCGCTTTGAAATTGACGTAGACCCTTGTGATCACATTACCACGGATGCCATTGGCAACCCCGGCCAGCGCGTTTTTTATTTGCAGGCCTATCAAGATCAGCGCACGATGACGATCCTGGTCGAAAAAGCGCAAGTGCAATCACTCGCGATCGGCATTGAACAATTCCTTTCGCAGATCAATCAGCAAAACCCTGATCTTGAAGAAGCCTCGGGCGAATTTTCCGAGGAACACATGCGAATTCATCCGCCGGTTGATCCGCTTTTTCGTGCGGGTGAGATCGGGCTCGCGTATGATAAAGACCGTGATCGGGTGGTCATCTTTGCCAAAGAACTGCTGACCGAAGAGGAAGAACCCGAATCCGCGGCGCAGATCCGCTTTTGGGCAACGCGTAGTCAGGTACGTAAACTTGCGCGTTGGGGCGTAGATGTGGCGAGCCGCGGGCGTCCGGTTTGCTCGCAATGCGGTCAGCCGATGGAACCTGAAGGTCATTTCTGCCCCAAGAAAAACGGACACTTACATTAATAAAATAGTCGAAGGTCGAAAGTCACAGGTCAATGACTTTCGACCTTCGACCTTTGACTCTCTATGAATACTTCCCCCATCACCAAAATTCAAACCGCGCTCACCCTCGGCACATATGAACTCAAAGGCCAGTTCATGCTCGGCAGCAATTACACCTTCTTTGTGGATGTGCATTACGAAGGCGTGGAATATCCCGCCGTCTATAAACCGTGCAAAGGCGAGCAGCCGCTTTGGGATTTTCCCGATAACACATTGGCGCAGCGTGAAGTCGCCGCGTATCTATTAAGTGAACAACTCGGCTTGCATATTGTGCCCGTCACCATACTGCGTGAAGATGGTCCGCACGGACGCGGCTCGCTTCAACAATATATTGAGTACGACGTGGATTATCATTATTTTAATTTTACCGAAGATGATAAAAATTTACTCCAGCCTGTCATGCTCTTTGACATTCTCATTAACAATGCCGACCGCAAAGGCAGTCATATTTTTTTTGAAAATGACACGCACAAACTATACGCCATCGATCACGGCGTTTGTTTTCACGAAGAAAATAAATTGCGGACTGTGATCTGGGATTTCGCCGGGCAGGCGATTCCAGACGAATTACTCGCATCTCTTTCCCAAACTGATAACTGGCCCAGCCTCTTTGAGTCTTATCTCAGCCCGGGCGAAGTCACCGCACTCAAACGCCGTGCTGAAAAATTACTCACCTCAAAAGTATATCCACGCGCCCGCGAGATCGGCGCGCGTTTCCATACCCACCCATATAATCAAATAAGACTTCGGAAGTCTGCCTTGACGAATAAAAGTCATGAAGACTCTAAAAAGACTTCCGAAGTCTGAACATACAGGAGAATCTTATTCATGCACTATAAAATCGCACTCATTGGTTTTGGTAATGTCGCCCGCTCGCTTGCCCGCTTATTAGTCCGCAAGCAGGATCTGCTCAAGAGTCAGTATGATGTCACATTTTCATTCACCGGCATCGCCACGGGCAGTCACGGCTTCGCAGTGAATCCCAACGGACTTGATATTCAAAAAGCCCTCGAACTCGTTGAAAGCAAACAATCCATCGCTCCGCTATCAACTGTGGATGTAAAAAATTCACTTGATGTAATCAACCATTCATCCGCCGATGTGATGTTCGAGAATTCTCCGGTCAACACTCAAACCGGACAGCCCGCGCTCGATCATATCCGCACGGCACTGAATTTGAACATGCACGCCATCACCGCCAACAAGGGACCCGTTGTTCACGGCTATCGTGAGTTGACCGCGCTCGCCAAATCCAAGGGCAGACAGTTCAAATTCGAGTCGACTGTGCTAGGCGGCGCGCCAGTCTTCTCTGTCTTCCGTGAAACCTTCCCGCTCGCAGAATTAACCTCGATCAAAGGCATCTTCAACGCCACAACCAACGTCATCCTTACTCTTATGGAAAATGGTGAAGCCTACGATGACGCGGTTAAATATGCTCAATCGATTGGTCTGGCCGAAACCGACCCCACCAACGATGTGGACGGTTGGGATGCAGCGATCAAGGTTGCCGCTCTGGTCACCGTATTAATGGATACCCCCATGACCCCGCAGCAGGTGAATCCCACCGGCATTCGCGGCATCACCCCTGAAATGATCGCCAAAGCCAAGGCTGAAGGCAAACGCTATAAATTAGTCTGCTCGGCTGAAAAAGTTGGCGACAAAGTGGAAGCCAGTGTTTCTCCGCAGCTGGTTGATTCCACTTCTCCTTTATATGGAATGATGAATTCCAGCACAGGCATTACCTTTAGAACCGATGTCATTATCGATTACTCGATCGTGCTTTCAGAAAAACCCGGCATGAAGGGCGGACCCGTTGAAACGGCTTATGGTCTGTTCGCGGATTTTGCGAACACAGTGAGTGCAGTCAAAAAGTAAAAAAACAACTCAATACAAATTAACCACAAAGGCACGAAGTCACAAAGACTCAAAGATTCTTTGTGACTTCGTGCCTTTGAGTCTTTGTGGTTCAAAGATCAAACCGGCTAAAACAGAACATAAATTCTGTTATACTTTCGCCATCGTTTCGAGCAAAGGAAATTTACAATGGCAAAAACAAAAACACATACCCGTTATGTCTGTCAACAATGTGGGAGAGTCGCCGCTTCGTATATGGGCAAATGCCCGCAGTGCGGATCGTTCAGCAGCATGGTTGAGGAAGTCGTCCATGATGAACCTGTCAGCAAGGGCTCTGCAAATACTCGCGGGCTGAGCGGCCGTTCGATTCCGCGTCCCATTGATGAGGTCGGGGGTGATGCGGAAGATCGAGTCCACCTGCCGATCGGTGAGTTTGCGCGCGTCCTCGGCGGCGGAATTGTGCTCGGTTCCATCGTCTTAATTGGCGGCGACCCGGGCATTGGCAAATCCACGTTGATGCTGCAAATGGCAATGGAAATGGCGAACTTGCAGCGTGTGCTGTATGTTTCAGGCGAAGAATCTGAACGGCAGATCAAGATGCGCGCGGTGCGTTTGTTGAATGGGAAAAAGGAATTGCCGAAAAATCTTTTACTGGTGACGGAAACGAATCTTGAAGTGATCCTGAATCACGTCAGCGAGCTCAAACCTGACCTGCTCATTGTTGACTCGATCCAGACTGTTTATTTATCTGAATTGGATTCGTCGGCGGGCTCGGTTTCGCAGGTGCGCGAGTGTTCGTCACATTTGCGTGAGTTGGCAAAATCTTCCGGCGTATCTGTTTTCTTGATCGGGCATGTGACAAAGGAAGGCAATATCGCCGGTCCGCGTGTGTTGGAACATATTGTCGATACAGTTTTGTATTTGGAAGGTGATCGATTCCAGGCCTATCGTTTATTGCGCTCGGTGAAGAATCGTTTCGGCGCGACTGCCGAAGTGGGCGTGTTCGAAATGCGCGAAGGCGGACTTGTGGAAGTGACGAATCCATCTGAAGCGTTTCTTGCGGAGCGGCTGGTCAATGCGGCGGGGTCAACGATTGCCGTGACAATGGAAGGCACACGCCCGATATTAGTTGAAATTCAGGGATTAACTTCTCCCACTCAATTTGGAAATGCACGCCGTACGCCGAACGGCATTGACTTCAACCGTTTGTTATTGATCTCGGCGGTGCTAACCCGCCGCGTGGGATTAAAACTTTCGGAGCAGGATGTCTTCGTCAACGTAGTCGGCGGTATTCAAATTGACGAACCCGCCGCGGACTTAGCCATCGCCGCCGCAATTGCATCGTCATGGAAGGATGTACCGGTGGGTGCCGAAGCGGTCTTGATCGGTGAGATCGGTTTGGCTGGCGAATTGCGGATGCCGAGTCAAATGGTGGCGCGTTTGCGTGAAGCGCAAAAGCTGGGATTCAAAGTTGCGATTGTTCCCAAAGCGATTCGACAAGGTGAGGCCTATCCCAAAGGGATCGAGATCATCGAAGTCCGCTCGCTGGATCAGGCATTGAACGCGGCGTTGATGAAAGATGGTTGCGCCACAAAGCAAAGCAGACAGAATTAACTATTCTTTCTTTCTACCTCTCAACTAAAGGAATTTTGTTGGCCAACTCTTATTAATCGAAGCCTAAACGTTTGCCAGAAGGAGAATTTAATATGAATACAAGATTTATTTCAGCATTTCTCGTGCTTGCATTAGCCAGTCTGGCTTGCGGTTTTAATATTGACATGCCCAAAATGCCCACCCCCGGCCCCGAGGTAACAGAAGAAATTGTCATCCCGGTTCCTGATACTGATGAAGTGAGTTTGAAACTTTCATTCGGCGCAGGTGACATGAACTGCTCCCCGGGCAAGAAACTTGTGGAAGGCACTGCTACTTATAATTATGATGTCTTCCAACCTGAGATCGTCACAGATGGCGGCGATATACAGATCAAGATGGGTGAGGTTAATTCATTTCCGTCTTTTGATAAACTCAAAAATGAATGGGATTTAAAACTCGGCGACACGCCCATGGATCTGGTCATTGAATCCGGCGCATATAACGGGACCTTTGAACTGGGCGGACTTTCCCTGAACAATCTCACCGTTCAAGATGGCGCGGCAAATGTGGAGTTGACTTTCTCCGAGCCGAATCTGGTTGAGATGTCCACCTTCCGATATGAGACGGGCGCTTCAGATGTAAAGATGACCGGCCTTGCCAACGCCAATTTCAGTCTCTTTGATTTTTCATCCGGCGCGGGCGATTACACACTTGATTTTTCCGGCGAGTTACAACGCGATGCATCGGTCACTGTTTCAAGCGGACTGAGCAACATCATTCTGGTGATCCCTGAAGGCGTAAATGCAGTGGTCACGATTGACAGCGGCGCATCGAATGTCAGTGTGGGTTCAGAGTGGAGTCAAAGCGGGGATATATACAAGCAAAAGGGTGAAGGCCCAACGCTTACGATCGTGATCAACATCGGCGCCGGCAATATCACGCTGACCAAATAAGAGTTAACCTTAAAGAAGCAGACTTCGGAAATCTACAGGATTTCCGAAGTCTTTTTTTAGGGAGAGTCTGCTGCGGGGAGATGATGCATATTGGGCAGAATCAGGCGTCGGCGGGGAAAGATGCGGTTTTTGTCCAATTTGAATTCGGAGCAAAAGGTCATAATTTATCCGTGACCTACATCACTTGCTTTGTACTGCATTGCACAATAAAATCGTTATAGTCGGTAAAGTTTACCTGTTTTTAAGTTGAGAGAGGCCAGTATGCAAATTACACGTCAGGCAGATTACGCGGTTCGGGCGGTCCTTCATCTTGCGCGCAGCGGCGACCAACGCACTGCAACCAGCATGATCGCGGAGGAACAGCGTATTCCCCCATCTTTTTTAGCCAAGATCGTTTCACAGCTTTCCATTGCAGGGTTGCTGCACACTTCGCGCGGTGCGCGCGGCGGTGTGACCCTTGCCCGTGATGCAAAGGATATCACCTTGTTGGAAGTGATCGAAGCCATTGACGGCCCCATTCAACTCAATGAGTGTGTTGGAGATAAGGGGTCATGTTCATTCGATGAAGCATGTCCGCTGCGCCCGGTTTGGTGTGATGCGCAGGAAGATCTGGTGAACAGATTGAAAGGCACAAATTTTGCAGATATGATGGTGAAGGATCGGCCGATACTATAATATTAATGACATGAATCTAAAAAGCCTCTCGACTATAATTGCCGGGAGGCTTTTTCATTTCATCTGTTGGGAAGAAGATCATGAGCAATCGACGAATATTTTTCATCGCAATATTTTTTTTGGCGACGATTCCTGCCTGTGTTGTGCCGGGACTTCAAACCGTTTCGGTTCCCACATTTGCGCCGACAGCGGATACGGGCCGCGTTGAAACCATGGTGGCTGTGACAGTTTCCGCCGCCATCGCGCAAACTGAACAATCCAGACCGACTCAGCTCCCTACTGCCACAACTGCGCCGACAGTCAGGGCGAGTCCCACCTCCGAAATAATTTCATTGGGCAGCACACTCGCTGTGCAAGTGGATGCCTCCACTGTTTTTGTGGATGACCTGGCCGGTTTCGAGATCACCGTGCCCGCCGCCTGGTTGATTACACGAGTGGGTGAAGAGGAATATTTGGATGCGTTTCAACTGGCTGAAGCCGCTGATGAAGATATTCAAAAAGCCCTCTTGAGCGTTCAAAATGATGCCCCGAACGTTCTGCGTTTGTTTGCGATTGATGCGCAGGAGGGGCATGTCCAAAATGGATTCGTCACTACGATGAAGTTTGTGCTGGACGGGAAAGAATCTATTTCGCTCGAAAATGATGAGGCGTTAAAGGCCAGTGCGGTAAAACTTGCAGAGACCGTGCCCGGACTTGAAATTATTTCAACCAAATTATCCACGGTCAATGAGGTTCTTATTGGCTGGGTTGAATCAAAATATACGATGAAAAATTCCTCCGGAGTGGATGTGGTTGTCTTTCAAAAGCAGGCCGTTTTAATACAGCAAACGGACAAATGACCATTACTCTGTCTACGGTGGAGGATTTACAGGAATTGTATTCCCTGTTTTTGAAGCTATGCTGGAGACTATCAGGTCAATAAAAAGTAAAAAGGGAGATTAATATGAAAATTAAAAAATCAAATCACAATACTTGTGCTTTTTCTGGCAATGCTGGCGTGCGCTGTTCCGGGAGTAAGCCAGTCTGCGGCTCCATCTAATTTTGACCCGGCCAGTTTGCCAACTCTGGTGGTGATGACTGCGAATGCAATTCTTTCACAAACCGCGGCTGCGGTAACTCCACTTCCATCTGAAACTGCAACGCCTTTTCCTACAGCTACGCCCACGCTCGCTCCAACCGAAAGTGTGACGGCTACGCCAAGGATATCCCAATTTGGAACTTCGCTAATTTTGCACGATGACCAGACAGTCACTTTCACTGACCGTCCGGCGGGAATCGAGATCACCATCCCTGCCGGCTGGATGCCGATCCGCGTGAATGAGCAGGAGTATCTTGATGCCTACTCAAACAACGCCGCCGCTGACCAGGCGATTCGTGACCGTTTGACTCGCATCCAAACGCTTGACCCGGCCTGGTTTCGTTTGGATATCATTGATATCCAGCCCGGGCATGTGGTCAACGGTGCGCCTACGTTTATGAATGTTGTTTTTCAACAAAATGAAACCAGAAGCCTGGAAAAAATAGCAAAGGATGAATCGGTTAAACCCTATTCCGATTTCAAAGCCATTTCATCGAATGAGCAAAAGGCTATAAATGGCATGGATATTCTGGTGATCGAACAAAAATGGAGTGTGACCACCGGCACAACTTATTACAAGGGCGTATTTTTTAAGACAGCCTCCGGCCTTGTTGTGCTTGATTTTTATTCTCCGCTTGAATTTAAAGACACTGTCCTGCCTGATTTTGAAAAGGTGGTAAACAGTCTCGTCCTGTTTAATCCATGATGAAAAGGCAATAAGTCTCGATAACCCACTCGGCTATAATAGCCGGGTGGGTTTTAATTCCACGAAGGAGTTATCCCCATTCTCACTTCCTGCATAATCTGCACGCCATCAGATATGGTTGTATCCATTTTTAATTAAACAAGGACAGGACAATGACCATTGACCTGTCTGTCATGGAAGAGTTGAAGGAAACTGTTTTCCGATCTTCGATGTCTGGAATCACCGGGGTCACTATGGATTAGTGATCCTAATTGGAAACCTTTGCACAATTAAACGAAAGGAAATAATCATGAAACACAAAAGATCGTATCTATTGACACTCTTATTGATCTCAACACTCGCATGTGCCATTCCTGAAATGGCGGCTCCCACCCCTGTTGATCTCAATATGCTTTCGACCGTTGTTGTGTTGACGGCAAACGCAGCCATAACACAAACTGCAGCGGTTGCACAACCTCTGTCTACGGAAGCTGCACCCGGTGACGATGTTCCTGGTCTGACTGAAACTGCCGCTACTACTCTTGAAAAGCTGCCCGACGGAAGTACGAAATATACGGATGGTGATGTTGGGATTGAAATTGTCTTTCCCGCAGGGTGGCTGACCCTGCGCGCAAATTCGGAAGAATTTAATTCCGCCCTCAAGAAGGAAGCGGCTAAGAATGAACTTTTGCGTGTTCAAATGGAATTGGATCTCGCTGAATATCGCCCCGGTTCAGACAGGTTATATTCCTATCCCCTGCGGCCGGATATCAGGAAAAATTTCGTTTTTGGATTCTCCAAACTTAGATGGGACTCGGAGGATTCGATACCTATTGATGAGAATTCCATGGGAGAACTTGTTCGGAGTCTTGAGTCTTCAGGGGCGATTCCAGGGCTTCGAGTGGATACCGCTCAATTATATGAAAATGGGAATCAGGTAAAAGTGATCGAAATCGGCGGGCAATTTTCGTTCAGAAATGACCAGGGAGAGATCATCCCGTTTTATTATTCAGCTGTGTTTTTTAAATCCACCAGTGATTCCACCATTCGCCTGTCTTTGTTGTACTTAAAGGAGTACAAGCTGCAGATCTATGAAGATGTAAAGTCGGTAATTAACTCGATCAAATTATTAGATGAGTAAAATATTTTAGATCAATGTTTCCGCGCGATATATAATTGCTGCGAGGATATTTATATAAAGGAGCACATAATGTCTGTATCTCGAGTTGTCCGTGCGCCACATGGCACACAATTGACCTGCAAGAACTGGCTTTCCGAAGCCGCCTATCGCATGATCCAAAATAATCTTGACCCCGAAGTGGCGGAAAAACCTGATGATCTTGTGGTCTACGGCGGACGCGGGAAGGCTGCGCGCAACTGGGAATCGTTTGATGCCATTCTGGAATCACTTAAAAATCTTGAAGAGGATGAAACCCTGCTTGTGCAATCAGGCAAGCCGGTCATTGTTTTCAAGTCACATAAAGATGCGCCGAAAGTATTGATCGCAAATTCAAACCTCGTGCCGCATTGGGCCACCTGGGAAAAGTTCGATGAGCTCGATAAAAAGGGACTGATCATGTACGGCCAGATGACCGCCGGGAGCTGGATCTACATTGGCACGCAGGGAATTTTGCAGGGCACATACGAAACCTTTGGCGCGCTCGCCAAGCTAAAAGGCTGGGACTCCTGAAAGGCAAATTCGTATTAACCGCCGGTCTGGGCGGCATGGGCGGCGCTCAACCTTTATCGATTACGATGAACGAAGGCGTGGGGCTGGTGGTGGAAGTGGACCCCGAACGCGCCGAACGCCGCCGCGCGATTGGCTACATTGACATGGTAGTGGATAATCTTGAAGAAGCCATGACCTTGGTGGAAGAATTCAAGCAAAAAGGAATTCCAAAATCGATTGGATTGATCGGCAATGCAGCGGATGTATACAGTGAACTTTTGCACGCGGAGTGATTCCCGATGTGGTCACTGACCAGACTTCGGCACATGAGGCTTTGTTCTATGTCCCGTCTGGATTAAGCATCACCGCTGCGAATCAATTGCGCGAGTCTGATCCTGAGAAATATAAAAAGATGGCCATGGATTCGATGTCGAAACATGTGCAGGCCATGTTGAATTTCCAACGCGCAGGCGCGGAAGTTTTTGATTATGGAAATAACCTGCGCCAGCAAGCTTATAACAATGGCGTGAGCGATGCCTTTGAATTCCCCGGCTTCGTGCCCGCTTATATTCGTCCGCTGTTTTGCGAGGGCAAGGGACCTTTCCGCTGGGTGGCGCTTTCGGGCGACCCCGAAGATATTTACACCACAGACAAAGCCATCATGGAACTCTTCCCCGATGATGCACATTTGCATCGCTGGATGAAAATGGCGCGTGAGAAAGTTCCGTTCCAGGGATTGCCTTCACGCATTTGCTGGCTCGGATATGGCGAACGTGCCAAGGCTGGCTTGATGTTTAATGAACTGGTCGCGAGCGGAAAAGTAAAAGCGCCGATCGTGATCGGCCGCGATCATTTGGATTCCGGTTCTGTGGCTTCACCGAATCGTGAAACGGAAGCGATGAAAGACGGCTCTGATGCGATCTCTGATTGGGCCATTCTCAATGCGTTGATCAATGCGGTCGGCGGTGCGACCTGGGTCTCGTTCCATCATGGCGGCGGCGTGGGCATGGGCTACAGTCAACACGCGGGACAGGTAATTGTTGCAGACGGAACTCCGGAAGCAGCCCGCAGACTGGAAAGAGTCCTGACAACAGATCCAGGTATGGGCGTGGCAAGACACGCTGATGCGGGTTATCAAATCGCAATTGATGCGGCAAAACGTCACGGGTTGAAAATGCCCATGCTGGGAAAATAAAATAGTGAAGCGTTTTTCAATTTTTATTGTGATTGCCCTGCTGGCGCAGGGATGTGGCTCTGTGCCTGTGATCTGGGGGGCGGATGCACTGCGTCCCATTTTAATAAGTACTCCAACACTGATCCTGCCAACCGCCGCGCCAATCGAAACTGCAACACCAACAGCCAGCCCCACGCTTACGTTAACTTCCACGGTTACTGCTGTTCCCGCAGAGGTCATTCCGCCCGCGCCCGAGCCGCCTTCCGCCAGGATCAAGCGTGTGATCGTTATCACCTATGATGGTCTGCGTGCCGATGCCGTGGCCGCCGCGCCAATGCCAAATCTTTTATCGTTAATGGAAACCGGCGCATACGCAACCGCACGCACCATTAATTATGCAGTCACGTTGCCTGCACACGCATCCTTGTTTTCAGGTACATGCCAAAGCAAACATGGTGTGGATTGGGACGTAACCACCTATTACAAAGGATACTCTCAAGGCGTGGATGTTTGGGATCTGGCGCACGCGGCCGGCTTGAAAACAGTGATGATCGTTAATAAGGAAAAATTAAGACAGCTCGCAGAACCTGAGACAACCGATGTCTTCGAGATCGTCTATGGCATTGAATCCACGATCATGAAAGCCGCCATTGCGCAAATCCCAACCGGCTTCGATCTGATGTTCGTCCACTTTGGCAGCGGCGATACCCGTGGACATAAATACGGCTGGATGTCTAACGCGCAATTCAAGGCCTATCGCGACGGCGACGCCGCACTCGGTGACTTGCTCGTCGCGCTCAATGAAAGTGGATTGCGAGACAGCACGCTGATCATTGTCACTGCCGATCATGGCGGCCACGATCAGACCCATGTTGGCACCGTGATCGAAGACCTGCTCATTCCCTGGGTGGCGAATGGCCCCGGCATTGTCCCCGGTGAAATTACAACGCACGTCAGCATCATGGATACTGCGCCCACCATCGCTTATGCCCTCGAACTTCCCTTACAGCCTGAATGGGATGGCTTTCCGGTTTATGAAGCCTTCGGTTTGCCGATCTTAAATATACATGGCGACACAATTTGTAAATAAGATGCCCGCATTAAAAATAAATTCACAACGGAAAAACAACTTGAACATAAATCCACAACTTTGGATTTTGACTCTCTTTGGCATTCTCCTGCAAAGCTGCGGATCATTCGCATCCTTTTCCCCGCCGACAACTGTTCCGCCCCTCACAGCCACGCTCATCCCGAGCAGCACCCTGCCATCTTCCACCGCCACACTTCCGCCCACGGTCACATTCACTCCGCCGCCGCGCATTGACCGTGTGTTGATCGTCAGCTTTGACGGATTGCGCCCTGATGCAATTGCAGAAGCAGAGATGTTCAATGTCCAATCACTGATGCAAAGCGGCGCATACACCCTGAACGCGCAAACCATCATGCCCAGCACCACCCTGCCCGCACATTCTTCCATGCTGGTCGGCACTTGCCCGGCAAAGCATATCGTGCGCTGGAACTTATACGTCCCACAAAATGGATTTGCCATCGGTACCGATATTTTTGACCTCGTCCATACTGCAGGGTTACAAACAGCCATGGTGGTCGGCAAGGAAAAACTAAGGCAGATCACCGAACCAGTCAGCCTGGATTATTTTGCATTTATCGACGGCACGGATAAGATAGAAGATTATTCCGCCATCGAAGAACTTGCGATCGATCAAGTTATGCAGGGATTTAATCTCATGTTTGTGCATTTCCCCTCTGGTGATCTGGCCGGGCATGAGTATGGCTGGATGTCTAAAAAACAATTGAAAGCCTACACCGCCGATGATGCCGCGTTTGGATTGATCCTGCAAGCGTTGAAAGATCAAGGCATGTATGAGAGCACCATCATTATCGTCACCTCCGATCACGGCGGGCATGACACCACACATGGATATGATATCCCTGATGATATGACCATCCCCTGGATCATCAGCGGTCCGCGTGTGCAGCCGGGACAGTTATCCACGCAAGTCCATGTAATGGACACAGCCGCCACTTCTGCTTTTGTGCTGGGTCTGCCGCTCCCGCCCGAATGGGATGGCGTACCTATCTTTGAGTCCTTTGGTCTGCCGGTTAGCGCGCAATCGAAGCCATGTCAGTAATAAAGGTACAGCGATTTGCAAAAGTGTAAGTGGATCAAAGGTTGTATTACTTCCCAAAAAATCATCTCATAAGTAATATAGTGTTGTATCCAATAAAGAATTATCGCAACACTATTATTTTTGGGAGAAACCAATATGCAAAAAAGACTGAATCATTTTATGCTTCTGCTTATGGTTGTTATGGTAATCATCAGCAGTACCGTTGGCACCACAACAGTCTACGCTGATGATGGAAGTTCAACCGAAGAAACCTCTGAACCTGCACAGGAAGAAACTACTCCTGAAACCGTGACAGATGTCGTAGAGTCCTCCACCCCTGAGGTTGATACTCTTATTGTCACAGAGCCTGCCTTGGTAGAAGAATCAGCCCCTGTTGATTCAGTGGAAGAGATCATGGCGCAGATCCCTGATGGTACAGAGTTAATTGTGGTAAGTGAGACTGGTATCGAGCCTCTTGCAAGTGAAGAAGCTGCTCAGATCATCCTTACCGGCGATCCCATTTGGTGTCCAGATGGTGTTACCCCAACCAGCGGCGCAAATGGCTGTACTGATAGCTTTGCCACTTTTACAGAGTTAATCACAACGTTAATTTCTGATAACGGCATTACATACAACGGCAATGGCGTGATTTGGGTGGCGGGCGATTACACCAATGCAGATGACAGCCCAATTATTTTTGATGGAACCACCCTGTCCTGGTTTGATAATCTTGCATTCACAGGTGGATGGAGCGGAATAAGCGGCGATGATGCTGTGGATAACGCCGACTATTCCGAGCTTGATGTCTCGCTTTCCATCATAAACTGGCATGGAAATGTCACATTGAGCAATCTTAGTATTGACGCGGAAGATGCTGTTGCGGGCTTGTATGTTGAAACCACTGGAGACATAAGTTTGAGCAACATTGTATCAAGCGGCAACAGTCTGGGGTACGGCGCAGGTCTTGATACCTGTGTCTATGATGCGGCTTTGGAACAGTGCAGCGGCACCGGTGATGTAATTGTGCAGGACAGTACGTTTGACGATAATACTGGCGGCAGCGGCATCGGCATTGACTCAGGCGGCACTGTGAGCATGGATACTGTGCAGGCAAATGGAAACGATTTTGCCGGCGCAGAAGTGTATAACTTTGACCTGCTCAATACGGGCGGCGTCCAAATTACAGACAGTATCTTTAACAATAATGGCGATAATGGCATCTGGGTGAACTCAGAGGGCGCGATCACCATGACCAACACCGACGCCACGGGGAACGGCTTTGATGGCGCAGATCTGATCAATTATGAAGGCTCAGGTGATGTGACTGTGAGCGGCGGCGATTTCTCAGACAATGATGAAGCCGGTTTGTATATTGCCAGTAATGGGAATGTATTTATCTCAGACGTTATTTCCAATGGCAATAAAGACGGCGCTGATGTTGACAACGCCTATGGTGAAGGGACAGTCAGTGTGACCGATAGCACCTTTGATAACAATACGTGGACAGGTTTGTACGTCACATCTGCCGGTTCCATCGCACTGGATAATATCGGCGCTTCTCATAATGGGGTCATTGGTGCGTATTTGAATGGCATGAACGGCAATGGCAATATTGACATCACCGGAGCCACATTTACAGAGAACGGTGATTGGGGGATGAAAGCTTTTGCCGGCAACGGTGATATTACACTTATGGATGTCCTCATTGATGGAAATGGTAATTCGGAAAATGGGGCATGGGTAAAATCCTATGACGGAAATGTGTGGATTGAAAACAGCCTCTTCACAGAAAAACGTCAACCTGGGACTGCTAACAGTTGCAGGCGGGCAGGTGGATCTGGTTAACGTAACCGTTACAGCCAACGGCGGAAATGGTGTGGAAGCATACAGCACCTATACCTTTGCGTGTTTTGGCTCTGAAGATATCCTGGTCAACGTGGATAGCGGTATTTATAGCGACAATGGCAAATATGGTATTTACACCGAACCCGGCACAGACGGAAATTTGACTCTTATCAACAGCCCTGAGTTTTCAGACAATGGACTTGGCGATACTTTTATTGAAAAAATTAAAGACCCCTGTCCTCCGCAGGATCCTTCAGATGATGATGACGATGGAAAACCGACCAATGAGATCATCATTCCAGAAGACGGAGATGGTGAACCGGTACTGCAAGATTGTGAGAATTTCTCAAGTACTACATTGCAGTTGCACACAGGTACTTCTGTGGAAGTGGGCTGCCCGTTCACTGGAAGCAGCCAGCTTAGCGAAACATCCGAAGGCGATCTGCCCGACCGTCTTCCCGTTGGTCTGACCTTTGGCTCAGCGATTACCGTCGGGCTTGATGATGAAGGGAACCCCATCCCCGTCATGACCGAAGGCGGCTTGCTGACCCTTACATTCGTCATCCCTGAAGAATTGATTGGCAAACGCATGTCCATTCTTTACTGGGATCCGCAAGCCAAAGATGGAGCAGGTGACTGGGTTGAGCTTCCGCTTGAGCAATACGGCGGCGCATCCTTCCCGCTCTACCCTGATGATGCAGATGACGGACGTATGATCTGCTCTGGCTTTGAGCAATCGGGCAATACAGTTACTGTGACTGTAAACTTCCCCGGCATATTTGTTCTTGTTGCTCGATAAAAAAATATCTCAAGCAAGAAGTTGATTTAAGTAAAGTCAATATTTAGCAAAGCACGCAAAAAGCCTCACGATTTTATATCGTGAGGCTTTTTGATACAGTTTTATCATCTTTGGACTCGAGTCCTTATTCTTTATGGTGGTTATTTTTTAAAATAGAAGTGAAGTTTATTAGTAATCAAGCTGACACAGTAGACCGTGGTAATATCCGCTGAAAGTCAATATTGATAATTCATAAAAGTAAGATAGAATGATTTTAGCTTACCCGGTCTTTGCCGGCCGCTTAAGTCAGACCCCTGTTTTTGCCTCGCCGCTGGACAGGGGTCGATTTTTTAAACCATGAAGGTTTAATGAACCCTGCGGGTTGTGGTTAAAAAAATGGACTTTTGCAAGAGGCCAAATTAAGAAACAGTCTCCTGCCTAAAATAAACTTAATATCCACACGATCAATGGGGCGACTGCCAGAGCGGGGAGGAAATTTCCTACGCGGATTTTTTTTAGTTCCAATAAATTGCTGACTGCAACCCCCATCAGGATTACACCGCCGGTGGCGATCAATTCAGCCATCATCGGGTCGGTTACGATCGCATCGAGCTGCCCGGCCAGCAGGCTGATGCCGCCTTGATAGACAAGGATGATGAGCGAAGAAAACATTACGCCCACGCCCAGGGTGGATGCAAATGCGATCGCTGCAAACCCATCCAGCGTGGATTTTACAGCCAGCATTTCATAATTTCCATTCAGGCCGTCTTGAATCGAGCCAAGGATCGCCATTGGTCCAATGCAAAAGAGCAATGAAGAGACCATAAAGCCGCGTACAAATTTGGACCCCGAGCCAGTTTCTGAATCTGATGAAAAGCGTTTTTCGAGCATCTGCCCAAAGGATTGCAAGCCGTCTTCGATGCCGATCCACTCGCCAAGCAGTGCGCCAATGATCAATGCACCGAGTACGATCAATGAATTTTTACTTTCAAGGAACATTTCCAATCCCATCGCGGCGGTGAAAAGCCCCATACCGGCGATGACCGTGTTCTTGAATCTTTCGGGAATACGGGAGCCGAAAAATAAGCCAATAGTTCCGCCGATCAAAATGGCGGCGACGTTAATAAATGTGCCTGTCATGTGAGTTACCTTTTATGTGATTTGCATCCTGAGCGAAGTGACGAGTGTTCTTCGAGAAACTCTGTTGTGCATCCTGAGCGGAGGACTGAGCGCTCTTTGCGAAGTCCGTAGCCGAAGGACAAGCCTGTCTGTACTTCGGCTACGCTCACATTGTCCCGCATTGTATGGTGGTTAGACTTCGGAAGTCTTTTTTGAGTCTGTATGATTAAGAGGCTTCTGGAAAGACTTCCGAAGTCTTGTTGTTAACCTACGGTTTCGCCAGACTCGTCTGTTTTCCCGCGTTTTGATTCTCAAGCAGTTCAAGCACAAAACATAATGAAGAAAGCCGGTTGAGGTAGCGTTGCAAGTCGGGATTGATGACCTCATCTTCATCAAAGAGACTCACCACGCAGCGCTCGGCCCTGCGGACAATGGCGCGTGCCAGCGAAAGCGCCGCGCCGCCGAGCGTATCTCCGGGCAAAATAAATTCCTTGGGCATCTCAACGATCATGCTTAGTTCGTCAGTTTGCTTTTCAAGCCAGTTCACGCGTGATTCGTCAATGAAATGAAATCGCGGCGCATTCTCGGGGGTGGCGGCTACTTCGGCCATCAACTTGTAAAGATCGCGTTGCGTTTCAAGCAGGATCGGCGCGGTTTGCACTGCGCTGCATTGCGCGCGCGCCAACCCGAGCGCAGCAGATGCTTCATCCAATGCGCCAATCGCTTCCATACGGACATGATATTTCGGCACGCGGCCTTCGCCGAGCAAGCCCGTTGTGCCATCGTCGCCTTTTGCAGTATAAAAAGTCATGCGGGCATTATAACCACTTTATACCGGCCTCGCTTATAATTTTATGGAACATCGCATAAATGGCAAACCAGGGTCTTAATTTCTATTTACTGTTTTCCCCGGTAAATTCAGCAATTTATGCAAAGAGCGGTGAAATGCTTGTACCTATTCATGAAGAAATGACCCGCACAGCCCTCGGCAGCCGTGTTAGTCCGCGTGCGCTTGAGGTGATCATTGCGGCTAATCGCAAACAGGATGCCCTGCACGGACAACTTGGTCACGACGAATATCATTTTGATAACAATGCCATTGATGCGGGTCATCGCTATATCACGGAGCAGCGCGGACTTGTGCTCGCAGCTTTGCTTGCTCCCGGCGTGCTTTCCGCCTGGATCGCATTTGGAAGATTGACTCATACCGCGCAGGATTTCTACGCCCATACCAATTACGTCTCCATGTGGCTTGACCAACACCCAGGCACGCCTCCTACCCCGCCCGAGATCGATCCTGTTCAAAAGAGTTTGATCGAAAGCCCGGACATTCGCTCTGGCAAGATCTATCTGCCGTTGGATGCGTTGTATTTTGTTCCATTTCTGCGAAAGATAGCACTCGCTTTTTTGCCGAACGATTCGCACGGAAAGATGAATTTAGACTCATCCAAACAGGGGCCGCATTTTGCGTATGCCTGCGCGGCTGCGATCAAACGCACGGAATATGAGTTTGATATTCTGGAGAAAATCCTTACACCTGAAATGTTTACAAAGTTTACAGATTTACAGCCGGAGAATTAATCAGCCCGGGGAATGCCCGGGTGTGTTGAAGCAGGCTTGAGGTATGAAAAGAAGCGGGCACTTCATCCAAATCATGAAAGGGTATAATCAAATTATGGACATAAAAACTCAACTTAATGAATCAGTCAAAGATGCGATGAAGAGCGGCGATGAGATCCGCAAGCGCACGGTGCGTATGGTGCTTGCGGCGGTGAAGCAGGCCGAGGTGGATAAGCAAGCCGCGCTTGAGGAACTGGCGATTGTGGCGTTGATCCAAAAAGAGATCAAGAATCGCCGCGAGGCTATTGAAGAAGCGAAGAAGGCCGATCGTCTTGACCTGATCGCAGATAACGAAACCGAGATCAAAGTTCTGGAGGTTTTTCTGCCTCAAGCCATGCCCGCCGAAGAGCTGCGCGCATTGGTGCAGGCCGCCATTGATGAAACAGGCGCGTCGGCGCCCGGTGACATGGGCAAGGTGATGAAGATCGTGATGCCCAAGATCGCGGGACGCGCTCCAAATGATATGATCAGCTCCACTGTTAAAGAATTACTTACCAAGTGATCTTTTATCATAAAGAGCAGGCTTGATAAAGGTCTGCTCTTTATGATTGATCCTTATGTCTGCACGTACCCCCGTTTCCACCCGAATTCGAGTTTTACAGACCAGCCTGATCGTTGCGGTCAGTCTTGTCTCTTTTGCTGCGCTGACCACGCCCATTGCGCTGCGTCCGATGACGCAGGCGTTGGATGTGGGGGATGTGTCGCAGACTGCCCAGCAGGCTCCGCGTGATATTGAATATGTCAGTGATATTCGCACCGAAGAAGCGCGTCAGGCGGCGGAGAGTGCGGTGCTGCCGATCTATAGTTTGCCTGATGCTGCCATTGCGCGTGAGCAGATCGAGCGGCTGCGGACAGCTTTGCAATACATCACTTCTGTGCGCGATAATGTTGAGTTGACTGCGGAACAGAAAAAATCGAATCTGGTTGCGCTGAGCGATGTCCGCTTAAAACTTGAGACCATTGATTATGTGATCGGAATTTCCAACACGCGCTGGGAAATTGTGCAAACTGAATCCCTGCGGGTATTGGAACAGGTGATGCGCCGCGCCATCTTTGAAGATAAAGTGGAATCCACGCAGGCTGGCGTTTCCTCTTTTGTAAGCCTTACTTTGAATGAGCAGCAATCGATTCTGGTTTCGGAATTGGTTAGCGCTTTTGTTGTGCCCAATAGTTTTTTTAGTGAAGAGTTGACCACCGCCGCCCGTCAATCTGCGCGTGATGCGGTGGAGCCGATCGTGCGGACGTATAAAGCCGGAGAGACGATCGTCCCTGCGGGGGAGATCATCACCCCGGCAGATATGGAAGCTTTTCAGCAGCTCGGCATGATCCGCCCCGGTCAGCGTTGGGAGGATATGCTTGGGGCGGCGGCGATTATTATTCTTTCTGCGATCCTTGTTCCCCTTTATTTTTATCGCCGCAAACGCTCGGCTGTTGTAAATGATCCGCGCAGTATGCTGGTGATCGCTATTATTTTTGTTGTGTTTTTGGTTGGTGCGCGTTTATTTACCAACCGTACCCTTGCGCCTTACGGGTATCCGTTACAAGCAGCTGGGCTGCTCGTGACTGCTTTGTTTGGTCTTGAAGCGGGGCTTGTGGTTGCCATTCCACTTTCTTTGCTGGCTTCTTATGGTTTGTCGAATACACTTGACCTTGCGCCGTATTATTTGCTGTCATCTTTGATCGGTTTGCTTGTGCTGGGACCGGTGCGCCGCTTTTGGGGATTTGTGCGCGCGGGAATCGCCATTTCGCTTTCAGGCTTTGTTGTGCTTTTGGCATATCGCCTGCCGTTCTTCGCGCCTGATTGGCTTGGCATTGTTCAATTTATCGGAGTGGTTGCCTTCGCGGGATTTTCAGCCGCAAGTATCACTCTATTGCTTCAATATTTATTTGCGCAGTCGCTCGGCATCACAACTGCATTTCAATTGCTTGATATTTCACGCCCTGATTTTCCGCTGCTGCAATTTCTGCTGCGCAACGCACCCGGCACGTATCAACATAGTTTGCAGGTTGCCAATCTCGCAGAGCAGGCTGCCGAAAAAATTGGCGCTGATCCCTTGCTTACGCGTGTGGGCGCGCAATTCCATGATATTGGCAAGGCGCTCAACCCCACATTTTTTATTGAAAATCAAGTGCCGGGGAATGTGAATACGCATCATGATATCGCGCCTGAAGAATCCGCAGCGACCATTATCCGCCATGTGACCGATGGTGTTCAACTGGCGAGAAAGTATCGTCTGCCGGAACGTTTGCAGGATTTTATTCTTGAACATCATGGCACGCTCATCACGCGCTATCAATACACTCAAGCCATGGATGCAGTAGGCGGCGATGCGGCCAAAGTGGAAATTGAAAAATTCCGTTATCCTGGTCCGCGCCCGAATTCGCGTGAAACGGCTTTGCTGATGCTCGCAGATGCCACCGAAGCCCGCGCCCGCGCCGAACGCCCCGAAACAGATGACAATCTGCGCGCGCTCGTCCGCAATGTGATCGACACGGTGCAAAAATATGGTCAGCTCGATGATACGCTTCTGACTCTCCGTGACCTGAGTCTGATCACTGAATCATTCGTTACCACACTGCGCGGCACCTATCATCCGCGCATTCAATATCCCAATGCGAAAGTCCCTGATCAGGACTCAACCATCCATGCGCTGCGGAAGGAAAAATGATAAATATAGACTCGCAACAAAAATTCTCAGATGAATCTTTATTGGAACGCGCCGCCCGTCTCACACTTGAAATTTCAACCCCGCTTCTTGCGGACCTCGAAGCTGCTCCTGTTGACTGTGACATGACCATCGTCCTGACAGACGACGCGCAGTTACACGAGTTGAATCGCGAATTCCTCGGCGTAGATGCGCCCACCGATGTACTGTCTTTTCCATCTGCTGAAGCAGACCCCGAAACAGGCGTGCCGTATCTTGGTGATATTCTGATCTCGATTCCACGCGCATCACAACAAGCGCAAGCCGGCGGACATTCAGTGGAAGCGGAAGCGCAGTTACTCGTTATCCATGGGACATTACATTTACTGGGGCACGACCATGCCGAGGCGGAGGAAAAAGCCCGGATGTGGAAAGCGCAGGCTGATGTTTTGGAAAGACTCGGGCTGTCGCATGTCAAGATACAGGATTCGTAGTTGATGTCCTTTTTGTTATCCCGCATCCATTCATTTCGTCACGCGTTTCGCGGCTGGCATTATGCCTTGCGCACGCAAAAAAATGCATGGATACACAGCCTGGCGGCCACGCTGGTTTTTATCTTTGCTTTTTGGCTGCGAGTGCCGCCGCGTGATTGGGCGGTGTTGATCTTAACCATCGCGATGGTATTCGCTGCTGAATTTATGAACACCGCCATCGAAGCTGTTGTAGACCTCGCCAGCCCGGACCGGCATCCGCTGGCGAAGATCGGCAAGGATGTGGGCGCTGCCGCCGTATTGGTTGCGGCATCTGGCTGCGATCTTGATCGGATTATTAATTCTCGGTCCGCCCTTATATGCGCAAACTAATTTTCCCTAATCCCTAATCCCTAATCCCTGGAGTTTTCCCATGACTTTATCGTTTAAATTTGGAACCGTTGGTTCTCCCTCGGGCACGCCGAAAAAACCGGGCGGCTCTGTAGGCGCAATTGAATTCAGCAAGTCTATCGGACTGGATACATTGGAACTTGGCTGGGTGCAGTCGGTGCGTGTGACCGAAGCCACCTGCGCCTTGATCAAAGCTGCGAGCGAGGAACATGACGTGGCATTAAGCGTTCACGCGCCGTATTTTTTAACTTGAATGCCACGGATGAAGAATGGCCCAAGTCACGCAAGCGTTTGATGGATGCGGCGCATTACGGCTATCTCGCGGGCGCCACGGATATTATCTTTCATCCGGGTTCGTATTTTTTGAATGACCCGCTTGACGTGTTGAAGATCGCCATTCCGCGTTTGCAGGGTTGTGTGGATGAATTAAAAAAGAACGGCACACAAGTGACTCTCCGCCCTGAGACAATGGGAAAATCTGCCATGCTAGGATCGCTTGAAGATGCTGTTGCGATGAGCATTGCTACAGACATGGTTCTGCCCTGTCTGGACTTTGCACATTTACACGCCCGCCCCGGTGACGGAACCATGAATACCTATGATGAATGGTCGCGTGTGCTGGAGTTTTATGGCCGCGAATTGGGCGAAAAGGCTCTCAAGCATTTACACATTCATCTCTCGGGAATTGAGTATGGTCCCAAAGGCGAAAAGAATCACCTCAAACTCGCCGATGCAGATTTGGATATGAAAGCCTTGTTCAAAGCGCTGCATAAATTTGGCTGTGCCGGCCGCATCATGTGCGAAAGTCCCATCATGGAAGAAGATGCGCTGATCATGAAGAAGACGTGGATGAAGGTGAGTGGGGAGAAGGAGTGATAAGGAGTGACAAGGATGAATTATGAAGGATGAAGGATGAAAAAGAGCGTGGACGAATGTCCGCGCTCTTTTTTTACTTATTACTTATTACTACTATTACTTCCCTCTTCTCACTTCCCGCCCACATACTCAAACCGATACCCGTGGATTTCCACATACGGCTGCCATTGTTTATAACTAATCGCGCGGACTCTTCTTCGCACTTCGTCTGCGCTCATGTCTGGGGTGATTCTAAATAGTTCGTCAAATTGTTTGCGTGAAAAAGGCGGACGGGTCCATATTTCTGTAGAGACGGGGAGTTCTTTTCCTGCGGCCATGAGTTCTGCAATTTCAAAGAATAACGCCATTTGATTCTCATAAGTCCGCTGGAGGATTTCTTCCACGCCGTCTTCCGGGTGGACTGGGAAACGCCTGACCTTGATGATCCTGCCTGTATCCACTTTGCCGGCCATGTGATGACAGGTCGAACCGTATTCTTTGGCGTCTTCGTACAAGGCAAAATTATTACAGCCAATGCCGGGATATTCAGGCGAAGCCGGATGGAAGTTAATGGCCGCAATCTTTGCGCGATTCAATAATGATTCAGGCACCACCCAGCGCGAAAGATACGAGATGATGTAATCACCTTCCCAGTTGCGAATGTCTTCGGGCAGTGGGTCGCCCCACTTGCCGAGGCAGTATGTCACATGGAGAAAATGCTGTTGACAATATTCCAATGCGCGCGCGCAATCGGGGTCTTCGGCTTTACCGAGGAAGAGCAGAGATGATGTGGATTGAGTCATGATGGTCATTATAAATTTAAATTCCTGAATGTAAATAACTGTAGAAGGCGATGGTCTGTGGTCTACTGTCTGCGGTCACTTTTGCTTATAGTCGGGCGACCAGCTCAAAGTCTGAGGGGAGAAGCGAGAACATGTGGGCGTCGAAAAAACGAGTGCCCACCACCATCCGGTTTAATAATATCCCCTCGTAATGTGCGCCCGCTTTTTCTGCAACACGTTTGCTGGGTTCGTTCCCAATTGCAATGACGATCTCAGCGCGGATCAGGTTAAGCCGTTCGAATGCAAAACGCGCGGCCAGTTTCGCAGCCCGCCCGGCGATGCCCTCTCCGTGGCGTGACGTGCGCACCCAATATCCCAGGTTACAGAAATGATAAATCGGGTGAATGTGACTTAAACTGCACCCGCCCAGAAACTCGCCTGTTTTTGCGTCGGCGATGGCGAATGCATATAACGATCCGTTTGACCAGTAGGTGCGGGTGAGGGCAATGAAATTAAGCGCGGTTTCGCTGGTGTAACTTTCGTTGGCCCACGACATCCACGGTTCCAATTCAGGCAGGGATTCCTGAACTGCGAGATGCAGGGTGTTTTCTTCGCCAAATTCAAATGGACGCAGGTTGATCGTGCCGTCGGTAAGTGTGATGAATGGGAACATGGATTTCTCTTAAATAAAAAACGGAGACACATTTTCACTGAGTTGATCTGCTCTGTGTGCTGTGTCTCCGTTTTTGAAATAAAAAGTTTAGGTTGAAATATATTCTCTCAGGCTGTGTTCCACAGCGTAGGCTGCTTCGGCGCGATTGTTGACGCTCAACTTCGAGAGAATGCTTGAAACATAATTGCGCACGGTGCCTTCGCCAAGGAATAAATTCTTCGCGATCTCGCGGTTGGTCTTGCCTTCTGAAACCAACAGCAGCACATGCTTTTCCTGTTGACTCAAATGGGCAAAGGCTGAGGCTTCCTCTTCCTTCACCGCGCGCCGCACTTCCTGGAATACGCGCTGGGTCACGGCAGGGTCAAGTAATGCTTCGCCGCGTCCCACAGATTCGATTGCCTTGACCAGGTCTTCGCTTCCGATCTGCTTGAGAATGTATCCTGATGCTCCCGCGCGAATGGCGGAGAACAACATTTCATCTTCAGCGTAGGAAGTGAGCATGATCACTTTTGTATTCGGGTATTGATTGACGATCTGCTCGCAGGCTTCAATCCCTGATGTGCCCGGAAGGCGAATATCCATCACGACAACATCGGGTTTCAGGGAGGCAACCTGTTCGAGCGCTTCACGCGCCGAACCTGCTTCCCCTGCCACTTCAAACTGAGGGTGGCGCTCCAGCAGGGATTTCAAGCCGAGCCGCACCACTTCGTGATCGTCTACAAGGATAATTCGTTGCTTTTTCATTGTGCTATTTTACACCGAAATACGCAGAAAACGGGCGAAATTCACTTATTTTTCATCTTTTTCAAGGCAAGCAAATGTTCTTCAATGTGCGCCAGGTTACGCTCCACCCAAAGCTGCATGGTCAGCCCGCCGCCCACGATCTCATGCCGGCTGACTCGTGACCACGCCTCACGCGGTTGGCTTTCAAGCATCACGCACAACTCTTCCACATAGGTTGTGAATTCACTCAAAATTGTGCTCAATGATTCCTGTGCATCATAATGTTCAAGCATCCATTTATCGGCATCAAAATTTTTGAAAGACGGATTCTCTTCAAGGATGGTTTGATGCACGCGCGCGCCGTATACAAATCTGCTCACGTCACGGGTGTGCGCGGCGATCTGCTGCACGGTCCAGTCGCCGTCCACTTTTGCGGCGGGGTCACCGGCCGCTTCACATGCGGCGCGAAATTCCTGCGCTGCTTCTCTTAATCTTTCGAGCAGTTTTACACGGTACTCAAGCAGTTCCTTCATTGTGCCTCCAAAATGGATAATACATCATTCACCACGTCTGTTGAATTTTCAACCGCGTACACACGAACGCCATGCGGACTCAACTCAACATCTGCCTGACGGGATAACATCGCCGCTCCGGCCTTACTGGATAAATAAGCCCCCGCATCTTTTATCGACCCTTCGCCTGCTCCTGCTACGATATTAATGATCGCCCCGTGACCTTGTTCCCGCATCATGCGCCCTACAGATTGCACAGTCAGAAACACGCCGGTTAGATTTACATCCAAAGTGCGGTGCCAGTCCCATTCATCCATCTTGAGCAAAGGTGTGTGCGGTTCCACCGATGCGTGAGTAATGAGAATGTCAATCACGCCGAAATCATCCTCGACACCTTTTACCAGATATTGCACGCCGACTTTTTTGGCAATATCTTCAACGTAGGCTTTGGCTTCTCCGCTGTTGGCGATGATTTCCGCCGCAACTTCCTCCACGTTAATGGGCGAGATGTCGTTCACGGCCACTCGTGCGCCGCGTTGCGCAAGTGCCAGTGCCAGTGTCCGCCCGGCGCCTTTCCCTGCGCCGGTGATAAGTACAACCTTGTTTTTTAAGTCCATATTTATTCCTTTAATTCCCTCAATCAGCTTGCTGATTGACTCCGTAATATTACTAATTACTCACAATAGGGAATTGCATCTGAGTTCACGTTTGCGTTCAAAGGCAAACCGAAATAAGGCGTAGGGTCGTAGGTGTTGTTGATATCCAGTTCGTTTTTGAAATTACCGAAGCCATCATCTTCCACAATGGAAATGTGTAAATGAATCCCAACCGGAGCATTGGGGTCGCCTGAGTAATTTCCCTGATACCCGAGGAAGGTGCCGGCTTCCACGTACACTTCTGATGTACCCATTGGGAATGCCGGTGAGACAAATGAATTTCCCTGCGGGTCTGCCATGTGGTGTAATACACCCAGATCTGACGCCCGGTTTGCAATGGGTCTTCAGGCACGCGGATAATGACCGTGGACTTCCAATCTGCTTGGCGGGTGAGGTAGCCAGGGTAGGCCGCGACAATGGGCGTTACGCCGATATCTGTCCCGGCGAAAATATCGAGGCCGGAGTGGCGGTGACCGGGGCGGAAAGAATCGTCCCAGATAAAGCCGATCAAGCCGTTCGTGGGGAAAATGAATGGGGCGTCGCCGCATCTCGCTCCCGAAGTCATCATCAGATCGGGTCTTGAAGACTGATCCTGAAACCAGTTATAGACTTGCGCCATGCGGGCTGAGTCTCTGTCCCGGGTGTAATACAAATAGCCCCCGCAACGGCGAGCGCAACGAGGATCACAAGTGGAAAAAAGTATTTACGCATTCAAAGATTATACCCATGAATTTTTCTTATAAAAAATCTACCCGTTGTTATTTTTTCTTATATTCAGGACTTAATATTGCGTTATTGATAAACAACAAGGAGATAAAAATGACACTCTATATTCAACCTTATCCATTCCGTCGTATGGCCCGCCGCGCAGTTGCAGCAGCCCAACCCCGTCAGTTTTCTTTGGGCGTCAATATTCGTGAAGAAGAGGATTCCTACGTGCTCTCTGCGTTGGTCCCCGGTTTGAAAGCTGAAGACCTGAACATTCAAGTACTTGAGAACACAGTCAGTATCGAAGGTGCGTATCAGGCGGCTGATACTGAATATTTACTGAACGAACTTCCCCGTGGTTCCTTCCGCCGTGCCCTGCGTTTGCCCTCAGAGATTCAGGCCGATAAAGTGGAAGCAAAGATCACCGATGGCGTGTTGACTTTGAACCTGCCCAAGGCCGAATCTGCGAAGCCGAAGCGCATTAATATTTCAGTCAATTAACGATGTAAGTTTGCAAGAGGCGCACAATACTGTGCGCCTCTTTGTATTTAAGTGAGATCGCTCCGATTTCCCGCCGGTCAGCTTTCTCCAAATCAGGCAGTATAATTCTCTTATTCGAATATCCTTAATTTCTGGAGTATGACCTTGCGTGTTAAACATTTCTTCTTCGCGATAATAAGTATCGCTATGCTAAGCGCCTGCGGCGGAGGTTCACCGACTGAGATCGCGCCCCCTACTGTTGCGCCGTCTCATACGCCGCTGCCTCCGCCGACCATGATCCCAACACCAGATACCCCGCTGGCGATCCTGGTTCTCCCCGCAGAGTTGGACAAGGCTTCATCTGATCTGTATCAAAAGACTGTGTATGACCTTGCACTGCAATCCGGTTTTCGGTTTCAGGTGCGCAATGCGCTAACATCTGCCGACTTGACCGACCCCACTTTAAAAGTAGTCATCGTTTTTCCGCCCGACCCCGGTCTGGTATCTCTTGCGCCAACCGCTCCGGGTGTGCAATTTCTCGCAGTGAATATTCCCAACCTGACGGCTGGTGGAAATTTAAGTGTGCTGGCTGGAGACTCTCAAGTGGAATTGCCTGCCTTCCTCGCCGGATATATTCTTTCCATGCTGGTGGAGGAATACCATATCGGCATGGTCATTCCTAAAGATAACGGGGATGCCCAGCGTGCCTACAATGCTTTCGTGAATGGAAAAACATATTATTGCGGGTTATGCCGCACTTTTTATATTGACCCGATCGGCTATCCCCAATTTATAGAAATTCCCGCAGACGAAAAAACTGCAAGTTATGGCGCCTATGCCAATGTGTTGATCAATGACCGCGATGTGGATGCGCTTTATATTTACTCCTCAGTGGCGAATGATGAATTTCTTTCCTATGTAGGTACACAGGGTGTGCTGTTGATCGGAACCTCGATGCCGGTGCCGCGTCCTGGCGGCTGGGTGGCGACGATCAGCCCGGATACGATCAAGGCGATTCAGACGGCCTGGCCTACTTTGAGCGCGGGGCAGGGCGGAATCAACGTTCAATCTCCGCTCGGGCTTGCAGATGTGGACCCAAGCCTGCTCACCCCCGGAAGACTTCGCCTCGCACAAGAGACACTCGACAGTCTGCTGGCAGGCCGCATCTTGACCGGCAACCCCTAAACACAAAAACGGCGGACATCTTGTCCGCCGTTTTTGTGATACCCATCTCTACCAGAGTAGAGAATCTAAATATATATATTTGTGGGCTGTGCCTGAGGCGCAGTCCATTCCTGCCGCATCAGCCATGCCATGGATTTGATCAGCAAGGCCATTGGGCTGATGGGAGTGCTGATGCACTCATCCGCGCCCGCGTTATGGTACCGGATCATTTCCTGTTCATTCCCTCTCGGGACGAGCAGTAATAAGGTACCTTGTGTCATGGAACGAAGCTTCATACAAAGAATGAGCAGTTCGGCATGAGGCAGGTCAAGTTCAAGCACGATCAGTGAAGGGGCAAGCAGGTGTGCAGTTTGCAGGGCGCTATGTGGTGTGGCCTCACTGACCACATGGCAATTCTTTTGTTGAAAAAGTGTTTCCCAAACAGAGATCATCTCTGCATCCTTTGAAATAATCAGGGCGGTTTGCACATGATTGAAGTTAGTTTCTGTTTTCCAGGCAACCATTTTATTTTCCTCTTTTTTGAGTTATATCTACCAAGTTGTTGTCTGCGCGGAAAACAGGTCTGACCCTTGAGTACTAATTGCAAGTTAAAATTCCTTGACGAGTTTTTCCCATGCGTGATAAACTCGTTGTCGCTTGAAGAAAGCAAATCTAAAAAAAAGGAGGCGCACGCCAATGATCATGAATAAGTTAAACATCGCTCCATCATTTGTCAGCAACGCTGATTTTGATACTCGCAGTGCGCCTGTTTCCCGTTAGACTTTTATTTGTTGTCATACGGCCACGGCGCTCATGCGGACCCGTGGCCGTTTTTATTTAATATCTCCCTGGCGGCTATGGGTCAATGACCTGTGGCCGTTTTTTTTTGTTTTGGAGGAAATCATGTTAGATATACAAACTCAGTTATTCGAAGCACAGGATGTCCGTTTTGGGCCGATTGACCACGAAACGCATCCCGATATCGAATCCAAATGGACGCACGACGCCGAATTCATGCGTCTATTGGACTTGAAACCTGCCCGTCCGCTTTCACCTGCGATGGTTAAGAAACAATACGAAGCCATCGAAAAGGAAATGGACGAGGATAAGAATTTGTTCTACTTCACCATCCGCGCCCGCGAAGATGACCGGCTGATCGGCAAGGCGCTCGTGGAGTGGATCGACTGGACGAACGGCAACGGCTTTCTACGCCTCGGCATTGGCGCAGCGGAAGACCGCCGTAAAGGTTATGGTTCGCAGGCCTTGAGCATGTTGCTGCGATATGCCTTTAGTGAATTGAATCTCTATCGTGTTACTGCGGTGGTGCCCGCTTATAACGAAGGCGCACTCCATCTCTTCCAGAAGTTCGGTTTTGTGGAGGAGATCCGCAGGCGCCAGGCCATGAACCGCGATGGTCAACTTTGGGATCTCGTCTCTTTCGGCTTGTTAAATGCCGAATGGCGGGAGCAGGCAAAAGGTTAAGGGGGATGCGATGAAAGATATTTATCGCGGAACCCTTGTCCGCCTGTGTGATGATTCGCCGGAAGTGATGGCGAAGGCTTATTCCAAATGGGATCGTGATACAGAACAGCATCGTCTCGCAGATAGCGATCCGGCCCAGTTGTGGTCTGAAAAAAAGATCAAGGAAACTCTTGAAAAGCGCGCTGAAAATAATACCAAGTCGTTTCGGTTTTCCATCCGCACTTTGGCCGATGATACATTGATCGGCGGCGTGGGTTTATGGGTCGCATCATGGACTCATTCAGATGCCTGGCTGGGAATTTCGATCGGCGAGCGCGATTATTGGGGCAGAGGATACGGCACAGATGCGATGCGTTTGGCTGTGCAGTATGGATTCATCGAATTGAATCTGCGCCGTATTTCGCTTGGACTGCACGCCTACAATGAACGCGCGTTGAAATCTTATGAAAAGGTTGGCTTTAAACTCGAAGGCCGTATGCGCGGAGAAGGTCTGCGTGACGGTGTGCGATTTGACAGCCTGTGGATGGGAATTCTGCGCGAAGAGTGGCTTGCCGCGCAAGGAGCATGAGATGAAAGACATCTTCAAAGGTGAGCTTGTGCGCCTTTCCGCTGTGGATCATGAAGAACTCGGCAAGGCCTACGCCGTTTGGAATCGGGATTCTGAATTCACCCGTTTTCTCGATGCGCGTATGGTCTCGCTGCGTTCTGCAAAATCGATCTCAAGTTTTTTTGAAAAGGAGACTAGCGAGGCTCTTCCTAACGCGCCGTATTTTGCGATCCGCGCACTGGAGGATGACCGTCTGCTTGGCGATATCGGCCTTTTCGTTGTGAACAATTGGACACCGCGCGATGCCTTTGTTGGAATTGGAATCGGCAATCGCAACGATTGGAGCAAAGGTTATGGCTCAGACGCAATGAAGATCATTTTGCGTTTTGCCTTTACCGAGTTAAATCTGCGCCGTGTGACGCTCAATGTTTTTGAGTACAACCCGCGTGCCATCCGTTCTTATGAAAAGACGGGGTTCCGTCACGAAGGGCGGATGCGCAATGCGCTGCTGCGCAACGGCAAACGCTGGGATATGTTCTACATGGGCATTTTGCGTGAAGAATGGATGGAGACGAATCCATGATGCAAAAAATAAATCTTGACCCAAATCCTTTGGCTGTATCCACAACCGCACGTACTGTGGACCCAAAGGCTATAACCAAACCTGCCATCGGAAATGTTTCTCCGAAAGGCATGGCGTTCGATGCCGGCAGATGGCTGCGTGGTCAACTTCACCTTTCAGGGTTTGACCAGCGCACATTTATCCATATTCAAACAAAGAACAAACATCCGCACTCGACCAAAAAGCATAAATAAAAAGCGGAAAGGAAAAAGATCATGATGAATAAAGAACTGCATCTTGACTCAAGACTCAGCCTGCGGACTGTCCGATGGACAGATCTCAACGCTGTGGCACAGTTGATCTACGATGTGTGAAGCAGATGGTGATACATCTGTAGCCATTACACCTGACGAACTGAAAAACGAATGGGAGACCGCCGGCTTTAATTTGGAGACGGATGCTTTTCTCGTCGAAACAAAAGACGGGCGCATCGTTGGCTTTGAAGAATTCTTTAATGAAAAAGACCACGCTGAATTGCAGACCGATGGATATGTACACCCGGACTTTAAGGGACTTGGTGTTGGCACATCGTTATTGCGAAAAATAGGAGGGCGGGCTTTGGCAGAGATCCCTCTCGCTGAACCTGATCTGCGTGTTTTTATCCGCAGCACGATGGACAATAAAGATGCTGAAGGTCATGCCCTGCATCAAGCAGAAGGGTATTCCTCGATCCGTTATCACTGGCGCATGGAAATTAAATTGCCCGAAGCGCCGTCCGCGGTGACGTGGCCGGAAGGCATCGAACTGCGTCCGTTTGTGAAGGATGAACACGCGATCGCCGTCTGGCAGGCCAATAACGAAGCCTTCCGTGACCACTGGGGAAGTCACGATGCGAGCTACGAAGAGTTTGTCCATAGCCGGTTTGACGACCCGGAATTTGACCCTTCACTCTGGGTAATCGCTTGGGACGGGGATGAAATTGCCGGCTTCTCCTTGAACCGTTTTCGCATGGGAATTGGCTGGGTCCGCTCGTTGGGAGTCCGCCGGCCGTGGCGCAAAAAGGGACTTGGCCTCGCCATGCTCCAGCATTCCTTTGGCGAATTTTACCGACTCGGTAACCCTACCGTTGGTCTCGGCGTCGATGCATCCAACCCGACGGGCGCCACGCGTCTGTATCAGCGGGCTGGGATGTATATTGCGAGTGAATTTGTCACCTACGAAAAAGAACTCCGCCCGGGCCGAAATCTGAAATAATATGAAGTTGGTTCGGCATGGCGGGGCAAATCAGTGTAGAATCAATCCATACCCGCTATCCAGGAAAGGATACTTTTATGAACCTGCGTTGTATCTATTGTCAGACCCCGTTCACTCTTCCCCGCGCCGAAATGTTAGGCGCGATCATTACGATGAACGAAAAGCATCAGAACCACTATGATGCACATTGTCCGCGCTGCCGCCGCGCCAACTCCATTTCGCGTCAGCGAATGGAATTGTTCTTCCCCAATTGGCAGGATGCCGCCAAACAACTGGCTGCAAATCCGCCAAAAGAGGAAGTTCCATCCACTGCATTTCTTAAAACTGAGCCGATCTCAAAAACCGCCAAAGCTGCAGTTGAGAAAAAGGCAGCTGTGAAGAAACCTGCTGAAAAAGCGGCAAAGAAACCCGCTGCTGCGAAAGCTCCAGCCGCGAAGAAGCCAGCCGCCAAGACCACCAAAACCGCCGACCCCAAGCCCAAGAAAAAGTAGGCGCGAAGCGACATGGCGATCCGTGCAATTTTTTTTGATTTTGGCGGTGTCATCATGCGCACCGAATACCAGTCACCGCGCCAGAAACTGGCCGAGCGTTTCAACATGGACTATGATGAAATCGACAAGGCCGTCTTTGGCAGTGACTCGGCGCGGCGCGCTTCGATCGGTGAGATCACCGAAGAAAAGCATTGGGCCGAAATAGCGAAAAGATTTAAGCAGCCTGCATCTGAGATGCAGGCTTTTCGCGATATGTTCTTCGGCGGCGATGTGATCGACCGTTCCCTGGTTGAGACCATCCGCTCGTGGCGCGGAAAATTCCACACCGGGTTGATCTCCAACGCCTGGAGTGGACTGCGTGAATTCATTACCAAAGAGAACGTGATCGATGTGTTTGAGACCGTGGTCATCTCGGCGGAAGTGGGTGTGGTCAAACCGTCCGCTGGGATTTATGAACTCGCGCTGAAGCAGGCCAACGTTAAGGCAGAGGAAGCGGTCTTCGTCGATCATATGCCGGTTAATATTGAGGCTTGTGAAAAAGTCGGTATGAAGGGCATCCTGTTTAATGATCCGCAGGAAAGTTTGAAGCGTTTGAATCAACTGTTGAAAATTTAACAAGACTTCGAGCTTGCAAAATAAGTGAGTTTTCGTGCTGGCAGGCTGACCATTGGCCTGTCAGTTTTTATTTAAGAGGTGACCATGTTTAATCATTTAAAAGTAGATGCATCAAAGGTTTATCTGTTCATCGAGTTTACGGCTTCGGCTTTTTTCTCAATGATGTTCGTGACCATGTCGCTTTATGAAGCGACGGTGGCGGGGCTGACTCCCTTGCAGCTTGTGCTGGTGGGGACCACGCTGGAGGTTTCGGCGTTTTTGTTTGAAGTGCCGACCGGCATTGTGGCGGATGTGTACTCGCGGCGGACTTCGATCATTATCGGTTATTTGTTGATGGGCGTTGGCTTTCTGGTGGAGGGACTCTTCCCGATGTTCCTGCCGATTTTGATCGCGCAAGTGATCTGGGGACTGGGTTATACATTCACCAGCGGCGCGACCCAGGCTTGGATCTCTGATGAGGTTGGTGAAGAGCCAGCCAATAAACTTTTTATGCGTGCCACACAGGTGGGACTTGTCGCTTCGTTGTTTGGCATGGGACTTGCGATTTTAATTGGAGCAAATAATGTTGCATTGCCGATTCTTTTTGGCGCAACTGGTGTGATCGCGATCGGGTTGGTGTTGATCGTTATCATGCCTGAAACAGGCTTTCATCCCGCGCCAAAGGAAGACCGCAACACGTGGCAGCATATGTGGCACACGTTCAATGAGGGATTGAAAGCCGTGCGCGCACGTCCGCGATTGATGTCCATTCTTGGAGTTGGTTTATTCTTTGGCTTATACAGTGAAGGCTTTGATCGTTTATGGGTGAAGCATTTGCTCGACACATTTGACTTGCCAGTTATTTTTGGAAACAATCAAGTGGCTTTCTTTGCCGTGCTGCGCATCGCTGCTGCACTGTTGACCATACTCGCGGTTCGCTTTGTTGAAAAACGCGTCGACTCTGGGAGTCCGCTGGCGATTGGGCGTGCGATGTTTATCGTGACGGGTGTCATTGCAGTTGCGATGATCGGCTTTGCTGTTTCACCGTTTCTTTCTTTAACGTTGGGTCTGTATCTCGTTATCAACATTTTCCGCGCTGTGAGTACTCCGCTATATTCAGGATGGGTGAATCAGAAACTTGATTCAAATGTCCGCGCTACGGTGCATTCGATGGCGGGACAAGTGGATGCGATTGGACAGATCGGCGGCGGGCCGAGCGTTGGGTTGGTCGCGAAATTATTTTCCGTAGTTGCGGCGATTGCAACTTCGGGTTTCCTGCTTTTGCCTGCGATGTTTTTGGTGGGCAGGGCGAATCGGATTTCGATAGAGTGAAGGGGAAGGTGGCGAGTAGAAAAGTAAAAAGTGAGAAGTGAGAAGTAAAAAGGTCTCCAGGAAAGATGGAGACCTTTTTTGTTTGATCTATTCTTCTCCGCTGGATGTATCTGGCAGCCCAAGATCGGGGATTGCGGATTCGATTTCTTCGGGGCTTTGGCCGGCTTCGAGGCGGTCTACGACATCATTGAATTCAGAGGGGAGTTCTTCGCCCATTTCGCCGCCCATTTTGCGCATCATTTTTGCGAGGGCGCGTGGGTCGTCTTCGATACCGTCCATGCCTGAGAAATCGTCGGCCGCTGATTCCATGCGGCTTGAGTCAGATTTGGCGATGCGCACTTTGGTCATGCGCCGGCGAACGTTGTCACTCTGGCAGTGGGTGCAATGCACGGCTTTTTTGCCATATTCGCTGAAGGTATGGAATGCGTCAAATCTTTGGTTGCATTTGTTGCAGATAAAATCATAAGTGGGCATAAATCTATTTTACTGCGAATCAGTTCACAGTCAGGAAAGATGCGCGGGTCTCTTTGGTAAAATAAGATATGTCCAATACATTCAATCTCGTAAAGCCCAATCCGCTCCTCATTGTCATCTCCGGCCCTTCAGGTGTTGGAAAAGATTCAGTCGTGCAGCGCATGAAAGAGCGCGGACTTCCCTTCCACTTTGTTGTCACTGCCACCACCCGTGCACGCCGCGAAAACGAAGTGCATGGCAAGGATTACTGGTTTGTCTCGAAGGATGAATTTGCGCGCATGATCGAGGAAAATGAATTGATCGAATATGCCATCGTGTATGGCGATTACAAGGGGATTCCAAAATTTGAAGTGCGTGAAGCATTGGCGAGCGGCAAGGATGTGGTCATGCGCATCGACGTGCAGGGCGCAGAGTCGGTGCGGAAACTCGCGGTCGAGTCCTTGTTGATCTTCATCACCTGCGAAGGCGAAGATGAATTGGAACGCCGTCTGCGCGAACGCAAAACCGAAACCGCAGATTCACTGTCCCTGCGAATCGCCACTGCGCGCAAAGAGTTGCAGCGCATCGAAGCCTTTGATTATGTGATCGTCAACGAGGATTTTCATCTCGACGACACCGTGGACAAAGTGCGCGCCGTGATCTCTGCCGAACATTTGAAGGTACAGCAACGCAAGGTGACTTTGTGAACGAAACCCCCGCTTCGCCGCCTGACCTTGAACCTGCTCCTGTTTCTCAAACAGTTCAGGTCGCTTTACCAGAACTCGTCCCCAAGGTGACGTATGCCATCCTTGGTTTTACTGTGGTTGTATATCTTTTACAATTATTAAGCGTGGCTGTTTATGGCTATGCTGTTTATCAAATTGACTGGCTTGAAATTTACGGTGCGCGATTTAATCAGGCAATTCGCATGGGGGAGTTGTGGCGTTTCATAACACCCGTTTTTTTGCACGGTTCCCCGCAGCATATCTTTTTTAATATGTATGCGCTTCTATCAATTGGCACGCTGCTGGAAAGACATTTTGGACATGGCCGATTCGCCCTGTTATATTTTCTCGGCGCGTTTTCAGGAAATGTCTTCTCATTCCTGTTGACCGGTGAAAATGGATATTCCGTTGGCGCATCCACTGCGGTGTTTGGGCTGATCGCGGCAGAAGTGATCTTCTTTTATCAAAACCGGGAATTATTTGGCAGTCATGCGAAACAGGCGATTACGAATGCAGGTTTTATTATCGCAGTGAATTTATTTATCGGGTTGACTCCCGGCATCGACAACTGGGGACATGTCGGCGGTCTGCTCGGCGGTGCGATGTTTGCGTGGTTCTCCAGTCCGCGCTGGGCAGTGGAAGGCATTTCGCCTGATCTGCATTTGGTAGATCAACGCGAATATAGAGAGGTTGTTGTAGGTATGGGATTGGTGGTCATCGTATTTGGCGCACTTGCGGCATGGGGGTTGTTTGGAGTGTAAAAGACATTAAAACATTAATAATGGGACGCTGACAAGTGCGGATGGACGCGGAACAGGACAAAAAACCCGCGTTTTCAGCGCGAAGCGATCTGTGTCTCATTTGCTCTTAAAAACGAACTCACCCACGAAACCTTAATTTCATGGGTGAGTTCGTTTTTGTTTGTCAATTTAAGATTAGCTCATGTGTGCGAGTCTGGGGTCAAGCGCATCGCGTAAACCATCGCCCAATAAGTTGAAGGCGAGTACGGTCAACATGATTGCTAGACCGGGGTAAAACACAAGGTGTGGCGCAGTAAATACTTGATTGCGTTCTGAACCAAGCATGGCGCCCCATTCGGGTGTTGGCGGCTGCGCGCCCAACCCGAGAAAGGAAAGCGCGGCGGCATCCAAAATTGCGGATGCAATGCCGAGCGTGCCTTGCACGATCAGTGGAGTCAATGCGTTGGGCAAAATCCGCTTGAAGAGAATCTCATAAGTATTTCCACCGAGCGCGCGCGAAGCTGAGACATAATCCATCTCGCGGACGGAGAGCACACTGCCGCGCACAACGCGGGCATAAGCCGGAATGGAAACAATACCAATTGCAAGCAGTGCGTTGATCAGTCCCGGGCCGATGACGGTCACAATGGCGATGGCCAAAAGCAGGGATGGGAAGGCCAGTAAAACATCCATGACGCGCATGATGATGTTATCGATCCAGCCGCCGAAATAACCGCCAAGCGCGCCGAGGATTGTGCCGATCACAATGGCAAAGGAGACGGTGGAAAGGCCGATGATTAAACTCAAGCGTGCGCCATAAAGCATACGACTGAATTCATCGCGCAGATTGCCATCTGTGCCCATCAGGTGTTCTGGTTGATCTGCCGGGCATCCCAAAAGATGGATACAGGGTGCGGAACGTTTTTGAATATCCTGCGCCGGTTTTACATCCAACATGGAAAGCGTTGGGCTGTAGGGAGCGATCCATGGCGCAGTGATTGCGATCAATATTAAAATGCCAAGAATGATCATGCCAACAACAGATGATTTGCGGCGGAACAACCGTCTGCGGGTGATCTGCCACAGGCTGACCGAGTCAAGCGAAAGCGTGTTGACGTCCAATTTTGCGGGTGGAATGGTTTGGGTGGTCATGAGCAGTTCCTAGTTCAGGCGGATGCGGGGATCGAGATATGCGTAGGAAATATCCACGATCAAATTCAAGGCAACAAAGAACATGGCGATCACCACAGTAAATCCCTGCACAATGCCATAGTCGCGGGCTGTGATGCCGTCGTATAGAATGCGGCCAACCCCGGATAAGTTAAAAACCGTTTCTGTTAAAACTGCGCCGCCCAGTAATCCGCCAAGTGATAATCCGATCACGGTTGCCAGCGGGAGCAGGGCGTTGCGAAATGCATGTTTCAAAATAACAGCGCGGCGTGCCAGACCTTTGGCGCGCGCGGTGCGGATGTAATCCTGCCCAAGTACTTCAAGCATGGCAGAGCGTGTCATGCGGGCGATCAGTGCCATGGGGATGGTACTCAACGCAACCGCGGGGAGAATGAGATGAATAAGTGCGTCTTTGAATAATTCCCAATTTGCAGTGAGGACGGCGTTTAGCAGATTCATCCGGCTGAGAAAATCCAAAAGTGTGAAGCCGAACTTGCCCTGGCTGATTTCCATCCCCCAGGTTTCAAAAAATGGGACTGTAACAATTCCAGCGCTCAAACGGCCGGATGGCGGCAGTTGAAACGGCGTGTCTTTTAATGTCAGTGCGAAAATGTAAGCCAGCATTAATCCCAGCCAAAAGACCGGCATGGATACGCCAACATTCGCCCACATCATGGTGACCACATCCACCCATGAATTATGGCGGACTGCGGAGATCACGCCCAATGGAATTCCAACCAAAATGCTAACCAATAATGCCGCAAAGCTTAATTCAACAGTGATCGGCAAACGTTCCATCAATAACTCGGTGATGGGTTTTGAATAACGGAATGAGTTTCCGAAATCGCCGTGCGCGATCTCGTTCACATATACCCCAAATTGAAACACGATGGGTTTGTCCAAACCGTGACGATGGTTGAACTCATCACAGACCACTTTGGTCGCTTTCTCCCCGAGCATGGCTCGGCACGGGTCACCAGGGATCAAACGGGCCAGCGCAAAGGTGGCAAATAAAATACCAAATAGCACCGGAATACTGAGCAGAAGTCGTCGGATTATATAAGTGGTCATCGCATTTTGGGGAGCCCCCCGCAGGAAAGTTCCTGCGGGGGGCTAATAGAAGAAATTAAGTTGGAATTACTGGGCAGGAGCGTTCAGGAACGCGCCAAAGAGGCCGCTCCAATAGGAGAATGCGCCTGTGTTGCCAGTGTGAAGCGGGTTAGCCGCATCCCATTGGACTGAGAGGGAAGTTACCACATCGTTTGCATCGAATGTGGAACCATCGTGGAAGACGACACCCGGGCGAAGCTTGAAGGTCCATTCGGTCAAGTCAGCGTTGACTTCGTAGGATTCAGCCAAAACAGGGACAACTGCTGTGCCACCCACTTCGTAACCGAGCAGAGACTGGGTAATCTGTTCGCAAGCGCGCAGGGATTCACCATCGGTCTCGTCAGCACAATAGAGGGAAATCGGTTCAGCGTTCTGCATCCACACGAAAGTGTCGGTGCCGTTGGACATGACGGAGAATTCTTCGTTACCAAGCGGGCTGGCGAAGGCGCCTTCAACAGAAGCCTTGAAAGCCAAAGCGGAACCACCATGAGCAACAGGGATCATCGGCACGTGAGTGCGGATGGCATTGTTGGCAGCTTCGTAGAACGGAGCGCGGTCGGCATCAGAAGCCAACTGAGCGCCGCTTTCCAAAGCGCTGGTGATATCTTCGAACTTATCACCGAACTGCAGGGAAGCGCCGGCACCGAAATGATAGCCGAGGAAGTTGGTCTGATCAGGATAGTCAGCACCCCAGCCGAGCATGTGAAGGCCTTGTAACTGGCCGGCATCTGCAGCAGCAAGGAACGCACCAGATTCCATTACTTCGATGTTGAGGGTGATGTTAAGGTTTTCTTTCAACTGAGCCTGAAGATCCTGCGCTACAACATTAGGATCGGGCAGGTAACCACGAACAACGTCGCGGTAATTCAAAACGGTTTCAAAACCATCCGGGTAACCGGCTTCGGTCAAAAGGGCTTTGGCAGCTTCAACATCGAAGGCATACCATTCATCACCTACGCAGCCATTTGGAATGGAGCATGGGGTGAAGTGTGAAGCAACCTCAGAGCCAGCTGGGTAGAAGTTGTCAACGATACGATTACGATCAATGCCCATGGCGATTGCCTGACGCACTTTCTCGTTAGCCAAAGGATTGGCTGCGTTATCGAAGCCTTCGGTAGTCGGGTTGTTGTTGAAACCAATGTACATGACATTGAGGGCCGGGCGGTTGAAGAGAGCCAGATTGGAATCGCCTTCAACAGTGGCGAAATCATCTGGGCCTACATTGTCGATACCGTCAACGGTGCCGGACTGCAGTTCGAGCAGGCGTTGGGCTGACTCGGTGCTCCACTTGAAGACCAGAGTTTCAGCGCCGACATTCTCGCCCCAATAGTTTGGGTTCTTCTTCAAGACCAATTGATCGCCGCGCACCCATTCAGAGACCATATAAGGGCCGGTGCCAACAGGCTTCTCAAGCAAATCGCCGTTGCCGCCAGTGGCTTCAAGATATTCTGAAGGCTGAATGGCGAAGGATGTGAAAGCGATCTTGGAAGGGAAGGCAGGATCAGGCACGCAAAGTGTGATCTTGACTGTCAATTCGTCCACGGCTTCGATGGATTTGAACTCACCACCGTAGTCGCAGTCAGGCGCTTCAACCATCATGCCTTCGTAGGCCATGGCGGCTTCAGTAGCGACAGGCGCTTCAGTCATGGCAGGGGCTTCGGTCATTGCGGGGGCTTCAGTGGCCGCACCGCCGCCGCAGGCAGCGAGCATCAGGCTCGCAAGCACTACCAGCGAAAGTAAAACAGAAAGATTTTTTTTCACGTTTCTCCTCCTTAGAGAAAAAGTGGATTAATGGAGTAAAGGGGAAAGTATAGAATCTCTCCTCAGGACTCCTGTCGTCTCAAATTATACAACAAAAAATATTAGGATATGGATACCGGGCGGCCAAATCCATTTAACCCCACCGTGGAAGGGTTTTTGGGCCACAAACCCGCTATTTTCTCCCCACATTTTGGGCATTTTCCTTCCTCGGTGATTTTATATTTTTGGATGACGTACCCGCTTCGTTTCACAAGCTGATAACTGCATCGTGGACAATGAGTAGTTTCATACTCCCCGACATTCCCCGGCAAATTCCCGGCGTATACATAACGTAGTCCCGCCTCACGCCCGATCTCCGCCGCGCGGATTAACGTCTGCGAATCGGTGTTATCAGGCGCGAGCATTTTGTAATCCTTATGAAACGCAGTCACATGCCACGGAATATCCACAGATAGTTCTGCCAGAAAACGTGCTGCATCCCACAGCTCTTCGTTTGAGTCATTAAAACCTGGGATCACCAGAGTCACCACTTCCACCCATAGCCCCAGATCGCGCGCGCGTTTGATTCCATCCAGTGTGTTTTGCAAAGTTCCGCCCAATGTGCGGTAACTTTTTTCGCTCATGCATTTCAAATCAACTTTATATGCATCAAGATAAGGCCGCAGGTATTCCATTGCCTCGGGTGTGTTGTTTCCATTGGAAACATAGGCGCACATCAACCCGGCTTGCTTTGCCGCCTTAAATATTTCAACCGCCCATTCACTAGTGATCAACGGTTCATTATATGAAGAGACAACCACTGAGGCTTTTGTCTTTTGCGCATGCCCCACTATTTGCGCAGGTGTAATTTTTTTACAAATTGCGCCGACACTTCAGAAGCCGGGTCGCGCAAGGCTTGTGAGGTTAACCAATTTTGACAATAGCCGCAGTGATAGTCACAGCCCAACATACCAAAGGTCAATGCGTTGGTGCCGGGCATGACATGTGAAAAAGGTTTCTTTTCGATCGGGTCGCTTTGCAGCGCGGCCACATAACCCCACGGCACGCGCAATTTTCCGCCCTCATTAAATCGCACCTGACAAATTCCACGCTTGCCCTCGCGGATCAGGCAGTGATGTCCGCAGGCGTGGCAGCGCACTGCGCCGTCTTCCAGTGTTTCATATAATTCACCCTCAACTGTTAGGTCATCAAGTAAATTTGCAAGCGTAGACATACTGTCTCCAGACTTATAATATACCCATGTTAACCATAGTCATTCAAGCAGGCGGCATGTCATCACGAATGGGCGAAGACAAAGCTCTGAAACCATTTCTCGGACGTCCCTCTCATTCAGCGGGTGATTGATCGAGTCGCGCCAATTGCGGATGAGATCATCGTGACGACGAATCGTCCCGCAGAATATGAATTTCTCAACCTGCGCATCATCCCCGACCTCAAGCCTGGGCGCGGCGCCTTGGGCGGACTCTACACCGCGATCGCATCTGCCACTTCTCCGCTGGTGGCCGTGGTGGCTTGCGATATGCCTTTCGTTGGCGCAATGTTTATCGAAGGCGCGCGCAGGCTGCTCGTTAAGGAAGATGCGGATGTCGTCGTCGCAAAAACAGAGGAAGGCTATGAACCTTTCCATGCCTTGTATCGCCGTGAGACATGTCTTCCTATAATTGAATCAGCCATTGATGCAGATCAATGGAAGGTCATCGCGTGGTTTCCGCAAGTCAAAGTGCGGACACTCACGCCGGATGAAGTGAAATTATTTGATCCTTCAGGATTATGTTTTTGGAATCTCAACACGCCTGAAGAATTTGTCGAAGCTGAGAAACGCGTTACCGAACAATAAGCACGGGGCAGGGCGCGTGCGCGACAACTTTTTGACTGGTGCTGCCAAGTAACAGGCCGGCCAGTGTGCCCAGTCCGCGTGAACCCATGACGATCACATTGCTTTTGCGTGTATTGGCAACATCAATAATGGCTTCAGCGGCTGGGCCTTCGAGCAACTCGGTGTGAATTTCACAGGAAACATCGCCCACTGCATCAACGGCTTTCTGCATGATCATTTTTGCTTCTTCCATGCGCGCGTCGATTGCATATTGCATGTTGGGCTCGCCGAGATAGGGCGGAATGAAATCGTAGGCAACCACAATACGAAGTTCGTTTGCTTTCATGGTGCGCACCAGATCGGCGGCAGTGCGGGCGGCGTGCAGGGCGTGTTCTGAACCATCTACGGCCAATAGGACTTTTTCAAACATGAGTTCTCCTTTTACGTGGGGTACAATCCTAGTATACAATCTCTCTGTCTGAATTTCATTAAAGGAGTCTTTACATGTCTCTCGATCTTGACTTGATCCGTAAACAATTCCCTGCGCTTGATCGCCCCGCTGTTTTTTTTGATAATCCGGGCGGGACTCAAATTGCAAAACCTTCCATTGACCGCATTAATAAATATTTGATCGAGAACAACGCCAATCACGAAGGCATGTTTGAGACCAGCCGCAAGTCAGATGAGACTTTGCACGAAGCGCATGTTGCCATGGCTGATTTTCTAAATGCTGCGCGGCCCGAAGAAATTATTTTTGGAAATAATATGACCACGCTCTCCCTGTATTTTTCGCGCACATTGGCGCGTAACTTAAATGCAGGTGATGAGATCGTTGTCACACGGCTGGATCATGATGCGAATATTTCTCCGTGGTTATTAGTAGCTGAGGATAAAGGCTGTAAGATCACGTGGATCGATATAGATGTAGAAGATGGTACGCTCAAGGTGGACGAGTTTGCCAAAGCCATGGAACGCAAACCAAAGATCGTGGCGTTTGGATATGCCTCTAATGCATTAGGGACGATCAACCCGGTGCGTCAGTTGACGAAACTGGCTAAGGATGCGGATGCGTTGGTCTATATTGACGCTGTGCAATACGCGCCGCATGGTCCGATTGATGTTCAGGATCTGGGCTGCGATTTTCTAGTATGTTCTTCATACAAATTCTTTGGTCCGCATGCGGGCGCGTTGTATGGGAAGTTTGATCTGCTGAATGAGTTGAAGCCATATAAAGTGCGCCCTGCGACGAATGAACTGCCGGGTAAATTTGAGACCGGCACACAAAACCATGAAGGCATCGCGGGGGTCTTGGGTGCGCTGGAATATTTCGAGTGGATCGGGAATCAGTTCGGACAGGATCAGGCTCAGGCGTGGAAAGATGCGGGATTCTCTGGCCGCAGATTAATTTTCAAGCAGGCCATGTCCGCTTTGAAGGCGTATGAGTTCGAGTTGTCGCGTGCTTTGATCGAGACCATTCAGGATGTGCCGGGCACGCGTATTTATGGCCTGACCGATATGAAGCGTTTGGACGAGCGCGTTTCCACAGTGTCGTTTACGCTGGAAGGCAAACATCCAAATGATGTTGCCAAACAATTGGGTGATGCCGGCTTTTATGTTTGGGATGGTCATTATTATGCGTTGGCTGTTCTGGAGCGATTGGGCTTGCTCGATCAAGGCGGCATGATTCGTGTGGGGGCGGCGCATTACAACACGCTGGATGAGATTTCCCGTTTTGGCGAAGGTTAAAGAAAAATTGCAGGATAAATTTTCAGCAAGATTTTAAGATAAGGTAACTAATGTTTTTCAACTTATAAGTACGATCTTATTGGCTGTTTTTTTGTCTGTCATCGCCGCGCCAATAAGTATTTCTCTTGCCTGGCGCTTTAAATTAATCGACAGGCCCGGAAGTGAGGCACATAAAATTCATTCCCAACCCATGCCAAGGGCTGGCGGGTTTATTATTTTTTTTGTGATCATTGCAGGGAGCGCATTAAGCGGCATCATTACCTCGAACCTGATCGTTCCTGTGATTTCGGCATCCGTCATTATTTTGGCATTTGGCATCTGGGATGACATTAACGGAATCATCGCACCCTGGAAAATGCTCGGGCAATTGCTGGCGGCTTTGTTGTTGATCTGGCAGGGGGTGATGGTGCATTTCACCGGCGTTTATGCGTTTGATATATTGATCACCATATTTTGGGTGGTTGGCATTACCAATGCCTATAATTTGGTGGACAGCATGGACGGCCTCGCAGCCGGGCTGGGTGTGATCACGTCGCTGTTTTTGATGATCGGCACATTTCAGGCGGGGCAGGAGTCACTGGCGATATTTGGCGCGATCCTTTTGGGATGCAGTATCGGCGTTTTCTATTTTAACTTTCACTGTCGCGTTTATTTTTGGGCGACTCAGGCGCTCAACTGCTTGGTTTTACGCTCGCATCTCTGGCACTGGCGTACACTCCGCCGGATCTTCCGCAAGCCTCATCCTGGTTTGTGCCGATCCTGCTTTTCAGCATTCCCATCTTTGATACCACGCTGGTGACTGTCTCACGGCTGCGAAGGAATCTGCCCATCTATAAAGCGAGTCGCGACCATACCTATCATCGCCTGGTTGAATTGGGCATATCGCCGCTGAAGTCAGTATTTATCATGCATTTGGCAGCAGTTGTGGTTGATTTATTTGCGTTTCTGGCTTTATTTTTACCGCCGCTATGGGCGAATGTGATCTTTGGCTCGGTCTTTTTGACCGGGTTGTATGCAATTTTTTGGTTTGATTTTAGAAAGTAGATTTTGTGATCTGTAATGTTTGTGCAAAATTTATCATGATGAACAGAGATAAACAGAGATTTGAAAAATAGATAAAATATCTTTGTGAAAAATGGTTTTACGCAGTCTTATTCATTTATAAACCGGCACATTTCACAGCTTTGGCATTTTTCTTGCTCAAGTTTGGTTATGGTAAACTTTAAATCTAATGTTTCAGTGGAAAAAAGTTCACCTTATTTTTGCAGTCTATTGTTTGTTGATTTCGGCGGGCGCTTTTGTTGCAGCCTTGTATCTTTTTTTGATTCCCGCTGAGTTCGCTCAAAGATGGATGCTAATAGGCGGCATGGTATTCGCGGGGATCTTTACATTAGGATTATCCATTAAAGCATATCAAAATCATGCCTGGGCAGAACAGGTGTGGTTTTTTCTTTTAAGAACGAAAGGCTTTCCAAAATAATTAGATATGGCTCGTTTGCCGGGTTTATCATGGGCGGTTTCATTTCTTTGATGCCCGCCTATCGCCTTGGAAATTTGCAGGGCTACTTGATTCGTCTTTCCCCGTGGATTGTTTGGTTTGTGTTCGTCTGCTTGTTGACTTATCTAATCGCGCGGATGGAAAGACATGGCCTGCATTGGCAGCCGCTGATAAATAGTTTACGCGCTCAAAAGAATTTATGGGGCATCGCTTTCGTTTCGATGATCGTCTTTGCATTGATTTGGATTTTGGCCGCACAAACTGGTCTCGGGATCCGCGTCTATGACGATTATTGGTATGGCGCAGGCGTGCCGATTTTGGGGTTGCAGGTTGTGCTGGCTTTTTCAATTGGAACGGCCTTGTTTTTCCTTGAAAGATCATCGTTCAATCTTCGTCTTCCGGCACGGATGGATTTTGTGGTGTTCGCCCTGATCTGGGGCGTTGCTGCATTCCTCTGGGCGCGTGAGCCGCTGCCCTCCAGTTATTTCGCTACGGGGCCTGATCTGCCCGCCGGTGAGTTTTATCCTTTTTCAGATGCGGCAACCTTTGATCTGGGAAGTCAATTTGCGCTGATCGGTCAGGGGATGAATAACGGCTTGTTTTTTGACCGTGTGCTGTATATGTTTTTCCTGTTGTTTCTACATGTCGTTGCCGGACAAAATTATCTTCAAGTGGTTGCGTTGCAGGCAGCGATCTTTGCGGTTTTTCCGGCCATTTTATATTTGCTGGGGAAGGCGCTTCACAGCCGTTCGTTTGGAGTGATTCTCGCTGTGCTTGCGACTCTGCGCGGCATCAATGGCATTGCAGCAAGCGAGATGATCGATCTTGCCAATCAGAAGCAAATGCTGACGGATTTTCCCGTGGTGATCTTCGCGGCCTGGTTTGCGTTGATGGCCGTGAAATGGTTACAGTCTCCCAACAAGAATTATCTTTATGCGCTTTGGGCGGGCGGCGCAGTGGGGCTGGCTGTTATGCTGCGTACTCACGCGCTTTTTCTGCTGGTGTTCGCGATCCTTTTGGCGGTAATCGTTTACTGGAATCAAAAATTGCGCGGCGTGTTGATCTCTGTTCTGCTGATTGCTGTTATGTTTGTTGTCACCCTTCCGTGGGGACTGTATAGCGGCGAATCTATTTTTGACGTGTACATGGTTCGGATTCGAAATGTGATCGAACAACGCTATGATCTTTTCCCGCAGAACACGCCAACTCCTGAGCCGCAAAGCAATCAGCTTGATTCGTTTCGCACGGTCATTCAGGAGAATGTGGCTGCAAAAGTTGATTTGATTTTGAGCATCCGCGATGTTTCACTGCGTACGGCAATCGGGAGTGTTGATCAGGAGCCGCCCGTGTATGTGATTATTGCTTCTCATTTTTTGCATAATTTAATTATGTCAGCGCTTATCATGCCAACCTCACCTGTCTTTCATGATCTGCGAAACACATTAAAGGAAGTCACCCCATTCTGGATTCTTTATTGGGATGGAAGTATGGGATTCAGGCGCCGGGATTTTTCTGTCGATCAATTTATTATTGATCGCGCTCGGCATCGGATTAAGCTGGAAACTGCATCGGCTCGCGGGACTGGTTCCGCTGGGAATGTTTCTTTTCTACAATATGGCGAATGCGCTGGCACAAACCTCGGGCGGACGTTATGTTGTCCCGGTCGATTGGGTGGTCTTTTTATATTTTGCGCTTGGTTTGTTTCAGGTTATTTTATGGGGCATGTCCTTATTCGGATACGGCGCTGATGCCGCGTTGGAGAAAACTGAACAGCACACCCCGTGGACATGGCAGCCGCTCAAGCGGGCTCCTTTTATCATGCTGGTCTTTCTGATGATCGGCGCTTCGATGCCTTTGTCTGAGAAGTTATTTCCGAAACAGTACCCTGTCCGCTCGCAGGCTGAGTTGTTTACGTTGATGGAGCAGGAAGGGTATTTACAGCAAGCCGGTTTCGACCGCGCAACAGTGGATGCGCTTTCTGCGCAATGGCCTGCTTTTAGAATTACGGCTGGCCGCGCTCTTTATCCGCGGTATTATGCTGAGGGAAAAGGCGAGCCGAAAGATAGATACCCTTACGGGGTATTGGAATTTCCACGTATTGCTTTTACCATGATCGGACCGGATGGTTTGAATTTTGTGCTGCTGCCCAAGGATGAAGTATCTTATTTTCCAAATGCTTCTGATGTGATCGTGATCGGCTGTCAGGAAAATATTTATATGGATGCGCTGGTGGTCGTGGTGATCGAAGAAGATCAGGTGGTTTATATCCGTCAACCGGCTTCTCCGCTGCAATGTCCTTTGCAGCAGCCAGTGTGTGATAATAACCATGTTTGCCGATAAGTGAAATTTTAAAAATGAAAATCCGTGTTTATCAATATAAAATTTTATTGTTATTTGTGATTGTATTTGAGTTTCGCGCAGACGGGAATCGGCAGCGCGCAGATCGAAACGCCAACTCCAGAGCCTGTTTTCACGGCGACAGGTACTGAATCTTTGTTGACCGCGCTTACGGGGGAATCTTTCACAGAGACGGCGATCCCTTTCGTAACAGAAACAAACACACCCGTTGTGGTGAATCGAGCCCGGTGGTGGAGAATACTGAAGAGTCGTCTGCTGCAGTTGTGCAGATTCTGATCCAGATTCAGGCATCCGCTGTTGTTTCTGAATCTGAGGTGCGGGAAAAACTGAAAGATCAGGGAAATGTGATTCAGTTGGCTGCGCTGGAAAAATTAGGCGTGGTGATGCTTGAGGTTCCACTGGATCAGTTGGAAGAAAAGATGCGTGAAGTGCAGGCCATTGCCGGTGTGGGCAATGTGGAGTTGAATGATTCAGTTCAAGCGTTGGATACGATTCCCAATGATCCGAATTGGGGCTCCCAGTATGCATTGACTGCCATCCGCGCGCCGCAAGGTTGGGATCTTTCCACTGGGTCGAGTGCGGTGACGATTGCAATTGTGGATAGCGGTGTGGACCTGGGGCATATTGACCTGGCTGGGAAGATCGTGGGTGGATATGATTTTGTGAATAATGACAATGTGCCGCAGGATGATTACGGACACGGCACACATGTGGCCGGGATCGCTGCGGCATCGGGGAATAACGGCGCGGGCATGGCGGGTGTTTCATGGGGCGCGCGGATCATGCCCGTAAAAGTTTTAGGCGCAACGGGTACGGGTAGTTTTTCAACAGTGGCATTGGGTATTGTTTGGGCTGTAGATCATGGCGCACAGATCATTAATTTAAGTCTGGGTACGCCATCATCTTCATTTACGCTTCAAGATGCGGTTGAGTATGCCTATGACAGGGGCGTGCTAGTGATTGCTGCCAGCGGAAATAGCGGTTCCACTCCGGTGTATTGTCCGGCTTGTTACCCGCAGGTGATGGCTGTGGGGGCAACAGATGTAAACAATCAAATCGCTTCGTTTTCAACATACGGAAATGAAGTGGATATTGCCGCGCCCGGTCAAAGTATCTTCAGCCTTGCGCCCGGCGGATATGCGGTTAAGAACGGTACTTCAATGGCGGCGCCGCATGTCAGCGGTTTGGCTGCGATCCTTTATTCTTATTCCGGCAGCGCCGCCACGGTTTGGAATGCCATGCAAGCCACCGCTTTCGATGTTGGTCCTGCCGGGTGGGATCAATATTCAGGCGCAGGATTGATCCAGATGGATGCCGCGATTCGTTTTGTGATTCCGCCTACGCCCCTGCCTGTTATTCCTGATTCTTCTTCAAATGGAAATGGCGGGACGGGCAACCCGAACGGGATCTTAATTTCCCTGCCGAGTTTTACTCCACTGCCAACTTCCTCGCTTCTTCCTGCCCTGTCTCCTGCCGCCACAACCCCAACATTAACTCCGCTGATTGTTTCTCCAACCTCCACGTCCACGGCTGTCCCTGTAAATTCTCCGCCTCCCACCTCGTCTGGATTTTTAAAGAGACTGGTTGTGTTTCAGTCCGCGCCTTTTTGCTGGGGAATATTTTTGCTGCTGCTCGGGCTATTGTTGATCTGGCTGATGAAACGCGGACAGCGCTGATCCCAGATCTTCAAATTCGTGTTTCTTCGTGACCTTCGTGGATAAAAATTTAATACCCATAAAACCTGATAATGCGCAGACAGCGGGTCATTCCTCCTTGCAAAAGTGGAATGAACTTAATCCAATGTAGGGCTTCACTTTCATTACAAGGTATGGTATTTATTAATTAACGTCGTAAACGATTCGGAATTCCCTCGAATGTACGGCTGATCTCAGGTCTTTTATTGATGAGCGTTCCAAAAGAACAAAGGAGTTTTTCACATGAAACATATCTCATTTAGAATGAAAGTGGAGGTGTGGCTCTCGGCAGCAGCCATGCTCGCCACGGCTGCCAGTCCGTTTAGCAACACGCTTCGGGCGGCAGGTAATGATGTCATACCTTTCCAGCCGCTTACGCCTGATTCCTGGTCTGATCCCATTGTGGTTACCCAGACTTCAGGAAATACCTACACCAGCGAAACACTGGAAGTTGGCAACAGCGTTTTTATTGATGTTGCCATTGCAAATAATAACAGCACACCCATCGCTGAAACATTTAATGTGTGTTTATTCTTTGACGGTGTGCAGGTTGACGTGGATGGCACGGGGGTCGATAATTGTTGGGTTGTTAATGGTCTGTCGGCTAATGAAAAACATATCGTATATGAAGACTTTGAGATGACATACGCCGCAGTACCGGCGGGCGAAGGCTCTCATGTACTTGAAATACAAATAGACGATGCCGGCGTTATTGGCGAAAATCCCACCAACAAAGCGAACAATAACTGGTCAGGTAATTTCACCTGGGAGGAAACATCCCCATCAGGCTTGGCCGGCGCAGTAATGGATGACGCTTTTGAAGTATCTCCAGGCGATATGCCCGCGGATACAAATGGCACGTCCAATCTGCCTGATAAACGTGACACCAGCGCGTACATGATCGGCACAGTGGCTGTTAGTGTTATTTTGCCTGAGAGCGGTGACAACGGAACTGAGAACTGGACCCAGCCCGAGAAAGATAAAGTGAAAGCAGAGATCGAAGCAGGTCTCGGCTCCTGGGAAACCTGGTACAGCACCTACAATGGCGGTGACCCCGGCTTGAACTTTGTGATCGCAGACCCTGTATATGCGGCAGTCACCAATGAACCGATTGCCATGGCCCAAGGAATTGATGATCAGGAAATTTGGATCAATGAAGCGCTTTGGTCTTTGGGCCACGAGTTTGGGGAGGAGATTTCCGATTTTACCTATTGGGAACGTATTTACGCACACGATAATAACATCCGCACTGCAAATGGCACGGACTGGGCATTTACCATTTTCGTAGTGGATAGCAGCACTGACGCCGACGGCAGGTTTAATAGCGTCCCACCAGTGGAAGACACAGGCCTTTTTGCTTACTCCTATTTGAATGGACCTTTCCTGGTTATGACCTACGATAACGCTGACTGGGGCATTTCTCAGATGGATGAAGTACTTGCTCATCAAGTGGCGCATATCTTTGGCGCCGAAGACAAGTATGCCGCCGGATGCGTTGGAACGAGCGCTGAGTTTGGGTATTTGGCAATTCCCAATAGTACTTGTGGCGCATCTACTCCAGTAGAATCTCTGCTCTTTACCGGCGAAGGCGCGCCCGATGCTGTTACTCGCAACCAAGTCGGCTGGCATGATACAGATGGCGACCATATCTTTGACCCGGCCGATACCCCCCGCCCGGTGATCATAGACTTTGTAGATGAAACTCCACTGACGCTTGGTACAAATCATATTTTTAGCGGTTCTGCCTACGCGGCCCCCTGGCCGCATCTTACAAGACCGATCACAATCCGAAAATTGAGCGCAATTCAATATCGTGTTGATGGGGGGGCATGGCAAAACGCTACAATTACAACGGGATCATTGGATGATAGTGACAGTGAAAATTTTGATTTCGCCACCCTTCCCGGACTTGGCGGCGGTTCACATACAGTGGATGTGCGCGCCGCGAATAGCAGTACTGACCCGGTCTACAGATACTCGGAAGTGGGTGTTGAGGGTGTTTCCAGAATTATAATGACCTTCTCTAATAATAATTTTGATTCAGCAACGATCATTCCGAACCTGCCTTATTTAATCACTGTAATTGATACTTCCGTTGGTTATGATGCTATAGATCCCCAGGACAAAGACCTGCGTAATTGTGGTGGAGATCCCACTTTTGATCGAATAGCTGGAGATCACTCTGCCTGGTTTAGCTATACCCCTACTGTAAATGAAAGTGTTACGCTGGACACCATAGGTAGTGTTTTTGATACCATGATCGGCGCTTATCTTTATGAAGGGTTTGGCGAAATCAGTCAAATTGGTTGCGACGATGATAGCGCTATAAATTTGAACTCTCGTCTAACGGTTCCTCTTTCCGCGGGTCAGACGTACTATTTTGTAGTTTCTTCGTTCAACGGCACACCTCCCAGCGATCTTGAGGCTGCCATTTCTGGCAAACAAAATACAGGCACACGGTCTGGAGATAATGATCCGGGCGGTCCGCTTACATTTCGTGTTACATCCAATGGTGAGATTGTAGATCCGCCGACTGTTTTATCAAGTGTGCGGGTTCATCCAAACCCAACCACTCTGGATGTTGTGGATTTTACCGTTACCTTCTCTGAGCCAGTGACAAATGTGGATATATATGATTTCAGTCTGACGACCAATGGCAGTGGGGTCGCGGCGGCAGGCGTAATTGAGGTTAGCCCTGCTTCAGGACCCAGCTCGGTTTACATTGTGAGTGTATCCACTGGAACGGGGAATGGCACTATTCGTTTGAACGTTGCCAATAATGGCACGATCTTGAACGCTTCATCCTTTCCATTGGGTTCAAGTTTCACGGACGGGCAGTCCTATAGAATCAAAAGAACGCCGATTTTCGATGATGTTCCATTTGTATATTGGGCGAACGATTATATTGAGCGCCTGTACTATGCAGGTGTCACCGGCGGTTGTTCGGCTGTGCCGCTGAACTATTGTCCCGACAGCACTGTGACCCGCGCACAGATGGCGATTTTCCTTTTGAAGGCCGTTCATGGCTCAAGTTATTCTCCCCCAGCGGCTGGAGCCAGCACCGGTTTTACTGATGTTCCTGTAGGCTACTGGGCAGACAAATGGATCAAACAATTGGCGGCTGAAGGAATTACCGGCGGATGCGGTGCTGGTATCTATTGCCCAGATAACACTGTGACCCGCGCACAGATGGCGATTTTCCTTCTGAAGGCCAAGCATGGTTCCTCTTATGTCCCGCCAAACGCTACAGGTGTCTTTTCGGATGTTCCTGTAGGGTACTGGGCTGATAAGTGGATTGAACAGCTTGCGGTTGAAGGTGTCACCTCTGGCTGCGGTCCTGACATTTACTGCCCGGATGCAGAAGTAACCCGCGCACAGATGGCAGTCTTTCTCGTGAGGGCATTTAGCCTTCCGTAGCAAAATTATGCTCTGTAAAACAGAGCATGGATGATAAATAAAAACAGGCTGTCGTATAACGACAGCCTGTTTTTATTTATTTGACAGGGCACATACTACGAACAATTCTGGTTCAACCAATCTCAGACCATGGTCTGCCATCGATAGTCAAAAGAGCGTAAACTTTTTGTACTGCCACTCGTTTGAAAAACCGTGGAGAACGTGTCGTAGACAGGTTAAGGCAGATTAAAGGTCTTTACCAGGAATACGGCCATTTGAGCGCGCGAGACCGCGCTGTCAGGACAGTAATTCCCATTTCCACAGCCGCCCGTGATGCCCTCAACGGCCAATTGCTCGATCCATGCGGCAGCCCAATATGAAGTGGCCACATCTGCAAAATCGCCAGTGGCAGCCGGGGGGGTATATCCTGATCCGTGTTTTGCCTTCAATAGGAAAATCGCCATTTGGGCACGGGTAACCACGTTATCAGGGCAGTAATTGCCGCCGCCACATCCGCCTGTGATTCCGTCAGCGGCTAATTTTTCGATCCATTTGGCAGCCCAGTAACTGTTAGGTACATCACCAAATACATTGCCTACTGCATTGGGCGGTGTATAGGCTGATCCATTCTTTCCTTTTTCAAGGAACACGGCCATTTGCGCACGAGTGACTTCGGCATCAGGGCAGTATTGCAGGGGGGATGCGATACAGCCGCCGGTAACACCCGCATTGTACAAGCTGATTACATAATCGTAATACCAGATATTTGCTTCGCCCGAGAAAGGATGAGACGACTGCATATCAGCAAAAACATTGGAGGAACCGGATGCAAAAGCGATGGTTTCCCATTTGCTATTGTTGAGCGCCCATTTGCCGAAGCGCGTATCGCTCATGATGTTCAGGAAACCGCTATCGCCGGTGTTTGTACCGCTGTTATAAATGCGATAATCTGCTGTTGGGGCAGGGTCCGCTCCCGAATTCACCAGACTTGACTTTGTTGAAATAGATGATGCCTCGTACTGCGGGGTAGTCTGCCAGTTTGCTAAAGGTATCGCTAACCCACGCACTTTTCGTTTGATTGGGGTCGGCGTCATCAGCATCAGCTACATTTACAGTTCCGATCTGCGAAATGAAGATCGGCTTGGAAGGAGCCATGGCGCGCATACGATCTAGATACGGCTTGTATCCTTCTTCAAAAGTATCCCAACTTTCATAAAGCGGGTCTGTATTACATCCGCCAAAGTTATAAGCGCTGAAAGAGACCACATCTACATAGTTATCGCCCGGATAGTAATTTTCAAATTGCTTGGACGGATAGGCGTATTCATTCCAGCCGTTTGGAGCGAACACCCAGCGCACTGCGCTGTCCGGTACGCCGGCAGCTTCAAAAATGGTGCGTATCTTAATGAAGGCTTGAATAAATGTAGGTCCGTCTGAACCATAGACAACCCATGATCCGCCGTTCACTTCTGGCATGGGAGCAAGATAAGCCCACTTATCCGAACCTGCCCAGTTTTTGAAGTACCCTGCCCAGGCGGTTAACTTGGCATCGCACAATCCATTAGCAATATCAGCGGCTGTATCACAATTTGAATCGTAATAAGCGCCCTCCCAGGACTCGCTGGGCATTAGATTTACAAACGGTACAAAGCCTGCATTCCAGGACCGCGTTTAATTCATTTGGTACATTTGCAGCAGGATTAAAATGTAGGCCTATGAAGTCGCCAGCAAAGGTGACTCCACTGGCGCCATTGCCGGTCAGCCAATTATTCATGGCGGTTATTTCGCTTACCGTACTTTGCAGGTCCCCGCTTGCATACGCACCAAATAGAATGGGTAGGGCGGGCGTCCCGCTGGCTTGCGCACTGCCTGCTGGAAGCATACTGATAACAAGCAGTAAAACTATGAATAAAGCGTTTGAAAGCAAATTAATTTTTTTCATCTTTCTCCTATTTTATAAAATAAGGGTTGGCATGGGGATTATCGCTAAATACTAGCTGAATAATCATATTAAATTATACTTGTTTCATTCCCCGTTTGGGATGGGAATAATTATTGCAGACAGGCCGGGCAACTTATTCCTTGATCTTGCGTAAGCTATTGTGTTACACCTGTGTTTAGATGACTTACCAAAACTGATAGTTACCCTGAAATGGGAATTTCCGTGATTTTTTTTGTTATGATTGCGAAAAGCGATAACCCACCCTATGTCAACCAGCCCGATCACAAACGAAACTTCACTTAAAAATAAACCCGGCTTACGCTGGGCATTGATCGGCGCCTGGGGAGCGGTTGTTGTTTATACGGCGATGGTTTTGGGGACAGTCCTCTCGCCTCAGTTTGCAAGTTTTCAAAATTCAAATATGGCCCAGATCATTCTGGGGCTTCCCACTCTCTTTCAATTTATCGTTGACTATGGAGTCGACCTGCTCTTGATGTTCGGGTTTTCGGTGATCGGTGGAATGCTCATTGTGCATCGCTCCGATGACTGGTTTGCGATATTCACCTCCCTTTTCCTGATCACATTTGGCGTGCGTGTCACCAATCTGGCAAATACAATTGCCTTGATCCCGGGCTATGAAACATCCGGCGGACTGATCCTGGCGATGGGTGATATTGGGATGGTCCTGTTCTCAATGCTTTTTCCAGACGGGAAGTTTGTTCCCCGCTGGCTGAAATTGACAGCTCCCTTATTGATCATCACCATGCTTGGAATTTATATCTTCCCCAACTCGCCCTTTTTCTGGAACACGATGGGAAAGAGCAATTATCTTCTGGTGACAACGACCTGGTATATGATCGGGATCCTGACTTCAGTCTATCGCTACATCCGTCATGCGACACTGGCGCAGAAGCAGCAGATCCGCTGGGCGTTTATCGGCACAATGGGACCCTTCTCCTGGTTCCTGATCTTCCAGGTGTTGCTTGGCTTTATCCCGACCATGGATGCCACAACGATCCTGGCAACAAGTATTCAGATCGTAGCGCGCCTGGCGAGCATTTTTCTTTTCCTGATGCTGCCGCTTTTTATTACCATTTCGATCGCGCGCACCAAATTATTTGACATTGACCTGATCATCAACCGGTCACTTGTGTACGGAATTCTCACCATCGGGCTGGGACTTACCTTCGCGTTGGTGCTTGGTTTGATCTCGGTGATCTTCAGAAATATTAATCAGGGCGACCAGTCTTTTATGATCGCCACTGTTTTCGCGGTTTCAGCAGGTGCGCTCTTTCAACCTGCACGTAAAAACTTCAACGTTTTGTGGACCGTTTCTTTTATCACATTCAAATTGACTATCAAAAAACTCCCGCCGAGATTCGCGCGGAATCTGAGACCATTGTCACAGGCACAACGCTTGCATCCTATCATGGCCTGAATTTGATCGGACGCGGCGGCATGGCAGAGGTCTATAGCGCCACGAATCCAAAACGCAAAGCGGTTGCTATAAAAGTTCTACGCGCCACACTTGCCAGCGATGAGCAATTTCGCAAGCGGTTTATGCGCGAGGCTCAGATCGTTTCTGGGCTTGAACATCCCAACATTGTGCGCGTGATGGATTTTGGAGATGAGAATGGCGCATACTATATTGTTATGGAATTACTCTCCGGTCCCGATCTAAATAATCTACTCAAGCAGGAAAAACAGATTACCCTGCCAAAGACAATAAATCTATTGCGCGGAGTTGCCGATGCGCTTGATTACGCCCATCAGCAGGGACTTGTTCACCGCGACATCAAGCCATCCAATGTAATGCTGGATTCTTCGACGATTCCCTCTCGCTCAGTGTTGACCGATTTTGGCATTGCCAAGATTTCCGATGCACACACCCGCATCACAAACACAGGCATGTTGGGAACTTTCGATTACATCGCTCCTGAACAAATTCAGGCATCTGCTGAAGTGGATGGGCGCGCCGATGTCTACGCACTGGGCGTGATGACCTATCAACTCGTGACCGGCTCGCTGCCGTTTGAACGTCCCAACACCGGAGCACTTCTGCTCGCACATTTGAACGCGCCCGCGCCGGATGCGCGTGAGCATATCCACGGGCTTCCCCGCCATGCAGCATTCGCCATTCAACGTGCCATGGCAAAAGATCCGGACGACCGTTTTGCCACTGCCGGAGAATTTATAAAAACATTGGAAAGTGTGTAACGAAAACAAAAACCGCAGAAAATTTTCTGCGGTTTTTGTTTTCGTTAAGTGAAAAAATATTTTATTCTTCCCCATTCCATTCAATATCAAATGTCACTGCCTCAAGCGGACTGATCTCTTTGTCACGCGCAATTTTCATATAGGCAAGCAGGCTTCTAAATTGCAGCAGCAACGGCAATGGATCTCTAAAATTCAGGATCACATCACTACTGGTGAAAAAGGTTTTTACCCACTGTTTAATATTTTTATTTTTATAAGCCTCCGGCAGACCGTAGATCAACATGGCAGAGGAAAGCATGTAAGAACCGTTGTCTGCCGGAGTGATGCATTCCATTTGAGGGTTAAGAAACGCCTCTACAAATTGCGGATGAGAAGCCAGTAAATGCACGCCGCTTGTGGCACGCGGATTACATTCCAGGGCATAAATTTGGCCGTCATCTGTTTGAATAAAGTCAAACGCGATCTGACCCGTGAAACGATTTCTCGCCACAAAGTTTTTTACCCATTTAAAAATAGCGGGGTTATCCACATGTTGATAAGCAATTGTTGCGCCGCGCCCGGCAGTAAAAACAGAAGGGTACGCCGTGTGTGCGGTAATACGCCCGTTATGGCAAATACTATAAGTACAGATCTCTGTCCCCTTAATATAATGCTGGGCCACCCACGGCGAGCGCGAATGAAGCGTCAGCGTGGATGATGCCTGTTTAAGCGAGGGCAGGATCAAGGTCCGCGCAGCGAAGCGGGAATACGTCGGCTTAAGAACAAGTTCCTTCCAATGCGCGTACGCGTGATACAGCGTATCCATATTGGTCACCAGCATCGTCTCAGGCACAGACAATCCATGCTCAACCGCATTCAACACAAACTTCCATTTATTGTGAAGGCCATCCAACTTTTTGATCGGCTCGGCAAATACCGTGCAGGGAAGTTCTTCGCGCCGCATGGCGATATGGAAAATTTCCTCGCAGGTGGGAATCAGCAGATCGACCTTATTCTCTTCGATGATATTTTTCAACGCGACAAAAAACGCATCAGGACTCAACCGTGGAGCTGGCACCACAAAATTGGCCTTGATCGCATTTGACGGCTGACTCAAATGTCCGCGCAAAGACTCGGCCATAAAGACAGTGTGCCCGGCGCGGTGAAAAGCACGGGCAAGTTCAAGGGTGGCAAGAGCACGTCCGCCTGTGAGAAGGATATTCATTCGTACTAGTAGGTTATCACCATTCCGCCAATTGACAACCCCGCACCGGTACCAGCGATCAATACTTTTTGACCGCGTTGAATGTTCCCATCGCGCACCGCCTGATACAACGTGGACGGGATCGAAGCCGCCACGCAGTTACCAAGTGTTTCAAGTGTGCTCATGATTTTTTCGTGCGGCCAGCCAAACCGTTCAAGCATCATTAATCCCACCTTGCTCGCCTGATGCGGCACAACCACATCAATATCCACCAGACTCTTCGATAAGCCGGGATACAACTCTTCAAGAAAATCACCTGCAAATTCACGCACCATGCGCAGCACAGCCGGGCCGTCCATATGAAATAGATCATCTTCAGGGTTGTGATTCGCAAAGCGCGGATGCCGCGCCGATCCGCCGCCCATGATGGCGGTTAGATACGCGCCTTCACCATAGGTTCTCAAATGCGCATTGTGGATCATGGATTTGTCACCCGGCTCAGGCCGTGTGACGATCACCGCCGCTGCCGCATCACCTACCAGAGTAGCCGACTCTGGTTCCTTTGGATTAATTCCGCACGAAGCCACATCTGCGCTGGCGATCAAAATGTTTTTGTATCTGCCGTTCTGCAAAAAATTTGCGGCCACATCCATACCTGAAATAAAACTCAAGCAGGTATTATGCACAGTCATCGCCGGAATGCCCGACTTCCCCAACCCCAACTGACGTTGAATCAACGACCCGGTATCAGGAATGGCCTGCTCGCCCGTGCCTGATGTATTAATGATCAGATCAAGCTGATCGGGCTTGAGCTTCGCCTCATCCAACGCTTCACGCGCCGCTTCAGCAGACATGAATGAAGAAGTTTCATCTGTAACCCACCTGCGCTCGCGCACGCCATTACGGCGTTCCACCCAGCCAGCCGAGAGACCACACAACGCTTCAACCTCCGCATTGGATACAACACGCTTCGGTAAATATCTTCCATGTCCAATAATTTTGAGGGGCAGATCAACTTGCATTCAATATCTCCTGTTTTCTTTAATAAACAAATTTTATTTTCAACTTCACCAAAAATCCGTTATCCGTTCTTAAATCCGTGTATCAATCCGTTTATCCGTTTCGCGAAGCAATCCGTTGCTAAAAATCCATCTTCTGAAAATACGGAATCGCATACTTCGAGATCGCCTTGATCAACTTCCACGGTCGTTGGCGCCAGACGGGCAGATGTTTCGTAAACACAGCATTATATTCAGTTACAGATTTTCCCCCGCGCACCTTTTTAAATTCCCCCACCCCGCCGCTCGCGTGGACAAGCAATCCGCGCCACAGCCCTTCCTGCAACGTGATCAACGTCAGTAAACGATATAAGCCCTCTTCCTGCGGCAGACTTGTATCGTAACCAAACAGCGGCTGGGTCATCGCGCCATTGCGGATGAAGAATCCCATCACCGCATTGATCTGTCCATTGCGGCGCAGCGCCCGCAAATGCAATACCTCACTATCGCGCGCCAGTTTCATAAACTCAAAAGTGAACTGCGGATTGTAGTAGGAATACTTTTCAAGATACAGCATGTTATACAAATGCAGCGAGCGCGCCAATTCGTCATCTGACAGATCTTTGCCGTCCACGATCTCGTAACCATGTTTGCGAAGCACGCGCATATCTTCCTTGTATTGCCGTGTGCGGCTGGCTTCCTCTGCATCCATATACCAAACTTGACGACTCAAGACCATGTCATAGTTTTTCTTTCAGGATGTCTGCAATATGCGGATTCTTTTTCTCATCGACAGACCTGAACACGATCACCCGCTCTGGAAACCACCCGGGCAACGCTTCGCTCAACGCCGATAACTGCTCGCTGTTTACTGACGGATACAGATTCGTCGAAAGCAGGTAGTTGTTGACATACGCCACCTTATCCAGATCGGCGTTGCGGAAATAGCTTGCAATTGGTCCCATTAATAATTTGATCAACGCCTCCACCGGTGGATTGTGAAGATGCTTTACTTCTTCATACCCACCATAGGAAACGTAGTGACTATAAGGCGAAACCGTGTAGGTGTTATCAAGATGAAAATCTGAAGTGGTGATGGGGATAATGACATCGTCCACTTTGGCGATCATCAATTGTGTATTGTAAATATTTTTGATGTACTTTTGTGCGCCGTCTGTCATTGTGGGCAGCAGATAACGGCGTGCATATTCCCCATCCGCAGTGGACGGCCAGTTGATATCGTTGATATTTTCGCGAGTGAATAACTCTGGTTTCATATGGAAATCCCGAAGATAACATTGCGCTGAAAAATCATGGCACCCCTTCGGGGTTTTGTAGATTTTGCTTTATATCTAGAATCATTTCACTCCTTCGGAGTTGTTTCTGTGTAAGTGAGTTACTAAATTCTGAAACTATTTTACTTTGGGATTACGGAGTGCTTTGATCGTCTCATCACAATGCGAGGGGACAATGATCGTGTCGGGATGGGTTAGATAATGACTGTGTAAATTTCCCAGTGTTTCACGATAGGCCTCGGGATCGGGGAAAAGTAAATTGGCAATTTTATGCGGCGGACGATTCTCAACAATAGACTGTTTCAACCATGCCGCATCTGCCACAAAGAAGAACAACCTCCCACTCTCATCGCGGACGAAGAGTCCCATTTGGCCATGGGCGTGACCGGGCAATTCCACGCCAATAATAGATTCGTCGCCGAGTAGATCATATCCCTGCTTGAATGGTGCATATTCTTCAGATAAAAGAACCGGCTTGGACATATCCACTTCGTGCGAGCGGGAATCAAAATCTGTGGGGATGAGTCCGCGCAGGAAGGCGTGCTTCATGTCTTCGGAGGGCGGCAGGTTGCGGAGTCCGCTAAAGGCGTGGGGCATGTAAACGAAACGGGACCAGTTCAGGTCGGGGAGTGATGCGATATGATCGGCGTGAAAGTGAGAGATGAAGACGTGGGAAATATCCTGCGGGCGGAGTCCAAATTCCGCCAGTTGATTAATCACCAGATCCTCTTCTTTTAATGTGACGGGGGTCATCCAACGATAAAAACGTTTGGGAAATTTTTTGGTCTCATCGAAGAAGCGATAGGAATAGCCGGTGTCGAAGATCATCGGCCCGAAGCGCGGATGTTGCAGCAGCGCAAACATGGCCGGAAAATGGATCGTGCGCCAGCGTCCGCCGTGGATGGCGATGTGTTCGGGAGAAGTGCAATAGCCTGCGTTGAGAATATTTATTTTCATAAAAAGCCTTTGCCACGAAGAGTAGAAGTTTTTTTCTTTGTGCCCTTTGTGCCCTTCGTGGTTAATGATTTTCTTTCCACCAATGCATAAATCTATCAAAGCCTTCATCCATTGAGATTTTGGGTTGATAACCGAGTTCATTTTTTGCAGCAGAAATATCGAGCGTGGTGCTGTTGGAAACCATATTGACCGCCATGCGTGTCAACGGGTGGTTCGGGGTGGGTTGGGATGATCGTAAAAAGAGTTTCAAGTGTGGCGGCGAGAGCATACAAACGGACTTGATATTTTATTTTTGGCGCTGGATAACCAAGTTCTTTACAAATTTTTTCAAGCCACTCCCATAGCTTGATCGGCTCGCCATTGGTGATGTTGTATTTTTTGCCAAGTGTGTTGGCTGGAGATTCGGCGCACAATAACAAGGCGTCAACGACATTGTCTATGTAGGTGAGGTCGACGATGTTTTCTCCATCACCGATCATGGGAAGTCTACCCGAACGTAAACGCGGAATTAGTCGCGGAGAAATGACAGTGTCCATCGGCCCGAATATTCCGCGCGGACGAATGGTGATGGCGGCCAGTCCGTTTGCGGAGGCTTTATCCACTTCTTCTTCGGCGAGAATTTTTGTCGCTGAATAAGCACTGACCGGTTCGGGTAGTGAGTCTGTCTCTTTCACGTTGACACGCGATGTGTAATCAAAATAAATACTGGGTGTGGAAACATACACAAGCCGTTTTATTTTGTTGGCTTCGCAGGCTTGAACAACATTGCGCGTGCCGATCACATTGGCTTGATAAAATTTTTCAAAATTGCCCCACGGCGAAGGAAACGCGGCGCAATGAAAAACGATCTCCTGATCTTTGCAGGCTTCCATCAAAACAACTTTATCTTTCAAGTCAAATTGATGCGTGCGGATTCCTTCACGCTCAAGCTGGTCAAGGCGTGAAGCATTGCGTCCGCTGGCGGTGACATCCCAGCCCATGTTGTGCAGTCGGCGGGCGAGTGCGCCGCCTAGAAAACCGGTCGCGCCGGTGACGAGTGCTTTCATGATTGTGATAAAAGAAGAAAGAGGAAAGAGGAAAGAAGTACATGGCTGGCAAGTTTTGCAAGCTGCTCGCGCACGATCTTGGAATTGTGACGCACGTCTGTCGGGAATTGCTTCATGAATAAAAAGTCCTTGATCTTTGATGCCTGCGGATGTTTTTTTGCCAGTTCGATTAAATCGCCTTTGATTTTATCTTGAGTTTTAGATGGTGTCTGAAGACTAGACCACAAAGTCTCGACACTTGCACCGCGCTGCTGCTGGTGCAGTGCAGGTGAGCCACGAAGCCACAAAGTTTTTTTTCTTTGAGTCCTGGAGTCTTTGTGGCTTTGTGGTGAAGATTCCTTCCCGGAAAGTTTTACAGTTTCAACCCATAAAACTGGTTTGCCCTGCACACCAACCAGTGCGGTGCGATACACCAGCGGATGCGCGTTAAAAATTCCTTCGATCTGCTCGGTAAATAACACTCCATCCTCTATAATGACACGATGCGATTTACGCCCGCAATACCACAATCGTCCCTGCTCATCAAAATATCCCACATCGCCCATACGATGGATGATGTCTTCGCCGTCCTTGATCTTGGCGAGTTGCGTGGCTTCTTCTCTGGCGACGTAGGAACCGGTCACTGCTGCGCCCTTAACTGTTATTTCCCCAACGACATTCGGCGGCACTTCAAGTTGACTCTGCCACTGCGCAATGACCGAGTCTGTGATTTGGATCACACGCACTTGCGCACCGGTCACAGGTTTGCCGAGACAAATCCCCGCGCCGTTTGCGGTTTTCTCTTTCAACTCAAACAGTTCACGACTTTCTATTTTGGCAATTGGCAAAGCCTCTGTCGCGCCGTAGATGCCGAACAGATCGGTTTTGTCATTGAATAAATTTCTAAATTTTTCCTGTAATGGAATGGGAGCCGGCGCACCGGCTGTGATAATCCGCTTTAAACTATGGAGTCCAACAGCTTGCTGTTGGGAATCTTTTTAGAACTCCAAAACCTCTCCAGAATATCCAACACCACCGGCGACGCAAACATATTGGTGACATTAAACTTTTGAATGGCACGCATTACTTTTGCGGGGTCGGTCTTGCCGGGCACGGGGAAATTAATATCGGGGATGACAGAGGTTGCACCCAACAGGGCATCGATCAATGCATAAAGCGGAAAGGCTGGCAAATCAATTTCATCAGGCGTGATATTAAAGGTATCTGCGAGCATGTCCATTTGGGCGGCGAAATTGGCTTGAGTGTAGACAGCGCCTTTGGGCAGGCCGGTGCTTCCGCTGGTGTAGATGATGGCGGCGGGAGATTTGGGAATTAGGTGATTAGGAATTAGGGAATTAGGGATTAGGTCTTTGACCTTTGACGTTCGACTTTCGACGTTCTTAACCTTCTCAATCGTGACATTAAGTTTGATCGAATCCCTCCCCCAGCCAAATCCGATTCGTAAGGCGTGCGTGAGTGTGTTGCCGATGAAAATATCAGGTTGGGATTCTTTGAAGCATTCGCTTACTTTTTTGAGTCCGATGGCGGGGTCGACGAGGACGGGAACGATGCCCAGTTTGAGCAGGGCAAAGGTCAAGGCGAAGAAGTCTGCCGAGGGGAGTCATCAGGGCGGCGCGCATGCCTGGGACGGCGTGGCAGGCTAAAAGTCCAGAAGTGAAACGCTGGGTTGAATCCAATAATTGAGCATAAGTGACCATTGTCCACATGCCATTGACCGGATAAATGAACACGGCCTTATCGGGGTGGCGCGCTGCGTTGGCTTCGAGCCTTTCGATGAGTGTCGTCATTCGTTGGGGTGGCGCTGCATATATTTATCCACGAACCAGCACAAGGAATGCACTTTCAGGTTGTTCTCCCGCGCATACTTCAACCCCGCGCTGACCAGCAAACTGCCAATGCCCCGGCCTTCGAGCGCAGATGGAACGCCGGTATGTGTAAAGGTGATGGTATCTCCGATTAAGTGGTAATTCAATTCGGCCGTATATGAATCGAGATGTACTTCGAAGTTGTGATTTTCAGTATTGTGAATGACGGGAAGGCTGCTGGCTGGCATGGGATTATCCTTTTTCCTTCATTGTACTCTCGAAAAATCATGACATTGACCCGCGTTCCGTTTGCTTTTACAATGATAAAGATGTATCTGAAATTTGCAGGATTCTTTCGACCCGATCATGACCCTCCATTTGCGCGCTGATCCCGTGCCGTCAACCCTTTAACCCTATAATTTTTCGGAGGAAAAAATGCCCACACCCCTTATCTCAAAACGCGCGCCAATTTACGCCGATGTTCCAGATGAAAAGTGGAACGATTGGCGCTGGCAATTAAGTCACCGCTTGAATACTGTTGAAGATATCGAAAAAGTTTTAAATCTGACCGAGAGCGAACGCAAGGCTTTGCAAACACAAGGATTATTCCGCGTGGATGTAACCCCTTATTTTATTTCTTTGATCGACCCTGAAGATGCGAATGACCCCGTCCGCAAGCAGATCATCCCTGTTTCGGAGGAACTGAACGCTTTTACTTCGATGATGGAGGATTCCCTCGCGGAAGACCGCCACTCTCCCGTGCCGGGGCTTGTTCACCGGTATCCTGACAGAGTGCTCATGCTGGTAACGACTCAGTGCGCGTCGTACTGCCGCTATTGCACACGCTCGCGCATTGTCGGTGATCCCGGCCAAACTTTCAATCGCCAGGATTTCGAAGCGCAGATCGATTACCTTAAGCGCACACCTCAGGTGCGTGATGTGCTGCTCTCGGGCGGTGATCCGCTGGTTTTGGCACCCAAGATTTTGGAAGAACTGTTGACCCGCTTGCGCGAAATTCCGCACATTGAAATTGTACGTATCGGGTCGCGTGTGCCGGTCTTTATGCCGATGCGCATCACTCAGGAATTGTGTGATATGCTCGCCAAATTCCATCCGCTCTGGTTGAACATCCATGTTAACCACCCGAATGAGATATCTCTCGAACTGGCCGAGGCCACAGATCGTTTGAGCCGCGTTGGCATTCCTTTGGGCAACCAATCGGTGCTGTTGGCAGGCGTGAATGACTGTGTCCACATGCAGCGCGAACTGGTGCAAAAGCTGACCCGCATCCGCGTGCGCCCGTATTATCTGTATCAATGTGACCTCGTGGAAGGCTCCGGCCATTTCCGCACACCGGTTGCGAAAGGCATCGAGATCATCGAAGGCCTGCGCGGACATACCTCCGGGTATGCCGTCCCACAATTCATCGTGGATGCGCCCGGCGGTGGTGGTAAGATTCCAGTCATGCCCAATTACATGTTGAGCATGTCTGACCACAAGGTGATCGTGCGTAACTACGAAGGCTTTGTGACCACGTACGAAGAGCCAACCGAGTACAAGTCACATGATCCGAAGACCTGCAAGTTCTGTCAAAGCAAGCGTGTGGAACCCGGCCAAACCGGCCTGACCGGTCTGCTGGATGGCGAGCAGTTGTTCATCAAGCCCGAAGGTTTTGATGAATTGCACAACCGCGATGGAATTCAACATCGTTTAAGAGACGAAAACAAGTGGAAACCGCTCGGCATTGGGTCGGGCGAAACAGACTAAAAAGTTCAAACAGGTTTCGGAAGTCTGCTTTTATGTGCTTCAGTTGGGTGTCTCCTGCCAGACTTCCGAAAGCTACTCAAGGAGAAAAAATGAAAAAAGTATTTCAATTTGCAGGACTTATGTTAACGCTGGCATTATTTATTGGAGCGTGTTTACCTGCCACATCAGCGCAGCAGAACACTACGCAGGCTCAAAACACACAAAGCTTGCAGGACGCAGAGTCACAGATCGGTACTGCCGTTGCGCAAACCATTGAGGCTCAAAACCAGATCGGCACTTTCGTTGCGCTCACCACAGAAGCACAAGCCACTTCAACATTTACACCTACACCATTTACGATCCCCACACTGACCCCGTTCGTGATTCCCACCTCCACCACCCGTCCCAGTACTGGCGGCGGAGGCGGTTCGCCCGCCAAGTACGATTATGCGTGCGATATTATCAACCGCCGCCCGTATGACAATTCGGAGATCCTTCACGGTCAGGATTTTGATATTAAGTGGACGATCAAGAACACAGGCACAAAATCCTGGGAATCAGGTATAGACGTGAAATACTTCAGCGGCCCGCAGATGACCGCCGTGACATTGATCGAAATCCCCGTGGTCATGAAACCCAACGATACATATAGCATTGTGCTTGATGCAACAGCGCCGCAGGAAACAGGCTTTCAGGTCATGACCTGGGTTGTACAAGGCCAGCTTTGCTATCCTTATACAGCGCTCATGGTTCACTAAAAGAATTTGGGAGAATCCATGATCGCGCGGAATCACAAGATATTTGCACTATTGGTCGCAATCGTTATGATGCTTGCTTGCGCCCCTACGCTCGCGCCTGCCACTGCGTCAGTCCCCACCTTTGACCCCAATTCGGTTGGTACGGTTATCGCTCAAACAGCGGGAGCGGCATCCACACAAACTGCGCTCATGGCGCCTCCCACACTGACTCCGACTGTTCCCCCAACCTCCACCAGTGTGCCCACAGAAACACCAACCGCGACTTTTATATTCATTCTTCCCACCATGACCGTGCCGCCAACCTTTATTCAACCGGGCAGTTCTGGAGATGATTATGAATGTCAGATCATTTCGCAAAACCCGATTAATAACACGGTTATTCAACACACGTCTGTGTTTGATGCGCGCTGGATGGTGGTTAATGTTGGCAAGCTTTCATGGGATTCAAACAACGCTGATTATCGCTATACCAGCGGCACCAAAATGCATCGGACAGGCGCTTTCGATTTTGCGCAATCCATTCCGCCGGGTGGGATGTACGAATTTGTGGTTGCCATGCAGGCGCCTGATGAGCCCGGCACATACACAACAACCTGGAAGATCACCACAGGAAAAGCCAGATTTTGTTCGATGAGCATTACCATCGTTGTAAATTAAATAAAAAAATCCTCCGGGTTCAAACCGGAGGATTTTTTTATTTAAGAAGCAGGTGGAAGCGGTTCGTCGTTTGATATGATCGCGGCTTCGGGTTTCTTGCGGAGCATAAAGAAGCCCACAGCAACCGGAATGGCAATAAAGATCACGGATAAACACAAAAATACAAATCCCATGGCCGTTGCTGATGCAGGGTCACTACTTCCCCCCACATTAATATCCGCTCCTGGCACAAAGCTGACAAAGGTTGATATTGCGCCAAAGAAACACATAAACAAACCCGGACATCCGCATAAAACAACTGCGGCAATTGTAGCGATCAAACCTGTATTCTTATTATTCATTATTCTCTCCTCGTAATAAAATTTTCAGGTAGTATACAGCCAATAAAAATGGGACGCAAGATTTTCTGCGTCCCATTGGTACTAACTTCTTAACTTCGCGCCAATCGTATTTTCCAGCCGCTTTACTATTTTATTTCTGATCGTGGCGGCGTCGGCGTCAGTCAGCGTTTTCTCGGCTTGATACGTGAGACTATACGCCAGTGACTTTTTGCCTGCTCCGATCTTTTCATCGCGATAAACATCGAACAAGCGGACGTCTGTCACGGTCTTTCCGCCTGTTTGCCTGATCAATGCTTCGACAGCAGATGCGGCGACTGATTCATCGAGGATGATGGCGATGTCTTCATACATGGGCGGGAACTCGGAGACCGGCACAATGCCATAGGATGGATTCAATGTGCGCAGTTTTTCCAGATCAAACTCTGCCACGATCACAGGCGCATCACCGAATTCATATTTCTCCTTCGCCAGCGGATGCAATTCACCGAATACACCCACGACCTGTCCGCTCACTTTCACTTCGGCGGATTTGCCCGGGTGCAGTTGATAGGAGGAGGAAGCCTCAGCGTAGACAATGTCTGTGAAACGGAGGCCGGCCAAAAGGAGTTCGATGCGTCCCTTCATGTCGTAAAAGTCGAATGCCGGCGGAGTCTTCACATCCCAGGCAGATGCGATGCGGGCACCTGTCATCACGATGCCGAGTTTGCGCGGCTCGTTGGGAAGGTCGTTCTTAACCGGCTCGAAGACCGAGCCCACTTCGAACATCGCAATCGATTCTGCTTTTGCATTTTTCTCGGCCACTTCAAGCACCGATGCCAGCAGACTTTGGCGCAGCACGCTGCGTTCAGGCGCAATCGGATTCGCGATGCGCACGTATTCATCGTATGCGATCACGCGGCCTTCGCGCTCGGGCGAGGTCATGCGATAGGTGACCACTTCCTGCAAGCCGATTGCCACGAGCAGATCACGCAATCGTTCTTCCCATTCATGCACGGGGTTGCCAACTTGCGGTGGAAGCGCATCAGACATGGTGGTGGTTGGGATTTTGTCGAAGCCGTAGGAACGCGCAACTTCTTCGAGTACATCCGCCAGACCGACCACACCTTCTTCGATATCCATGCGATGAGCGGGCGCGGTGACTTTTACGCTGCCGCCTGTGATTTCACATTTGAATTCAAGATGCGTGAGCAGTGTGGATATTTCTTCGGCGGTGAGTTCGATGCCGAGCAAACGCTTTACATCTTTGGGTGTCACTTCAACCACTGAATCCTTCGGCTTGAGTGGATACACATCCACAAGGCCGGGCGCCACCTGACCATTTGCCCAGGCAGCCATGTATTGCAGTCCGCGCTTCACGCCGGTTTCTGCGATTGCGGGATGCACGCCGCGCGAAAAGCGGAATGACGCTTCGGACGGCAGGTTGTGCTGTTTGGCTGTGCGGCGAATGTTGATGAAGTTCCACGCCGCGCCTTCGAGCAAAATGTTGACCGTGCTCTTGCCGCGTGAAGTGATCTTGCCCTGCGGCATTTCACCGGCATTGACTTCAATTCCCTTGACATCAAGTATTTCTTTTGAAGCATCATACACTTCAGATTCAGAACCGCCCATCACACCGGCCAGTGACAGTGAACCTTTTTCGTCACACACCAGGACATTCATGGCTGTGAGTTTGCGTTTCACGCCATCAAGTGTGACGAGTTCTTCACCTTCCTGTGCGGTGCGGGTGATGATTTTGATCTTTTTATCGCCGGCACGTTCCTTGAGAACGTCATAGTCAAAAGCGTGGAGAGGTTCGCCGAGTTCAATCATGGCGTAGTTTGTGGCATCGACGATGTTATTGATGGCGCGCACGCCCGCGAGTTTTAATCTGCGCTGAATTTGATACGGGCTGGGCTTGATTTCCACATTGCGGATTAATCCCGCCACGAAGCGCGGATTTAGTTCCGAGTTGATAATTTCAATCGAAACTAAATCTTCAACTGATGCGCCGGACGTTTTGAGTTCGATCACAGGCTGCTTCAACTTGCGGCCCGTCAGCGCGGCCAGTTCACGCGCGATGCCGATCACATTTGCGTTACGCGCCATGTTCGGCAGAATGGAAATATCCAACACGGCATCGCCGATGTAATCAGCGAGAGGCATGCCCACCGGTGCATCGTCATCAAGAATGATGATGCCGTCGCTTTCCTCTGTGATGCCGAGCTCCTTTTCGGAGCAGACCATCGAGTATGAATCCACACCGCGGATCTTGGCGCGTTTGAGAGTCATCAAGACCTGTCCATCCGCGTGACCATCATACAGTGTGGAGCCTTCTTTGGCATACGCTACTTTGATCGGTTTCTCAAGTTTCCCCGCACCTTTCAAATGGAAGATATTCGGCGCGCCGGTTAAGACAACCTGTTCCTGCTGACCATCGAACAGGTCAAGCAGAGTCAACTTGTCTGCGTTGGGATGCGCTTTCACTTCACGAATTTCAGCAACGACAATTTTTTCCTTGTCCCAGGCGATGCCGTTGGTCTTGAATTCATGTTTTTCGCCGGCGCCATAAACAGGCATGGGCAGACCCGCGTAGAGAATCTCATCCACTTCGAGACCGGCGAGAGTCAACTTGCGTGCAAGGTCTTCGACAGTTAATCCATCGAGATCAATAAAATCTTTTAGCCATGATATAGGTAGTTTCATAATTCACTTCCTTTTATTTACCACAAAGTGTCACAAAGGAGCACAAAGGTTTTAAATTTTCTTTTTTTTCCTTTTTTTTTTCTTCGTGGTTAAGAGCTTTAGAATTGTTCAAGGAACCGCACGTCATTGCCCCAGAAATAACGAATGTCGTTGATCTTATTTCTCAGCATCAACTGACGCTCGGGGCCCATGCCGAAGGCGAAGCCGGTATAGCGTTTAGGATCGTAGCCGCCGTTTTGCAGCACGTTCGGGTGGACCATGCCGCAGCCGAGAATTTCAAGCCAGCCCGAATTCTTGCAGACCTGGCAGCCCTTTCCGCCGCAGACAAAACATTCCACATCCACTTCGGCAGAGGGTTCGGTGAATGGGAAGTACGAAGCGCGAAATCTACGCGTGCTTCCTGTCCGAACATGCGCCGCGCAAAATCGGTGAGTGTACCTTTCAAATCAGCGAACGTGATCCCTTCGCCAACAGCCAGCCCTTCCACTTGGTTGAACTGAATTTCAGAACGCGCTGTGATCTGCTCATAGCGATAGCACATACCCGGCAGCGCAATGCGGATCGGAGGCGGGTTCTGCGGGTTGGTCGCCACAGCCTCGCGCATCGCGCGGATCTGTCCCGGTGAGGTGTGAGTGCGCATCAAGATCGGGTTGTCTTCGCGCCCTTCACTTTCCACATAAAACGAATCCTGCATTTCGCGCGCGGGGTGATGCGGCGCAAAGTTCAGCATTTGGAAATTCATTTCATCGGTTTCCACTTCGCGCGATGTGTAGACCTGAAACCCCATCTCCGCGAGAATGTCCAACACACTGCGCAGTTGCTGCGTGGCGGGGTGTAAACGTCCGATGTTCACATCGCGGCCGGGCAGGGTGACATCCAGTTTTTCTTCTTCGAGGGATTTCGCCAACGCGGCATTTTTCACCGCTTGAACTTTTTCCTCCAAAGCAGATTCCAACGCCACTTTGACACGGTTCGCAGCCGCGCCGACAACTGGTTTCTCTTCCTTTGAGAGTTTCCCAAACCCGGCAAAGACCTGCATCAGCGGTGAACTGCGCCCGACATTTGCTGTGCGCCATGCATCGAGAGCGGCCTGGTCATTAATCGATGCCAGACTCTCCAGTGCGGCCTTTTCGATCTCGTTCAATTTATCCAACATACGTGCCTCCTTGGTTACCAGACTTCGGAAGTCTCTTTTGGAGTCTTCATCATGGAAGTTTTACAAGAAAGACTTCCGAAGTCTATTTTTACGATGGCCAAAAACAAAAACCTCCCGTCCACAAATAATGGGACGAGAGGGAGTTCTCGTGGTACCACCCAAATTCATCGCTAAGCGATGCACTTCGCGCCGACATTCATCGGCTTCTCGAATAACGTTGAGAATACGGTTCAGACTACTAGAAAATCATTCACCTGAACGGCTCAAGAGGGAACTTCAACTGATTTCGGTCGAGTACAACTTTCACCCTTGCGTTGCACATCTCTGGCGGCTTCCGTCAGTTTACTTTCCTCTGTCACAGCCTTTAATTTGATTAATGCAATTATCTGCGGAATTCAAGGGATGTCAAGGCTTGGAAAATGTTCGGGGACTGGCGGGCAGGCCGCAGGTTAAGAAAGATGCGCTGATCGAGATGCGGGAATGTTTTCGGCGGGAAAATTCAAAAGATGGCGACCCTGTTTGGGCCGCCATCTTTTATCCTAAAAAATTATGGGCAGGACACTTTATATTTTGTCTCGCTTGTTTTTTCGTTTGGCTTGGTGATAATCAGTTTTACCCAATAATCGCCCGCCGGAAATGACGGGGTGAAACTGCCTTCGATGGTTTGGGTTTCGGCTTTTTTGAATTCAATCGTGTATACCGTGAGGGAGCCGCCTTGCTGGGTTTCAAAATGCCATTCCACTTTGGCCGGGCCGTTGGTGGTGATGCTGCCTTTGATCGTGATCGGTTGTATGGGGCCGATACAACCCGGCAGGATGATTTCCTTCGGATCAAGCTTTAAGCTGACATCTGTTACCGATGCGATGGGCGGATTGATCACTTGAAGATTTGCGAGATTGCCCGCGGTGACGGTGACACTGCTTGCGACCCAGCAAGGTTTGCCGGGGTCATTGACCGTGGTCACATACCACCAGGTGGCATCGCCATTCTTGCCCTGAATCGTAGCTGTCTGACCGACCAGCAGCGAACCGATGGAGATCCAATCGGTGCTGGGGCCGAGGCGGCAGTTGACTCCTTTATCGAGCGGCCAGGCGATGGGAATGGTTGGCGTGGGTGTGAAAGTGGGCAACGGTGTTTCTGTTGGAATCAAAGTTTGGGTTGGGATGAGTGTTTCGGTTGGCAGGCCGGGTGTTGTGGTAATGACGATTGGCGTTTGTGTGGCGGCTCCGCCTGCGGGCAGATTGCAGGCCAGCATTGATAATGCTAAAACAAGACTTGCTGTAAAAGTGCGTTTGTTCATAAATTCTTTTCTCCTTGTTATATGATAATGGCTAATGATAAGAAGTATGGCTCTATGCGGCAATGACCCATTGGTTAGTTAACTCAAATTGTACCCTGCTAACTTTCTACGAAGATTAAATGCATCACTTGCTCTGCCGGCTTCAGGTTTTATTTTTATGTGACATTTGTCCATTATCAATGATGGCGCGCTTGAGTATGATGTTAAGCATGGAACCTGTAACGCACGATCAACTTATAAATGAAGTTTTGCATCACACCCAAACAGACCCGCATAAACGGGCTTCGGGTCTTTCGGATTTTATTCTCGGCGCGCAGGATGGACTGGTTAACGTGCTTGGGGTTGTGCTGGGGATTGCGGCGGCCACGAGTGATGCCCGTATTGTTTTAGTGGCCGGGCTCGCCACTACTTTTGCTGAATCCATTTCGATGGGGGCTGTGGCTTATACCACCACACTGGCCGATGCAGATTTATATCAAAGCGAACGCGAGCGCGAGTATCGTCACATTAAAGAAACGCCGCATCTTGAAATTAAAGAGATCCGCGATATTTATGAAAGCAAAGGGTTTAGCGGGGAATTGCTGGATCGTATCGTGGAAACGATCACTGCCAACAATGATGTCTGGGTGGCGGTGATGATGGCGGAGGAGCATCAACTCGCGCCAGTGGACCGTAAGTCTGCGATTCGTGCCGCGCTGGTAGTTGGTTTTGCCGCGATTGCCGGATCGCTCGTCCCGTTATTCCCCTTTATGATCTGGTCGGTTTCGACCAGCATGTGGCTTTCAGTGCTGGTGACTGCGCTGGTGTTATTTGGGATCGGCGCCTACAAGGCTCGTGTGACCGTTGGCAAACCAATGAAGAGCGGACTTGAAATGGCAGTGATCGGCACTGTCAGTGCGCTGGCCGGTTATTTGGTGGGCTTCATTCTCAAGGTCCCGCCGGTGCCGTGAAGTTAAGTCAGATTACTTTGTTGTAAATATATCTTCGCTCAGTCTGTCGTGTCAGGTTAATAAGGAACGTATTGATGTAGCGCGCAAATACCTGCGCCATTTCCTTCTCGTTATTGTTGAAGGGGGATACGCTAAAACGTGAAAGCGCAAGCAGTCCGACAATTCCGTTTTGATCTGTAACGGGAATGCCCATCCATGAGCGTGTGTTGGAGGATGCGTAGACCCCGTTCCAGGCAGGAACCATGCGCACATCTTCAATGCTGAATGGCTGACTCATGGTTAAGACAGATCTGTAAATTTCATTCGAACGCAAGGGATCATCCAGAAGTTTTACATGCTCATTGCTTCTCAGGCTTTCATAGGTTGAGTTGTTTTGAATGATAATCTCTGCTTCATGATAGGGGGCAACAAGGCGTAAACTCTCAAGGATCAATTCCAGTATATTACGCCCCGGTGACTCACTGGAGAGAATTGTTTCAATATCATTCAATGAACTGATCACGCCGTTCATATTACTTAATAATTGTGATTGACTCAACAAAAGCACATACATATCCAACAGGGCATAATTGCCATCGTCATATTCAACAACGATCGGGTCGTATGTGCCGTCTTGTGAGCGGCTGAGGGCCAGTTTGGCGGCGGTATTAATGGGCAGTTGACTCTTAAGGCTGAAGACATCCGTATGCAGTTCCATCAATAGATCGCCCACTGGTTTGGTGAGGAATAATTCCACCCCGTAGCGGCGTCCCAGCCTTTCAAACATTTTGTGACGCGGGAGCACGCCCAGTAATCTTTTTCCCTGCGTGACGACCGCTCCCGGAACCAGCGGATTTTCACGCAGGTGATTGACCACCTTTTCAGCCAGCGTATCATAGGAGACCATATAGTTGGAAAGAGGCAAATCTCCAATGCAGACGGGTACTGGAATATGGCCGGTGGGAAATATATTCAAATAATGTGGAACAGGGTTGACTCTCATGGGTGATGAGTGCATTATAAAGAACTGCGCTTAACCCATTTTGAAGAGCAGGTTAACGGGACTTAAACATTCCGCTTGAAATACAAATTTGCAAGGTTTCCCAGAAAGAACACAAATAAAACGGCCACGATCACTTCCGATGCCCAGCCGATGACCGGGACAAAGGTTAATATTTCAAGGGCGGCATCCTTTAATAGGGTGGAGAGTCCCCAGATCGCCATGGCTGAATATCCGATCTCTTTGAAGCCGAGTTGAAATTTGTGTATCTTTGCCAGATGAACGAGCATATAGATCTCCAGCGCGGTCAACAGCAGGGATGTGCCCGGGATGGGCGCGGTCAGTGCGGAAATTACGCCTGCGATCAATGAGTAAATCAGAATCAGTGTCATGGTGTGTTATTGGCGCATAAGAAGAAAAACAATTCCGCCGGCCACGACAATGGCGCACAACAACAGCACCGCGACGACAGCAATGATAACGCCGGTCTGTGAGCCGGAATCTTCTGAAATGGCCGTTGGAGATGATTGCATGATCGGCGGTGCGGATTTAAAGGCGGGTTCACTTTGTGTAAAGGTGGGCGTGCCTTTGGGCAGAAGTCCCATGCGGCTAATCAACACCATCGATTTTTCAAACTTGGCGCGTGCTTCAGGCGGAAGAGAGTCAAGGCTTTGCATCTGTTTTCCATTGATGATGACGCTTGTATTCTCTGATATGCCAAGCATCTTCTGAAGCGCATCCCCTTCGAATAGATCGGGAATGCCGTTGTTGTTTTTATCCTGCATGAAATCCATGATCTGCTCGTAAGCAGCGCGCTGCTCGGCTGGCATTTCGTCAATGCTGGTGTAGGTCTTGCCGTTAAAAGAGATGATTTCCATTTTTATGTTTTCCTTTAGGTCAACCATATTCGTTAAACGATAAATGCAGTATCAGACAAAGGTACGACAGAAATTTTACTTCATCCCGGGTATGTTGGCTTTTGTCAATTTCAGCATGTTAAACGGAGAGGAACAAAGATATGTCATTAAAAAAATAGACCACGGACAGTCGTCCGTGGTCTATGGTTTATCGTCCGTTACTGCAGCGCTTCCCACTCTGCCAGAGTAGCATCCATTTCTTTTTGCGTGAGGTCGTAATCTTTTGCGAGTTTTACCACTTCACCCGGGTCTTTGGGCGGATGTGCCAGTTTTTCGCCGATCTCGCTTAACTGCGCTTCGAGTTTGGCGATCTTGCTTTCAAGTTCCTGCTTTTTTGCGTTCTTCTTTTTATCTTCTTTTGTGGCCGGTGACTTGGCTTTTGGCGCATCTTTTTCTTATCAGCAACCACCGCAGATTCACGCTCGGCTTGTACGGTGGCACGGCGGGCGAGGTCTTTCTCTCTTTCTTCTTTCAACTGAGAGTAAATACCCTTGAAGATGATGAGATGTGATTCGTCTGTGTCGATCTCCCAGATTTGAGTTGCGATGGCATCTACGAGATAGCGGTCATGTGTGACCAATAGAATTGTGCCTTCGTAATCATCAAGCACGGCTTCGAGAATTTCCTGCGAGGAATATCCAAATGGTTGGTGGGTTCGTCGAGTAATAATAAATTTGTATCCTGCAAGGCGAGCTTGGCCAATGCCAAACGTCCGCGCTCACCACCGGAGAGCATGGATACTTTCTTGAAGGCGTCATCGCCGGAGAATAGATATTTGCCGAGATACTCGCGCGCCTTTTGTGGAAGCCAGCCGGTGGCGTACATGATCTCGTCGATCACGCTTTTTGCGGATCGAGGCTTTCGTGCGCTTGAGCAAAATACCCAATGTGCAGACTCTCTCCCAGAGTCACCTCACCAGCTAACGGCGGAATCTGACCGAGGATCGTCTTCAGAAAAGTGGACTTGCCGGCGCCGTTCGGTCCGATCAATGCGGCACAGTCGCCGCGTCTCAAATCTATATTTGGAGATGAGAATAAAAACTTGTCAGAGAATCCAACTTTGAGATTCTCGGTGCGGATGACCATATCGCCGGAGCGCGCCGCTTGCGCGAGACGCAGATGCAAATTTGGTAATTGGCGCACAGGTGATTGCAGCGCATTGATGCGGCGGCCGGCTTCATCCACACCGAGGATGGAGGTGGTGACTGAAATTTCGCCAGCGGTCTCGCTCCATTTTTGTTTGAGCGCGGCTTCCATGCCGATCTGTTCGATGGCTTGAATAATGCGCGAGAGGCGTTTGAGTTTGCCTTTGGCCTGCAATACATTTTGTCCCGCCACATTCTTGCGGATGTATTCCATTTCTTTTTGCAGCTTTTCTTTTTCGGCGTCGAAAATTTCCTGCCTGCGTTCCATGCGTTCAACGCGTTGTTTCAGATACGCGCTGTAATTGCCGCGATAGGTTTCAGTTGTGCCGGGGAACATTTCCAAAATGCCGTTGCTGGCTTTATCCAAAAAGAAACGGTCATGCGAAATGATAATAGCCGCGCCTTCCCATTGACTCAAATAGCCTTCGAGCCATTCGACGGCGGCAATATCCAAATGATTGGTGGGTTCATCGAGCAGAAGCAGATCGGGGTCTTCGAGCAAAAGTTTTGCAAGAAATCCGCGTGTGCGTTGGCCGCCCGAAAGATGATCGAGATCGAGTTGATAATCTTCTTCGCTGAATCCCAAACCGGGTTAAGACTGTGCAAATTTTTGTGGTGTAGGTGTAGCCGCCGCGCCGTTCGAATTCTTCCTGTAATTTTCCGTAACGTTCCATTACTTCATCGAGATCGGCATTCGGATCAGACATTGAGTCTTCAAGGCGATGCAATTCCTCCTGCTCTGCTTTGAAATGCTCAAAGACGGATTCGCAGGCCGTCCAGATCGTTCCCTGCATTTTGAAATCTGCCTCTTGCGACAAATACCCGATTCGGACTCCGCGTGTGCGGGATACTGTTCCCGATGTGGGTTCGTCAGCGCCGACGAGGATTCTCATGAGCGAGGTTTTGCCGATTCCATTTGGCCCGACGATGGCCATGCGCGCGCCTTTGACGACAGAGAAGGATACCCCGCTGAAAATATCAGTGGGGCCGTATGATTTTGCGAGTGAGCTTACTGTAATAAGTGACATGATTTTCCAGCTTTACAAAGTACTGCATAATTTGCTGAATAAATTTTGAAATTATGCAACGAGCAGTAGATTTGAACGCCCCGTATTATAAGCGATAGAGTTTGGTTATTGCCTTTTCGAGAGTGCGTTTTTTAATTCCAATTAACCATGATAAACGGAGATACCCATACGGGCACAATGTAAACAAAGATATTCTTTCAAATCTCCGTTCTTCTTTGTTCATCTCTGGTTTAGTTTTTCAAAACTTGCGGATTAAAAATCCGCGCTCCGATTTACTTCACGATCGCGTACATATAACAATCACGCGGTTCGGGGTCCATATTCGGGCGGATACTTTCTTTGCGCAGGAGACCTTCACGCTGCATCCCTGCTTTTTCCAGAACCCGCTGGGATGGAATGTTATCCACATCTGTTGTGGCATAAACGCGGACAACGCCCGGCTGTTGAAATGACCAGTCAATACAGGCACGTGCAGCTTCGGTCATGTAGCCTTTGCCCCATTGGGCATATGCGCCTGTATATCCGAAACTTACTTTGAAAGTTTCCTTCTCCAGCCGCAGTTCGATCATCCCGGCCAGTTCACCGCTTTCCTTGATCTCAAGCAGATAGCGGAAATTTGTTTCTCCTTCCCAATTATCAATGGATCTTTTCACCAATGCTTCGGTCTGCGTCACATTTTCATGCGGATGCCACGAGAGGAAGCGGGTCACTTCTGGATATTTTGCCCAACTTGCAAAGACAGCCGGCGCATCGTCCATGCGCGGTTTGCGGAGTAGAAGTCGTTCGGTTTCGATTTGTTCAGGTGGTTTCATTTCTCTTCATCTTCATTAACATCAGAAATATGACCGGGCTTTTCCTTGCCTAATTCCAGTGAGCGTTGATAGGCGGCCCAGACCGCGCGTGAGATGGCGGTGCGGAAGCCGGCTTTTTCAAGATAATACAAAGCCTCAGCGGATGTCCCGCCGGGGGATGTGACTTGATTGCGCAAGGTGGCGGGATGTCTGCTTGCGCCTTGATAATATGAAGCCGATCCTTTGATGGTTTGCAAAACCAACTGCTCGGCGATGCGGCGTGGGAATCCCATGTGGACTCCGGCGTCGATCAGTGCTTCGGTGAAGAGAAAGACATACGCAGGGCCGGAACCTGAAAGTGCGGTTGCCATATCGAGATAACTTTCATCTTCCACAAATACTTCCTCGCCCATGGCGCTCAATAGGGAGCGTGCCATCTTTTGTTGTTCTTCGCTTACATCTTTTGATGCGGCCCAAACGGTGATTCCTTCGCCGATCTGTCCCGGTGTATTCGGCATCGAGCGGACAATGGCCTTATGTTTCAGTCCGGTGCCGATCTTCTTGATAGTTGCGCCCGCAATAATGGACAGAACCAACGCGCCCGGACGGATGCCTTTGAGTCCCTTCATGACTTCGCTTAATCGCTGCGGTTTGACAGACAGCACAACCACGTCCGCGTCGTGGACTGCGGACACGTTATCTGTCGTCACTTTGATTCCATACTTCTTGTGTAATTCCTGTCCACGCTCTTCGTGTGGACCTGAAGCGGTGATATTTTTAGGGTCTGCGAGTTTTTGGCGCAAGAGGCCGGCGATCATGGCTTCTGCCATTACACCAGGACCGATGAATGTGATCTTTTTATTGAGCATGGGGAACTCCTGGGACTTAAGGATGAAGGATGAATTGTGAAGGATGAAAAAAAGTAAAAAGTAAGAAGTAAGAAGTGATGAAGCTTTTATGGGAAATATGGCGAGGGCTTTGCTTGCCAGTGATTTGCGAGTTCGAGCGCTTCTTTTGCGGCGGTGTACATTTGCGCTTGAAATTCTTTTGTGTATTGATATTTTACTGCGGCTTCGGCGAATTCATCTTCGTCGATCAATTCAGCGGGTTTGAGCGGATACTTTGACACATCCAGTTCATGGTCTTTGAAACTCATTGTCTCATTTTTGAATTCGGGAGGCGAAGCAACATTAATATAAATATGATGCAGCTCACCATTGGCTTCAAAGATTTCGATCAAATTATAGAACTTCTCGCGCCAGTAATAAGCTCGGTAATGATAAAGAAGCGGAAGATCTTCACCCTTGATATTAAACACGGACGAGCCCGCAGGTGCAATTGTAACAATCGAGTCTGTGTTAACAGACTCGATTGTGGCTTGCCAGCTTCGATATATAGTTCCGTCCGTTTTACAGGCGCGGACTTGGATTTGGTCGCCTGGTTTCATTGAGTACTCATCTTACGCACAATTATCTTGCTCCCGCGATTTGACCGCCGACAACTATCGGTTTGCGTTATCTGTGTGTGAGCGGGCATAGATTCTGTTCGAGAGTAGAGAAAACTCGAAGCCAGAAAAATACCCGAAAATACCGCAGAATCCCTGGCATCCAGCGCACGCTTTGTTAGGTGTAGTTTTGGAATTGTACACCTTTTGCCTTTTACCTAAACCGTAATAAGAAAGGCTAAAACAGAAAGAACAATTAATGAAATCGAAGAAATAATTTGGTAAGCTGCAACACGACGAATATGTTTTATATCATCATAAATATAGCCAAAATATTTGATTTGCGGATATACGCCTTTTGTTAATGCAAATGCACCTTGATAAATACCAATTCCAGAAAAAATAAAAGTAAAGGAAGGAAAGAACCTTCTCCCATAGTTCATTAATGACCAACTATCTAGCCGTGGCGAGAATATTAAATATGGTATACAAATCAAAAATACATAACAAAGAAGAGCGAACATCAAATAATGCGAATTTATTCCTTTGAAGTCTGGTGAAATTTCTACTAATTCATTTTCGGAAAGGTGTTTTGACCGAAAGCAATAATTATCCCAGAATAAATTGAATCCACAAAGTATTCCCCAGAAGATGAACATGAAGCCATCGTCTTTTAATAAAATTGAAACTCCTTCCATAAATCTTTACTCACAGATAATTTTCTTGACATATACGGCTTTTGCGTTTTTTGACAAGCACCTAACTTATGCATAGACGTTGCGGTCAGCCGTTGTCGGTCAGATTTAGCTTAAAACTGGCCTATTAGATCACAGTAACTATTGGAAATATCCCAGTGCCAATCTGAGGCGTTCGCCTGTATCATCCGGTGAATCTTTTGGTATGGATTGAAGTGCGGCTTGCGCTTCGACTAGTGAATAACCCAGCGCGGTCAATGCGGCGATGACTTCGGCATCGGTGTCTGACATGGCGGAGAGTCTGGAGAGTGAGTCAGCGGGTTTGAGTTTATCTTTGAGATGCAGCGCCATTTTCTGCGCGGTCTTTTTGCCGACTCCGGGAACGCGGCTCAATACATCGGGTTCTTCGGCGAAGACGGCGCGCTGGATCGCATCGAGCGTCATGGTGGATAAAACGGAGAGCGCGACCTTCGGGCCGACTCCGTCCACGCCGAGCAGGATGTTGAAGAGTTCGCGGTCGCTTTGAGATTCAGATCCATAAAGCAGGAACGCATCTTCACGCACGACAAGATGGGTGAACAAAAATATGGATTCACCAGCTTTAGATTGTCCGCGCAAAGGCGCAGGGACAAAGACTCTGTATCCCACACCGCCGACTTCGACGATCAGGGCGTTCTCTTCTATTTGGGAGATTTCTCCACGGAGGGTTGCTATCATGTTTGTATTTTACCGTTTATTCATAACGTTTTGTATTTAAGTGTGTGATCGCAATTGCCAGAGCATCAGCGGCGTCATCAGGCTTTGGGATTTTATCCAGTTGCAACAGGGCGCGCACCATATCCTGTACCTGACGTTTGTCTGCGGAGCCGTAACCGGCCACGGCTTGTTTCACTTCGTTGGGGGTGTATTCAAAAGGTTCGATACCTGCTTTTTGGATGCAGAGCAGAATTACGCCGCGCGCCTGTCCCACGGCGATGGCGGTTTTGACATTGGTCTGAAAGAACAATTGCTCCACGGCGGCGGTATCGGGTTTATGCTCTTTGAGCAGATCATTGAGCTGATCAAATAACATTTCGAGGCGCGCAGCGGGTGAGGACTCTTTCGGGGTGGAGATAATGCCGTAGGAAACAGCGACCAGATCCCCGTTAGGCATGAGGCGCACGAGACCGAATCCAGTGGTGGCGGTACCGGGGTCAATTCCGAGGGCGAGAGTCATAATTTATTTACACATTAAAAAGACTTCGGAAGTTTTCCTTGAGGCATTCAGGCTGGAACGACTCTTAAAAAACTTCCGAAGTCTGGTTTTCTTAAGCGGCTTCGAGTGCGGCCAGAGCTTCGTCTGAAACTTTAACGTTGTGGAAAACATCCTGTACGTCGTCAAGTTCTTCGATGGCTTCAACCATTTTCATGAATTTCAAGGTTGAATCGACATCGAGTTCGATTTCCTGCTTGGCGATCATACGCAAGCCGGCTTCATCGGGATGAACATGCACCTGATGAAGCGCATCGGCAATGGTTTTGAAAGATTCGACGGGAGCATAAATATCAATTGTATCGCCGCCGTCTACTACATCGTCTGCGCCGACCACGATACCGAGTTCAAATGCTTTATCAAAAGATAATTGACTCGAAGGAAAGGCGAAATAAGATTTGCGGTCAAATTGCCAGCCGACTGCGCCCACTTCTGCCATGTTGCCGCCGTATTTGCTAAAGGCATGACGCATATCTGGGACCGTGCGATTGCGGTTATCGGTGACACAGGTCACCATGAGCGCCGAACCGTGCGGACCATACCCTTCGAAGGTGATCTCTTCGAAAACTGTGCCGTCTTTATCTTCGCCGGCACCGCGCTTGATGGCGCGTTCGATATTGTCCTTGGGCATATTTTCTGCGCGGGCTTTATCGATGGCAAGGCGTAGACGAAAATTTGAATCGACATCACTGCCGCCTTCGCGGGACGAGATGACGATTTCACGGGCAAGCCGTGTGAAGATGGCGCCGCGTTTTGCATCGGCAACACCTTTCTTTCGTTTAATGGTGGACCATTTTGAATGACCTGACATGGGAACTCCTTACAAGATCTTTAATTCAAAAAAATTATACCACCCTAGAAACGGCGTTGCGCAAAAATTCAACACCCGGTTTGGGTTATGCCTGTAAACACAAAAGGCAAATGGAAAATTTTCCTCCATTTGCCTTTTGTATGGTTAGGGCGGGATTTACATGGCTTTTGCGCGGTCTGCCATTTGATTGCGGAGATCGTGCGCATCTTTGTCGATGGTGAAGATCGCACCGAGATAGAAGAAGAAGCATAAGCCCCAGGCCACGGTGCAGATCAATATGATGGCGGTTTGCAGGTTGTACATGTCTGCGATGTAGCCGGTGATGATGGGAGCGAAGGCCGCGCCCGCGTTTTCGATGAAGTATTCCACGGCCTGCGCGGTCGAGCGGACTTCGGGCACGGTGACGTCATACACAGTGGCGATGACGTTGGCAGAGGAAAGCGGCATGAAGAGCGCGGTGAGACACATCAGAATAAAAAATTGATTGGTGGCTTCGATGGGTGTGTTGATGGCGAAGTACATGAAGATCGCGCCCATTAACACGCCGATGCTGGAAACAATGATGCGGCCTTTGTTTGTGAATTTATAGGCGAAATCACCGAGCGCGCCGCCTACGAAATATCCGCCGGCGAGGATCAGGATGACGGGCGCCATGGTGAAGAGAATGCTGTTGGCGTCGTAGCCGCGTTCTGTTTCAAGATAACCAAAGAAGAAGAAGGTGATCACGTTCCACGGGAAGACGCCCGCGAAGCCCTGTAAAAAAACGAACCACATGGTTTTCTTCTTGAAGATCTCCCTGCGCTTCGGCCCATGAGAATTTAAAGGTTTGCATTTCAGTCATGCCTTCGAATTCAGGTTCGGCCTGTCCGCGCGGCATTTCTTTCACGCCAAAATAGATCAGGACCGCGAGGACCAGTCCCAGCGAACCGGTGATGTAAAAGATGGAACGCCAGCCGCCGATCATGGGCGCGACGATCAATGCGAGGATCATGCCCAACAGATAGCCGAGCGGCTGCGCAAGTTGTAGAATGCCATAAATTTTTCCGCGCAGGTTCGGGCCGAAATAATCGGCGATCAACGTGAACAAACCAGGGTAGGATGAATCGTCAATGCCGGTCGATGCGCGTGTGGCGAGGAATCCGCCGAAGCTGCGCACGATGGCGTTCAGCCATGTGGTGCCGCCCCAGATAAATGATGCAAGTGAAAGAAGTTTTGTGCGCGAGTAGCGGTCGTATAAATAACCCCAGATCGGATAAAGAATGGTACCTACGATCAACGCGCCCGAATTGATCAAGCCCCATTGCTGGTTGTTAAGTTTAAAGTCCTCGCTGATCTGCACTTGCAGCGAGCCGATCATCAACTTGTCAGTTTGATGCAGGAGCATGAAAAAGAAGAATACAGCAACGACGAACCAACGATAACGTGAATTCTCTTTGGACATACAACCTCTTCGATTTACGATTTTGGATTTTTGATTGCTGATTTTAGATTTACGAGTTGCATTGTACTTGTTTACTTGTTTCCGTGTCTACTTTTTAATCCTCAAGCGGATCTTCAGAAATAATTTCCTGCGCGAGTTTTTGCAGTTCATCTGTGTCTTTTGCTTTCGATGCATCAAAATATTGCGCAAGCAGATCAAGCGGGCTCAAACTGCTGACCACCTGTCCCTCGGCGATGCGCACACGCGCCTCACTTTGCGGGCGTTTCACCAGATGAAATTCAAACGCACCTTCGGTGTATTTTCGCAGATCGGTTTCATCGATCAAGGTATCCCATTCTCTTGGATATTCAACCGACAAGCGGACAATCGCCTCAGACATTTCCTTCGGGCTGGGTAATACGTCTTTAAGAAACTCGTTCACGTTCTCCCCCGACCTGAGAACTGTCCGGCGATCTATAAACTTTCTCACCCCTGTGAGTTGTCTCCACTCCACCTGCGTGTCTTTTCCTTTTTCAACTTCTGCCACGATAAAGAAACGATCCTCTTTCGCTTCGCCAAAGTCCACGCGCTCGATCGAGCCGGGATAAATCACCGGCGGCTGGAAGCCTTCATTCACATCCTGCGGCTTGTGGATATGTCCCATGGCGACGTAACTTAATTTTGGATTTTTCACCAGACTGCCCGAAAGCACCAGGTCATTGCCAAGCATCACCAGCCTTTCGCCGCCAAACTTCGCGCCTTCGATCGATGCGTGTGCCGTGAGAATCACTGGCAGTGACGAGTCTACTTCATCAAGCCAGCCTTCGATCAAATTTCCGATATTGCCTTCGATGCGTGAATACGCTTCACTGGAATCAGTCTCGCCTGTTGCGGCCATTAATCCCGAGCGGGTGATCCACGGCATCGCGATGACTTGAATCGGCAGATCCCATAGATCCTTTGGCTTTAGCAGACAGGGTTTATCCAGCACCTGCACAAATGGGACTTGCAAAGTTTTGAATTCCTGAAGCGCATGAGCCCGCCCGATGGACGGTGATATATCGTGATTGCCGATCAATAACAAAGTGGGGATCCTGGCCTGCGACAAACGCATGATGCGTCTGCCCCATTCGCGTTGAAAGGTGGGCGCAGGGGAACGGTCTTTGTAGGCATCGCCGGCAAAGATGACCAGATCCACTTTTTCGGAGATGGCTGTATTCACGATGGTATCCAGTGACTTGAGGAAATCAAGCACGCGCATGGGAAGTCCCGTTTCGGGATCGTGGCGGCCATAGTTGGCCATGTCAATATGTGCGTCGGCGAAATGGAGTAGTTTCATAGTTTGTTAGTTGAGTGGTTTGTTAGTTGGAGATTTTGACTTTCGCAGGTACCCGATCATGCCGTTGACTAAACTGCACTTAAGGCTGCAATCCCAAATCTTGAAGTGCCTGCACTGCGGGAGTCCAGTTAATGTGGACTCTTAATGCGGCGCGGAAATCAGCCACGGCTGATTCTGTATCTCCGATCTGATAGTAGGCACGTCCGCGCCAGAGCAGGGATTCTTCGAGAGTTGGTGTGGAGATGGTGTCGTTTAAGGTTGTGTCTGCGAGATTGATCACATCCAAATAGCGGCCTGGATAGTAATAGGAAAAGTAAGGCCCTGTTTGATACCACATCATGCGGAAGGGACGGTTCTTTTCTTTAATGTCCCATTTTTCGTAGGATGCAAATGCCTGATCGTAAGCCGCCGCGGCATCGACATATTGCTGTAAAGCCACATGGCTTGTCCCTTTGTTGAATAAGGCAAAGAATAAGTCATTGCCTTTTAGACTTTTGATTTCTTTTTCAGCCAGTTCAAGCGCGTGCTGTGTAGCCCATGTTTCATCTTTCCACGGGCCGAGCAGGTCGATTAATTCTTTTTCACGTTCAGGCGGATAGATCACCATAAAAATATAATTAAATGAACGCCAGCCATCTTGATACGCGGCATAAGTACTAAGCAAGTCTTTGCCGGGTTTTAGATAGGCGTCCTGCACAATAAATCCGCCGCGCGCATCATCGTAGCCGGTGGTGAAAAGATAATGTCCGAGCCAGTCAATTTTGCCGGTGTAATCGTGTTCGTAATATCCTTTTTCCACGAGTACGGGAAATCCTGCGGCAAGCAAACGTTTGACAAGATTCTCGTCTCCGCCGTAACGGGAAAGCGCGCGCAGGTTCGTATTTTCATTTACGAAGTCTACGAGTTCGTAGGGCATCACGTTTTTATCTGGCAGACCCTGCTCAATAAAATTCTTCTTCGGGTCGCCTGAGCCGGGTTTGACAACTTTGGCAACATCATCACGAGTGCCCTGCCAGCCCCAGAATTTAAGTGCCATGGTTAAGTTGGCCGGCCCGCAATAGTTCCATGCGCCGTGCTGATCAACGTAGACAACGCCCGGCAGAATAACAGAAGCAGGCAGCGGCGTGGAGGTGATCGTGGGTGTGGGAGTAGGTCCCTGTGTGGGAGTCATGGTCGCCCTGGGAGTTAATGTCAACAGCATTTCGGCGCGAGCGGTCACAATGGCTGTTTCAATGGTTAATGCGGTTTGTCCGCTGGGTTGAAAGACTGCTTCAGCGGGCGGTTTGAAAAAATAGACGATCCTTGTGCGCACGAGGTCTACACGAGGAGCAAGGCGGTCGTGAATCGGTGGAATGAAATACAGGCCAATGCCAAGCAGAAGCGCAGCTGGAATTAACCAGAGTTTGTTTATTTTTTTGATTCTGTTCATGGGAAGATTATACATGCTTGCGCAATACCTTGTATAACAAAATAAGGCTCTTCTGTTTTGCGGAAAAACCCTTACCACGAAGGGTCACAAAGGGATTCTTAGTCTTTTTTTTGTGCCACTTTGTCTCCTTTGTGGTTAAGAAAAAGATTCCCATTAAAAATGATAGACCCCAAAATAATTTAGATAAAGCCAAGCGACGATACTGATGGTACTTTGGTACTATTTTTGGAGTGTCTGAGTAATCTCTCATATTCAGGTAGTATCTCTTTTGAAGTTAAAACGACTTATCCCTTATACAGTCAAAAAGGAGACTAATTTCATGAGAAAAAGTACTTTGTTCGTTTCTGGGGTTTTGACCACGTTTGTATTGGCCGTTTTGTTTGGGGTGGCTTCAGCTTATAAGAATATCGTCAGTGCAACCGAAGTGGCCGCAGCCACCCAGCCAACCGCAATGGTTGAAATGGTCAACCAGCCGATTGAGGCTGTAGTTCCTACTCAAGTGGTTCCCACTCAAGTTGTGACAATTGCCCCTGAAGCCGCCGCGGCCATCGCCAGCAAAGTGTTGGGACGCACAGATCTTTACAGTGTCGAAATTACCCTTTTTGAAAACACAGATGCTTATCTGGTCACATTTTCATCGGGCGATATTGTCTATCTGAGTCTCGATGGACAGATACTCTCCATTTCCAAATTACCCGTCACGATAATTACTCAAAGAAGACCCGGCAGTGATAACGAAGATACCGGCGGCGGTACCACCGCTGTTGTTACTACGTCCAGTGGCGACGACGATCACGAAGATCATGAAGAGCACGAAGAGCACGAAGAGCATGAAGATGGGGATGATGATTAATTTCAACCTGTTTAACAGGAGTATTCAACATGGCAAATAAACCCGCATCTCGAAATTGGAATGATATACAACTGGTGATCGCGACTGGATCAATGGCCTTTTCGCTTATTTTCTGGAATATGTTTGCTGGCCCAGATCGTGAAGCCGCCATAAAACGTGCGCAGGAACAGGCCGCACAGCCGCCGATGGACCCGGTACAAATAGTTACACCGGTGGTTGAAACTCAACCCACAGCGCAAGGTGCAGCTTTGCCGAGCGGCCCCATTTTGTTAGGTGGAACTGCCCCGCAGACTCAGATCATTGTTCAGACCGGCGGCGGTGGTGGCGGTGGAAACAACAGCGGCGCCAACACCGGCGCCAACACTGGCGGCGGGACTGTTACTTCAACAGGTTCATCATAATGTTGCATCGTTTGCCATTCCGCGCCATGGGCGGCGAAATGCTTGTCGTTATGGAAGGGGCAAATTCCGCTCCCTCCATAATAGACGAAATTCCAGTCTGGTTCGAAGGCTGGGAGCAGACTCTCAGCCGCTTCCGCCCTAACAGTGAGTTGTCTCTTCTCAACCAAACATTCGACCAGCCTGTGGAAGTCAGTGATACGCTGTGGGATGTCTTCCAATATTCCCTATCTGCCGAAATCATTACAAATGGACTGGTCACGCCGACCGTTTTAGATGCAATGCTCGAAGCCGGTTATGACCAAAGTTTTGATAACCTGCCGCGTTATCAAAATAAAAATGAAAGCTCAAATTTTAACAGCAACGCATCCGCTTTCACTCGTAGTCTGGGATGAAAAATCCCAAACCATTTGCCTGCCTCATGGCGTGCATCTTGATTTTGGCGGAGTTGCAAAAGGCTGGGCCGCGCATCAAACCGTTGAAAGACTTAAAGAATTTGGTTCCGTATTAATGAACGCCGCCGGTGACATTGCCATAAGTGATTCCCTTGCAAACGGGCAGCCGTGGCAGATTGGTGTTAAGAATCCATTCGTGAAAGAAACAGATTTTGAAACCCTAAACCTCAATCGCTGCGGAGTTGCCACCTCAGGCAAAGATCGCCGCCATTGGAAACAAAACGGATTAGCGCGTCATCACATCATCGATCCATACACGGCTCAGCCTGCTCAAACAAATGTCGTCACCGCCACTATCGTCGCGCCGACCGTCATGGAAGCTGAAGCCGCCGCGAAAGCCGTACTGATTTTGGGCAGCGAAGAAGGATTAAAGTGGATCGAAGCGGACCCCGTGCTGGCTGGCATTATCGTCCTCGAAAATGGACACACGTTTTACAGCCAGCGCATTTTTGAATATTTGTAAGGAGTATAGTATGTCTGTAAACTCAACTGAAACTGAATATGAATCATCCGTCAACATCCAAACTTTTTTGATGTTCCTGTTAGCCATGATCGTCGGTCTGTTATTCGCCGTCCTGGTTCTGCCTTCCTGGCTGCCCAACATGGCCTTTTCTCTCAACGGCGACGCTCCAAAAGCCTATTGGTATTTATCACGCGGCACAGCCTTTGTATCTTTAAGTCTGCTTTGGATCTCCATGGCACTTGGCCTGGGTATCTCCAATAAAATGGCACGCCTATGGCCCGGCGCACCCGCCGCGTTTGCCTTGCATGAATACGTCAGTTTGCTGGGTTTGGCATTCGCCGTATTTCATGCCATCGTGATTCTCGGCGACCATTACATCAATTTCACCTTCTTACAATTACTCATTCCATTCAGCACCGTAGATTATCGTCCATTTTGGGTGGGCATCGGCCAGATCGCATTTTACACATGGGCGATCCTCGCAATCACGTTTTATATCCGCCCGATCATCGGACAAAAATCATGGCGTTTCCTTCATTACGGAAGTTTTGGAATGTACCTGCTCGCAATCTTTCATGGCTTATTCAGCGGCACAGATACCAGCGCAGGCTGGGCGCAAAACTATTATTGGATTTCCGCCGGCAGCCTGCTCTTTTTATTGATATATCGAATCCTTGCCATTGTGATTGATGGACTCTTCCCCCAAAACAAGAAACCGACTCAAGCCCCGCATCCCGCTCAGGGATAGCTGATCCTGTTTTCTGAAAAATTCTTTATCCTGAAAAAAGTGCGCCGACAATGAAAATTGTCGGCGCACTTTTACTTCTCACTTATTACTCGTTACTCACACTATTCCTTCACTTCACCGTCAATTACATCTCCATCTTGTGCGGAAGATTGCCCGCCTTGCGCCTGCCCTTCAGGCTGACCTTGCGGTTGTTCCTGTGCATAAAGCTGCTGGCTCAATGCGTGGAAGGAGTTTTGTAATGTCTCAGTATTTTTCTTGATACTTGCAACATCTTCACCTAGTGCGGCTTGCTTCAGATCGTTGATCTGAGTTTCAATTGAGCCGCGTTCCGCCGCCGGCACTTTATCGCCAAGCTCACGCAATGCTTTTTCGGTTTGATACACAAGGTTATCGGCATTGTTTTTTACTTCGATCACTTCGCGGCGCTGTTTATCCGCGCTTTCATTTTGACGCGCTTCCTGCACCATGCGGTCAATATCGTTCTTGTTCAGGTTGGTCGAAGCCGTGATGGCAACTTTCTGTTCCTTGCCAGTGGCTTTATCTTTCGCTGTGACATGGATGATGCCGTTCGCGTCAATATCAAAAGTAACTTCCACTTGCGGCACACCGCGCGGAGCAGGGGGAAGCCCATCCAATCGGAATCTGCCGAGAGTCATATTGTCAGCTGCCATTGGGCGCTCACCTTGCAAAACATGAATGTCCACTGCGGTTTGGTTGTCTGCAGCTGTTGAATAGGTCTCTGTCTTGCGGACAGGGATGGTGGTATTGCGTTCGATCATCACGGTCATCACACTGCCCATTGTTTCCACACCGAGTGAAAGCGGAGTGACATCCAGCAGCAAAATATCCTTTACGTCACCACCAAGTACACCAGCTTGAATGGCCGCACCAATCGCCACTACTTCATCGGGATTGACACCCTTGTTCGGTTCTTTGCCATTTGTCAAACTGCGAACCAGATCCTGTACCATTGGCATACGTGACGAACCACCGACGAGAACCACTTCATCCAATTTCTCAGCGGAGAGACCAGCATCTTTAAGCGCTGCTTCAAACGGTTTGCGGCAGCGGGTTAGCAGGTCGTTGGTCATCTGCTCGAATTTGGCGCGCGTGAGTTTAACTTGTAAGTGCTTCGGTCCACTGGCATCAGCAGTGATGTAAGGCAGGTTGATCTCCGTCTCCATGACCGTAGAAAGCTCGATCTTGGCTTTTTCTGCGGCTTCGCGCAAACGTTGTAATGCCTGTTTGTCAGCCCGCAGGTCAATGCCCTGATCTTTCTTGAATTCATCGGCTGCCCAGTTGACGATCTTTTGATCCCAGTCATCGCCGCCAAGGTGTGTATCACCGTTGGTGGATTTGACTTCGATCACGCCTTCGCCCACTTCAAGGACGGATACGTCAAACGTACCGCCGCCGAGGTCGAATACTAAAATTGTTTCATTCTTTTTCTTGTCGAGACCATAAGTTAGCGCGGAGGCTGTTGGTTCGTTGATGATACGTAAAACTTCCAGACCTGCGATCTTGCCGGCATCTTTTGTGGCCTGGCGCTGACTGTCGTTAAAATACGCCGGGACTGTAATGACGGCTTGTGTAACAGGTTCACCCAGATAGGCTTCAGCATCTGATTTGAGCTTGCCCAAGATCATCGCACTGATTTCCTGCGGGGAATATTCCTTGCCAGTAACAGGAAGTTTGACGCGTACATCATTGGATGGTCCTTCGACGACTGTATATGGAACCATGCCACGTTCGACGCTGGTTTCGCCAAAGTGGCGGCCCATGAATCTTTTTATGGAATAAACGGTGTTATCTGAGTTGATGACAGCCTGTCGTTTTGCAGTTTGTCCAACCATGCGTTCGCCGTTCTTGTTGAATGCGACGACGGAAGGGCAGATACGTCCGCCTTCTGCGGTGGTAATGACTGTGGGTGTGCCGCCTTCCATTACAGCGACCACACTGTTTGTCGTGCCGAGGTCAATGCCAATAATTTTTGCCATAAGGTTTCTCCTTGCCGTTAGTTTTCAATATATAAATATTAAGCGATGTATGCAAGATTTCTGTTAACGGCTTATAAAAATTTTATTGGCTTGGTTCGTTCACGGTTACCCAGTCAAAGATTGCGATTGCCGGGGTTTCGTCGAAGGAGGAGGCGTTGATGCCGATTCTGCCCGCGGTGAGACCGTAACGGGTGACATCCAGTTTGCGAAAGAGTTTTCCATTGATATGTAATAGCAGGATGTTTCCCTGACAGGTCAATCCGATCTCGTGATCGAGGTTTCCGGCTTTCAGGTATTCGGTTGTGTCAATTGCGATGGGGGTGTATTGTGCGATGCCTTCCGCCAGCCATTGCCCAAAGAGTACGCTATAGGTTCCATCACTGGCAAGGTTGAATTCATACCATCCATTCGATTCACTGTAATCGCAGATCACGCCGATCGAGCCGGAAGGTGTGCCTGAAAATTTTGCGCTGACAAATACGTTTGTGTATTCGTGTGCGTTGTGTATCGCGTAATACCAGGTATTCGGGGAGGAAAAATCAATGCGCAGCAAGTCGTTTTCAAGTTTTACATTTGGTGGTTCCGCTCCACCGGTTTGGAAGGAGACCCATGCGCCCAGATCTGTGTTGAATTCTTCGGTAAAGAATAAGGGCACGGGGGTTGGGGGTAATGTTGGGGTGGGAGTAAATGTTAGTGTTGCAGTGGCAGGCGGGGGCGGAGTCTGAGTCGCTGCCTGGGGGGTGGGTTCTGTTTGGGATGTGGCAGTTGCGCTTTGGCAGGCAGTGATGAAGATGAGACATCCAATAAATAAGAAAAGTTTTTTCATAGGTTCTCCATTAAACGAATTCGCCCAGCAGTATAACCTGCCGGGCGAATGGGTGTGGAGATGGCGGGAATTGAACCCGCGTCCGAAAGATTCGACCCTCGGAAATCTACGAGCGTAGCCTGCTGAAGGTAGTCATCACAGAGATCTCAGCGGGCAGGTAACTCTGTGACCATCTGCTGGTCTTAGGCGTATTTAGCAGAGTCATACGCAGCGCTCCACCTTTGTGTCGCCCGATCCGTCACCCGGTGGAGTTCGGTGCCGGCGGACGTGACATCCGAAGATGTCAACTGTTATGGTTCGCCTTAGGCGGCGAGGGGCATAGCAGCGTATGAAGTGTTTTTGGCACTTAAAGTTTGCGCTGATTTTACGAGTTCGGCGCGCGCTCGGCTCGCATTCCGGAACCAGCCTCTCCCGTCGAAGCCGATCATCCCCAAGTGTGCAGGGACTTTCCTGATGCATTTTCATTATAGCATAAGGGTACTGCTGAAATGAAGCAACTTATCCGTTATAATTATCGTGTTAGACTGTGTTTCATTGCCGAGGCGAAATGACTGAAAAAATTCTGATTATTGATGATGATGTGGATACACTCAGACTCGTGGGTTTGATGCTGCAAAGACAGGGCTATCAAATCATTGCGGCTTCAAATGGTTCGCAGGGGTTGGCGAAGGCTTTTGAAGAGCGCCCGGATTTGATTCTGTTGGATGTAATGATGCCGGATATGGATGGGTACGAAGTTACGCGCCGGCTGCGTAAGAATCCAACAACGGTCACTGTGCCAATTCTGATGTTCACTGCCAAGACGCAGTTGGATGATAAAGTAACCGGCTTTGAGGTGGGGGCAGATGATTACCTGACCAAGCCCACACATCCCACTGAATTACAAGCGCATGTAAAGGCTTTGCTTGCGCGTTCGGGTCCGAAGGAAGCAAGTGATGTGATGACTACATCCCATGAGCATCATGGCTATGTGATCGGTGTACTTTCTGCGCGCGGTGGATTGGGCGTTTCGTCGCTGGCTTCAAATTTGGCGGCAGCCATTTTTACCCGCGCACAATCGGATGTGATCCTGGCTGAATTGACTCCGGGGCAGGGCACACTTGGCGCTGACCTGGGTGTTCCGAACCAAAAAGGATTGACTGAGATTTTACAAGGCAGTGTGGTGGAGGTGACGCGTGAAAAAGTGGTGTCTTCTCTGGTTGCACATGGTTCGGGGTTAAAACTTTTATTGGCTTCTGAAAATCCGCGGGATGTGACTTTAACTTCACAAGTGCAAAACTATGAGGCATTGGTCACCCGGCTTTCCACGCTGGCCCGTTTCGTAGTTCTGGACCTGGGAGTTGGTTTGCCGGGTTTTGTGCAAAAGGTTCTGCCGCTGTGTACTGAGCGCATTATTGTTGTGGAAGGTGTGCCCAGTTCCATTCAGCATAGCAGGATGTTGATCGATGGAATTGCTGATCTAAAAATAGACCGCACGAGTATTAGTGTGGTGTTGAATAATCGTCAACGTTCTGAAGCGCAAATGCAATGGGCGAAGGTGCAGGAGCAATTAAATCATTCGGTTGCGATCACACTCACCCCCGCTCCTGAATTGTTCATGCAGGCCATACGGATGCAAACCCCCGTGGTGATCTGTCAGCCGACCAATATCACTTCGCAGCAATTTCTGAAGATGGCAGATACCATCCTTGAGCGCGAAAAGGCTCGGTGAGTTTGTTTTCCTCCCAGACACAAACCAACATTGATTTTGCGGCGGATCTTTTCCGTCAGTCGAAACATGCGGTAGTGTTGACTGGTGCGGGGCTTTCCACACCATCTGGAATTCCTGATTTTCGTTCCACAGGGACAGGGTTGTGGTCACGCGATGAGCCGTTGGAGGTGGCTTCTCTAACTACTTTTCGCACGGCTCCTGAAAAATTCTATGAATGGTTTCGCCCACTGGCGAGTCAGATTTTTTTTGCCAGGCCGAATCCTGCACACTACGCGTTGGCCGATCTGGAAAAAGCGGGGCGCTTACATTCCATTATTACCCAAAATATTGATGTCCTTCACCAAAAAGCCGGCGCGCAAAATGTGATCGAAATGCACGGTACCATGCAAACTTTAACCTGTACCCAGTGTTATCATAAAGTGGATGCAGAATTGTATCTCGCTTCGTTTGCAGATAAAGGTGTGATTCCTCATTGCCCAAAGTGTGCGCAAATCCTGAAGCCTGATGTGATTCTTTTCGGCGAGCAACTGCCTCAAGCTGCCTGGTTCAAGGCTCAACGTGTGGCGCGCCAATGTGACTTGATGGTTGTGATCGGCTCCTCTTTGGAGGTTCTCCCCGTGGCTGGGCTGCCCATGCAGGCGCTGGATCGCGGTGCGCATTTGATCATTATTAATAATACACAAACCTACTTGAATGTCCGTGCAGATGTGGCTATTCTGGAAGATGTAGCGACGATCATCCCCGCAATTGCAGAGAGAGTGTTAAATGGCTGAAATAAAAACTGAACGTTTGGATGGCTACCGCCGGCTGGTGGATATTGCGCGCGATCTTGCCTCCACTCTGGATCTTGATATTTTGCTTTCACGCATCGTCCACGCTGCGGCAGAGATCAGCGGTTCCGAGGCGGCTTCCATTTTGTTGTATGACGATACTTCGCGTCAGTTGTATTTTCAGGTTTCAACGAACATGGACGAATCCATGCGGCGCGGGCTCATTGTGCCATTGGATGGCAGTATCGCAGGGTGGATCGTTAATAACCGCAAGCCTGTGAGAATTACGAACGCTCACGATGATCCGCGTTTCTTTTCAAATATTGAAGAGACTACCGGCTTCTCGACAGAATCGCTCCTTGGGATTCCGCTGGTGACCAAGAACAAGATCGTGGGCGTGTTGGAGGCCTTGAACAAGAACAAAGGCAAATTCAGTGACGCAGACGAATCCATGCTTCTGGTATTGGGGGCGCAAGCCGCCGTGGCAATAGAAAATGCGCGCCTGTTCCAGCAATCAGATTTGATCTCGGAGTTCGTGCATGAATTGCGCACGCCGCTGGCCTCTTTGAGTACAGCCACATATTTGCTTTTGCGTCCTGAAATGTCTCAAGAGCAGCGCGATCAGATCATTCACAACATTCACAGTGAAACGATGCGATTAAATGCCCTCGCCTCCTCTTTCCTCGATCTCGCAAGGCTTGAATCAGGGCGTGTGCAATTCCGCAAAACTGTATTTAGTGTGGCAGATCTGATCTACGAGTGCAAGGATGTCATGGCTTCCAAAGCCACGGATGATAATATTCAGATCCGTGTTGAATCACCTGAAGGGCTGCCCCTGCTTGAAGCTGACCGCGATAAGATCAAACAGGTCTTGTTGAATTTATTGAGCAATGCCATCAAATACAACCGCCCCAATGGGACTGTTATGCTGCGTGCCGAAGCTCTGGAAGATGAAATGGTTCTATATATTCAGGATACCGGTGTTGGCATACCGGATGAATCGGTGCCGCATTTGTTTGAGAAGTTTTTCCGTGTGCGCGAGCATGAAGCCCGCGTGGCAGGTACCGGCTTGGGACTTTCCATCTGCAAGCAGATCATCCACGGGCACGGTGGACGTGTTGAAGTGAAAAGTAAGATCGGAGTGGGGACGGTGTTCTCGGTCTTTTTGCCCAGACCCAGCCGAACCCAACCGCATATCGAAGAAGTGGATGATGTCAAACAAACTAGGAAGAAAGGATGAATTGACTTGTTCGCCTGTCAACTGTACACTAGTCAAAATCATCATTAATTATCGTATCTTTGGAGGAAGAAGATGTCTCAGTTTCAATTCGTAATGCGGTCAGGCCCAACGCCGGGTGTGACCTATCCTCTTGAAGGAGACCAACTCACCATTGGGCGTGATGCCTCCAATGGCGTTGCCATTAACGATGCAGAAGTCTCTCGTAAACATTCGCGCCTTTCATTTCAAGGCGGCAAGTATGTGCTGGAAGATCTCGGCTCCACTAATGGCACCTTTGTAAACGGTCAACGTCTTGCGGGTCCTGTCGTTCTCAAACCTGGAGATGTCGTCTCTTTGGGCGAGCAGATTGTGTTGATGTATGATGCGATCAATATGGATCCCGGCGCAACCATGGCCGCGCCGCGCAGGTCTGCCCGCGTCACTCCGCCGCCCGTCGCCGCACAACCTGCACCCCAGCAGCAAGTGTATGTCAACCCTGCTGCCACTCCAGCCTACTCCACACCGGCTCCTGCGAAAAAGACCAATATGACCCCCATCTTTATTGGCGTCGCTATTCTTCTGTTTCTTTGCATGTGCATCAGTTTCTTCTGGTGGATAGATGCCACCTACCGCTGGTGTACTTTCTTTCCCTTTATTTCGGGTTGTTAGTAAATCAATGCTCAAAAACCTGCGAGCCAAACTCGCAGGTTTTTTGTTTAATGTTGTAAAATCACTTATCTTTGATAGAATCGATTTAAGGATTCTTTGCATGAAAACGGAAAAAATATGACCCCATCCCACAATTCAGCATCCCCCACATGGGGCACAAACACAAAACTCGTCGTCGCACTCACCATTGTCGTGATCGTTGGCGCCTTATTGGTTAAATTCCAATTTGTCATTACACCTTTATTGATCGCACTTGTGCTCTCTTATCTATTTCACCCGCTCGCTGATTTTTTTCAGAGCAGACTGCATTTTTCATGGAATGCATCCGTCGCGACGATCTATCTTATTGTGATCATCCTTTTACTTGGTTTGCTCACTCTCGGTGGAGTAGGGCTGGTGGAGCAGGTGCAAAGTCTGGTCACTATCGTACAGGATGCCATCACAACCCTGCCGCAGCTCATCGCAAGCATCTCCGGCAAGGTATATCAATTCGGTCCCTTCAAATTTGATTTCAGCGCGCTTGATCTAAGCGCAGTGAGTAGTCAGGTGCTTGGCATGGTGCAGCCATTATTAAGCCGCACCGGCGCATTGGTCAGCACTGTTGCCGGAGGAGCCGCCAACTTTCTCGGTTGGACATTATTTGTCATCCTCGTTTCATACTTTGTGCTCGCCGAAAGCGGCGGCCTGCGTGACCGCATTATCACCGTTGATATTCCCAACTACACCCTTGATTTCGAACGCCTCTCCCGTGAATTGGGCCGCACCTGGAATGCCTTCCTGCGCGGACAAATCATTATTTTCTTTCTGGCCGTCATTGTATACTCCATCGTACTAACAGTCCTCGGCGTTCATTACGCCATCAGTCTCGCCTTCCTTGCCGGCCTTGCACGTTTCGTGCCCTATGTTGGCCCAGCCGTCAACTGGATCATCCTTGTCCTCGTCACATATTTTCAGGTATACAAATTATTTGATCTTTCACCTTTTTACTACTCATTACTCGTCCTGATCATCGCGCTCATTATTGACCAGATCTTCGACAACATTGTTTCACCGCGCATCCTTTCAGATGCGCTAAAAGTTCACCCCGCTGCGGTATTGGTCGCCGCCATTATCGCCGCGAACATATTTGGAATTCTCGGCGTGGTAGTTGCCGCTCCTATTCTCGCCACTGCCGCGCTTTTATGGAAATACACCATGCGCAAAATGCTGGATTTAAATCCCTGGCCCGAAGAGGAACAGCATCAACAGCCACCTCCACCCGGATCAAGATTCCTCGTTTCAATCCGCCGCTTCTTTCGTAACCTGGGCTTGAAGCGAAAAAAACGGCATGACCGGCCCTTTTACATTGTGAGTGCGGCGGGCGCTCCAGCGCCCGCTTTAATAAATACAGCCATATACAAACCTAGGAGAATCCCATGAGTAACAACGAACCCAAAACCACCACAATCGCAGAATCTGAAAACTACATCGCCTGGAAAGCGGAAGAGCCGGATGGCGAAGTGACCTATCATGTTGAACTGAACAACGTCACCGTTCATTTTTTGAAGAAGAATGGACGGAATTCCTCGAACTCGTCCGTAATTTAGTAATCCGATTTTTAAGAGCGCAGGCGTGAGAAGTTGTATCCCAACATTTCACGCCTGTCTCTGTTATAGAATCCTGTATTCCTGCCGCCCAGCCAGAATTGTGAATGTGAAAATTTAGACTCTCATTCAGACAGTGGTGGTACATTTGTGAAACAAACGCCAAAAATGAATCTGACCCGTAGACTTTTCCTCACCACCCTGTTTGCGTTGACAATCGCCTTCGCGTTCAATTTCTTTTTTCTGAATTTAAGTGATCGTCCGGTGATGGATCAAGTTCTTCTTCTTACATTTTCAACTGCCGCACTGGGATATTTAATTTTTTCATTTTTGGGGAATACTGCAAAGTCAATCCACTCGGATATTTTACTTAGCGTAAACAAGAAACTCAACGGCGTTTCAATCTTGTCTTTTTTACGGGAGAATCTGCCGGGTATATTGCTCGCGTTGACCTTTTTCGCCCTCTATACTTTTATTGGTTTAAAACTTAACTCCCCAACCATAGACACCGTGGATAACTACCTGGATGCTGATAATTACTCATGGATGCAGCGTATCTCTGCGCCGGATGGCGATCACCTCGAAATGCGTGGACCGCATCCATTTGCCTACTTTATCTTCCGTCCGCTTGGCTGGCTGTTTAATGTAGTGACCCGCAATTATGGGCTTTCATCCATTTTGATCAATACGCTGGCGGGCGCGTTATGTGTTTTTATGGCGTGGCTGTTCGTGAAGCGGCAATTTCATGAACCTATATATGCCTTGTTGATCGCTTCCCTGCTCGGCTTGTGTACCGCGCATATTTTCTTTGGCTCAGTCATCGAAACTTATATCTTTTCTGCCGCGGCGCTGATCGGCTTTGTTCTTGTGCTTCAATCTCAAAAAGATTCTTCATCCGGTTATTTGGTGGGAATAAGCCTGCTCACCTTTGGCATCACACTGACCAATTTTGTTCAAAACTTTATTGGTTTTGTTGTCTCTTTATTTTCCCGTTCCACTCCCCGTTCCTGGAGGGATTTTGGCGGCTTGATAAAGGATGTTTTTCGTTTTGGCGCATTGACGCTTTCTTTTGGTATTTTGCTCAGCCTGATCCATGCGGCCTGGTATCCATCTGCTAAATTGTTTTTTTTGCTTTCCGATGCGCAAGCTGAAGAGGAGTTTGCCTTTTCCATTTTTCAGCAGCCGGCCTGGAGAGCCATTGGACGTGTCCTTTTGCTGGTTCGCACGGTTTTGCTGTACACAGTCATTGCTCCGCAGCCTTATGTGTTTGGCCGGGAGGTGGGCGGCGTTTTTCCGCGTTTTAATTTTTTCAAGATCGCGCCTGAAGTATTTTCCTACAGTTCCTATAATGGGCTTGGAAATCTTCTGGTCATGGCTTGGGCAGTCCTGTTTTTAACGGCGAGTATATTCTTTTTGCGGAATCTCATTCGCACCCGCAAAGTGGATATTACGTTTGCCTTTGCATTAAGTGTCCTGTTTAATTTTGCACTGCATCTTAACTATGGTTATGAACCATTTTTATACTCACCAGACTGGGCGTATGCACTGATCTTCTTTGTCGCATTTTCCCTTGCGCCGCTGGCCAGGTATCGTTTATTTCAAGGCGGTTTGCTCGTGTTCTTAATTTTGCTTGCATATAACCAGTTTCAGTTCTTTCAGTTTGTCTTTGAAACGGTATCACCGTTTATCGGTCAGGGTGGCTGATGTGGATGCGCATCCTCTTCGCGCCGCGAATGTTTGGGATGATGAAGCAGGTTCCCCGTCGGTTTGATGCGGGCTGTTCGCCGCGTAAAATGTTTCAGCTTTGAAATTCATTAAGTAGAGATTTTTGCACTACAAGGAATGATTCCATGAAATTTTCTTTGTCCATTATCTTCAGGGTTGCCGCAAGTGTTTTGATTGGATCATCATTTGCATTTGCCTTTGCGTTTCCATATTTTAGCGATCAGGCATACACCCTGTTGGATAAATTTTCCCTTGTGGCTGTTCCTGCTTTTGCACTAATTTTCATCGTCTATTCTCTGCTCAATAAAATAAAACGGGTGGAGATTTCTTCGCTGCCGCTGATGTTTGGGCTGGCTTTTTTGCGGCGATGATTGCAAGTGTTTCGATGCGATTTTTTCTCCGTGGCAGTTGGTTGTAAACGTAGTTTCGTTGACCACGATTTTTTTAGCGTTGATCTTTCCGGCAGTGCCTTTTCTTCAGGAAAAAATTGAAGCGAAGGAACATTTTCATTTGTTGTTGAGCTGGCTGCTTGCCGGAGTCACATCTTTTTTCGTGACAGGTTTTCTTGATGGCTTTTATGCCGGTTATTATAAGGTCGCTCTAATAGCCGTGTTTTTTCAATTGATATTTGGTGTGATTTTTTATTACCTTGTTGATCGGGCGAAACGTTCCATGCAAAAAGATGCCGGTTCTTTTTGGGTGTTTTTATCTTTGGTTGTTTTGCTGTTTGTTTTTCAGGGGATGATATTCAAAATGGGTTGGCAGTTTCCGAAATTATTTAATATGAATCTTTTTTTACTTGAAGGGAACGGGATTTTTTTGTTTCTTCTCGCCGGTTTGGTTTCCCTGCCCTGGTTGGCATGGACTTTGTATCGTTTGCAGGAACCCGTTTTAAATCGTTTTCTTTTTCAAAATAAAATTGCCAGCTTTGTCCGCGGGAATGTATCAGGGTTGATTCTCTCTTCCCTGTTTTTTGGATTATATTTTTTGATCGGCTCCATCTTAAATTTTACCGGTTTTGATGTGGATGATATTTTCTTTGATGCAGATGGCTTTATCTGGCGTTACCGGTTGACAACAGATTTCTGGCAGGATTTTTACTGGCGTTCGGTTCATCCTCTTGCGTTATTGATCCTTAAACCGGGTGTCACCTTGCTTTCAGTTTTTTTAAATGGCAATATGTATTTTGCCGCGATTGCACTGACTGCATTTGCGGGGGCTGTCTGTGTTTTTCTGGCATGGATATTTATGAAGGATGTGCTTCAAAACAGGACAGCCGCTTTGATCATGGCGTTTCTACTGGGTATCTCAACTTCGCATTTGATATTTGGTTCGTTGATTGAAACCTATATTTTTTTAGCGGTCGCGACGCTATTCTTTTTTGTGCTGATGCAAAAAGGGAATGTCTCTTTGCCTTTGCTGGTTTCGGTGGGTGTTGTGACGATGGGAATCACGCTCACAAATTTTGCGCAGACTGTGATCGCTTTGTTTGGCGCAAGACCAAATTTCAAGTTTGTTTTTAAGTATGGGTTTGGGGTTGTGATGCTGGTGATCTCGTTGACATTGGTCAGTAACCTGTTTTACCCAAATGCCAACCCGTATTTTTTTGTTCCATCCAGCTTTTTGGCTGAAGAACAAAATGTGCGTGTGGTTTCCCTTAATCGTGGGCAGGCACTTGTTCGCGCATTTTTGTTTAATAATATCGCTGCGCCGAGCCCGCTTCTTTCCTATAAAGATATCCCTTTTACGCAATTCAGATTCTATCGTGCTGAAGATTACACGATCAGCGAGTACAGCACGCCGCTACAATCTGTCACTGGATGGGTTTGGGCTGCGCTGCTGGCCGTCGCCGCGATTTTCTTTGTGAAGGATTTCAAGTCGCAAAACATACGTTTGACTCTTTCCTTGTTGGGATGTGTTGCATTTAATCTGCTGCTTCATCTCAGATATGGCAAGGAGTTATTCCTCTACTCTCCAAACTGGACGTATGCCGTTGTCTTGTTGCTGGGGATCTCGTGGAAGAATCTGTTTGCGTATAAATGGTTTCAAATCCTTTTGATTGCTTTTCTGGCGTTGTTAATGCTGAACAACGCTGCGTTGATCCATACGATCATGGAAACTTCTGCTCCCTATATTTATTAGCATGGTTATGGCTTTGGCAGATAGACAATATATTTATCAAATTTTTTGAATTTGTATTTAATGTTCTCAATGGGTGGAGATTCTTTTAATAGCAGAATATATGCCGCATCGGGGTCTTCGCTGCAATCTGCAAGCCGGAAATGATACCGTCCAATTTCGCGCGGAGTTCTTGCCGGGTCAGTTGGGTTGTTGGAGTAATCAGGGTATAGCCATTCGATATGGTTGATGTATTCTGACGGGTGCATCTTTTGGGTGAATAAGACATAGATGTAATAAACGTATGTTGATTCAGTGAAACAGATCGAGGACTTGCTTTTTTTCGGTTGCGAAATTTGTCGCGGGAATAATCCCCGAGTTAAATACAGCGCTTGCCCGTTTTTGATATTCCTCTCCATGATATGCCTGAGTGAATAGCACAAATCCAATGGATAATGCCAGAATTGAAGTGGTCAGGGAATATTTTATGCGCTTGTCTAATTCCAGGATGAAGAGTGCGATGCAAAATAGGATGGGCGTGAATATAAAGTTAAGGCGAGTTAGATTTGTCGGATGAATCGTTCCGATCGCAATTGATGCGATCATCCAGGCTAGAACAAACCACTGTCTGCTTTTCTTTTCACCGCTTGATTTTAGAGGGATTGTCAAAAAGAGACCGATCAAGGCAAAAGGGAATGTAATTGTATAAAAATACCCAAATGGTTTGACGTAATTCCAGGGAAAGGCATCCTCTTGCTTCCAAAGTAGTTTCAACATGATGCTGATGTTTTCCATCATCGTGCGCAGCGGGGAATTGCCGAAGACAGCCGCCATCGCTTCATAGCGTGCCTGCACCGGCAGGCGCGGAATTGTGACAGGCCCAATATGAATTGGATTAAGCTGGAATGTATTGACGATAATAAATAATACAATGGGAAGGGTGAGTATGAAAAAACACCCAGCCCTGTGATTGCCTGTTTGATGGTGATCTGCTTTGTGTAGATCAAAACAGGAAGTGTGAGCAGCAGGAAAATGGGCACGCCCACATAAGCTGTTCCATACGCATATAGGGATGCGGCAAAGAACATGCTTGCAAACAGGAAGCCATGATTTTTTTGATTTGAATAAAGAAAAAGTGTGAAGCCTGCCAGAAATACGAACGGAAGAATATTCGATTCAACAGCCCAGCGCGAGTTGACAATATGCCAGGGCGAAATTGCAATCAGGAACATGGCGAGCAGGCCAAATTTTTCTCCAAATAACTTTTTGCCCGCGAAATACATAAGCGGAATGGATAGAATACCTGCAAGAAGCATGGGGATTCTGATTGACATGGGATTTAATCCCTTTAATGCAACCAGTGGCAGGATGAGATACGCATAAAGTGCATTTTGTCCGCTGCCCCATGAAATTAGATGAACCGGATATGACAATCCATATCGGTCTATTCCGTAGGTATATAAATAATATGCTTCAACACCGATGGATGCTTCGTCTGGATTTAAGCCCGGTGGCAGGCTGCGAAAATCCCATAAACGGGCTATGACGCCAATTGCCAGAATCAGAAAGAACAGAAGATACGGCCCGGCGGAGGCTGCCGGTTGATGTAAGATTTTTGACCAGAGTGAATTATTTTTCATGGTGTTATCCTCTTCAATGCTGTTTTTTATAAGCTTTGAAGTTGAGAAAATAGTGGGTGGGTAAATTGCGCCGCCTGTGTTTTGTTCAATTAAGGCGCCGGGGATAAAGGGCAATCTCGGTTGTTTGTGGATAGTTTTCTTAAAAACCAGTCTGCGCCCAGATATTTATCGGAGGGTAAAGCGCAGGGGTATCCATTTGCATATAATAAAAACTGGGCATCGTCTGGGATGGGCTGTAGTCCTTTGTGAAATGAATTGATCGAAATAATGGTTCTGCCAAGATATTTTCCGAACAGCGGATATTCAAATGTGTTTGGATATAGGAACGCAGCCACTTTTGCGTCCGCAGGAACCAGAAATTCAAACACTACAACAGGTTGGTAGTATCTGGGATTGCCCAGCGTAATTTGTTCAATTCGATCCATTTGAAAAATGGATTTATATTCCACTTTTCCCGGGTTGATTTCTGAAACAAATATTATTTTTTGTTCCGTGGCGGCTAGTGCGGAGATGCAGCCCGCCAGGACAATTGCCGTGAGATACACTTGAATTGCCCGATTTTTAGATTTAAGAAAAATTCCAGCAAGGGGTGCCGCAAATATGGCGCATATTGTGAAATACCTGCCGCCTGCTGCATTATAGGGTCCGCTATATGCCTGAATAATGGAGAAAAATACGACGGCAAGGGAGAGTAGAAAAAAATCAGGATGTCTAATGATTCGTGATAGGGATAAAAATACTATGATCCATAGAAATCCGAAACCAAAAATTCCCCAATACTTCCCCTGTGGAAGCCTGTCATATTTAAAGGGCGCAAAACTTGTTGCTTCTGCAGTCTCCAGATTGACGTTCAATGCGGATAATATTTGCTGTGGAATAAAACGTAAAACATATTGAGCCTGATTTACAGAAGTTATCGGAGGGAGCCCATCCAATGAAAGAAAATCGAAACCATAGCGAAGAATGTTATATGTGCCGCCGCGCAATATATAGCTTATGGATTTTCCGGTGAAGGAATGCATACTGCTGACATCCTCGCTGCCGGCTGGATTTCCAAATAAACGATAATTTTCAATGTAGCCGGCAGGGACGGTAAAGAGGAAAAATGCCAGGATAACAGATGCGCCAAAAATTGAAAGGTTCCTTAGCCAGACTGCCGGTTTGCCATCGGCTCGAGTTACAGCCAGTGCAATTAGTAGAATGGAAGGTATGATGAGAAATGAAGAAGCCTTTGTGCCGCATGCAAGACCAATACCCAGAGCAGAACATAAAAGATATTTCCAGTTTCTTGTTTCTCTGAATGCAAACAGAAAATAGGTTGTCGTGGCAAAATAGGCGGCGATGACCAGATCATTTTGTGTGGTTGTAGCCTGCATGATCGAATCGATCAGCAATGAGCCAATCAGGGCCGAGAAATACGCCTGTATCTGGTCGAGTCCGATTTTTCTTGTGATGCCGTAAATGCCAAAAGCCACAACCCAACAGGAAAAATATTGGACCAGTTGCATTAACTTTTCATTATGACCAAACGTCAGAAATGTGTATAACAAAAGCAGGGTGGAATTTTTAGGGTGTATGATTTGAGCCCAGTAATTCGCTTCAAAATAATTTAAGTTGTTTTGTTGAAGATAATGAGCCATTCTGGGGAGGTGATAGGTCAGGCTATCCCATTCATGCGGGGGGAGGGTTATTGCCAGTAATAAATTTGTTACGCCAATGACCAGTGTGGTAAGGGTTAAAAGCAACAGGATCCCCTTAATATAAGACGGATGGTTTTTCAGCGCGGCGGCGTATTCCTGTTTTATTGCGCCTATCGCAAGCGCAGGACGTCTGTGGAATGAGGTGAGGTCAACCTTCAAAAAGAGTGCAATGAGAAAGATGGCGGCGGCACTGACTGCGCCGATGCCGCCCCAAAAGGATAGATTACTTAAGTGATTGAGGGCGGAAAGTGCATATCCCCATGCAATGATACATGCGCTGGAAATGCAAAAAAAAGCCAGCACGGCTTCCACGATGCCTGATGGTTTGATGATGCGCAAGAGGAGATAACTACAGAGTAGTAATGTGATGAGCGCAAAAACTTTATCCATTAATACTCCTCACTTTGAATTGGGATGGTGTTTTCTTTATCGTCAACGGACCGGTTTTTTATTGCCCGCATTTATCTCCCGCCTGATTTTTGTAATACAAAATTAATTGGGGTTGCATATTAAATGTTATTAGCAATAAAAGAGGTTTGGCAAATTATAATGCCAAACCTCTTTTATCTTTTATTTTTTTATTCTCTTTTTCTACCCTTTAACTCATCGCGGAAGATGATGCTCATCACCACGCTGACCAGGCTGATGACCAGGCTTCCCAACAACGCCTGCCAGAAGCCGTCTACACTGAGGCCGAAGCCGAGCGACTGTCCGATCTTGCTGGTGAGCATCAGCATACCCGTGTTGATGACGAGGGTGAATAACCCCAGGGTGAGGATGATCAAAGGGCAGGTGAGAAATTTTAGTAATGGACGCACAAGCGCGTTCAACAAGCCAAAGATGAGTGCCAGCCATAAGACATCAACCCAGGTGCCGCGTAATGCAATGCCCGGCACAACCAGAACTGCCACATACAAAGCGACCGCGTTGATCGCCCAACGAATAATAAATTTTGTCATTTGTACTCCTTTTTTTTAAATACGCAAAAACAATTATGAAGTTGCCTGCATCCAGATCAATGTGCGCAGTGATTTGAATCCTGCGGCTTGAATTGCGCCGTCAAATTCTCCGGATGGAAATTCGAGCGCAAGGGTTGGGAATGAATTGGATAAGTCGCGGCGGGCTTGAATTAATAGCGCAGTTAACGCTTCAGGGTCTGACCTTTCGCCTGTTGCGGCGAAAAGAGATTCGCCACGCCCGTAGGGGATCCACGCCAGTGCGGCTTGCATTTGGTTGTTTCTGGCTGCCGCCCATTGACGGATATTGATATCCACGAAGAGTAGATATAGCCAGTTCCAAAAACCGGGCCGAAGGGAGGTAAAGCTCCAGTTGCGGTGCCAGGCCAAACGTTCGGGGTAGATGCGCGAAAGCCAGTTGAGTTGAATCTGCCAATCGTTTGGATGTCGGCCTGTGAGGACAATGTCGGTTTGCGGCATTGTGGCGTGAGAGTCGGTATTTGCCTGCCATGAGGTGCGGCGGGCGCGTTCGATAAATCCGAGTTTGGTGTAGAGGTCTATTGCGCCCGGGTTATCTTCACGGACGTGCAGCCAGATGTTGTTTACTTTTTTTTCGTGGGCGTGATGCATGGCGCGTTCGGTAAGGGCGCGCGCGATTCCTTTGCGGCGATGATCGGGATGCACGGCGATGTTTGCAATAAGATAGATGCGCTGTTTGTTGTGCTTAAATGGGACGAGGCTGGCGTTGCCGATGATCTTGCTGTTTTCCTCCCAAACGTATCCGCTTAGGGGCAGTGACGTGGTTTCGGCGGCGCGGTTGGTCCATTTGATAAATGAGTTGTCGTTTCCTGCGCGGCGCATATCTTGCACGTACCGCCGGCCCTCATTATCCATGGTGCTGGAGAAACAGGTTTCAATCAGGTCTGCGACGGCGGGCAGGTCACGTAAAATATTAAGTGGACGCAGGTTGGGGTGTGCCTCTGCGCGCGCGGGGATGGTAATGGATGCCATTGAAGATATTATAGCCCTTGTTTTATCGTTGAAAACGATATTCGACTTCTTGCAAAGTAACACGCTGTAAACCACAAAAAACTATACCCGGCCTCTCCCTCGTTTCACAATGAATTTGCAAGAGGTCAGTATCAATTATTTCTCACCGTAGAGTCGCAGAGTTCACACACCTGTTCTGGCGGGCGGTGCCAGGGGAAGCGTATGAATTCTGCGGTAAATATTCCTTATCCAGACGTTCTCTGTATTTACACTGTGTATCTCTTGTTCTAACTATCCGGGAAGGTAAGTCCATTTCCATAGACAAAACGAATAAGTTGACCATGATGCTGGATTTCGTGTTCAAGGAGGTTGAACGCAAATTCGATTTGTGCGTCAGTCAAAGTAGTGAAATCAATTTTTCTCATTTGCTTATGTGTTGCTTCCAGAGCGGTGAGCACAGATTGCTTAACGCGCGGTGTTGACAGGTTGCACGAGAATCCTTTCCAACTGCTCATCTCAATTGCTTTGGTGTAACTTTCACGAGCACCGACAATGCACCACAATTGACCCGCGATTCGGTTGGATGGCAGATTTGGTAGATCCAGGTTCAAGGAAGTTTCGTCAAGATGTATTACAAGATCATGCGTTAACTTAAATGCCCGATCCAATTTTTCTTTTAATTGCTGCATCACGTTTATCTCCATGATCCTGCTGTTTTATTCTGAGGCTGTATGAGAGTTATTGACCAATCATTTCCACAGTGACATGGCTGGTAATGGACATGGGAACCAATATCTCCTGATCGTTGATGATCATGGTCATGTCGCCTGCTATGGCCTGGTCGATGGTCGAGTTTACAGACCAGCCGGTTTTTGTGTCCACGGTGATGGTGCCTTCTTGAGTGCCAGACAGATTGTAGCGCACCTTGTAGGGTCCCAGATTCGTTTCGGCGCCTTCTGCGTCCTGGCTGATGACTGAAACCACGTTGACAGTTGCCAGCTCGTTTTCGTAGGATATCAGTGTGTAAGTGGTTTCCACATTAACCGGCACAAGGCTGGAGGAAGACACGGTGGAAGTCCAACTGTCGCCGATTTCGATTGGTTCATCTGGAAAATTGATGACCATGTTACCGGCCTGTTCCTTAAGAGAATCGGTGCTGTATTTTTCCTTGAACTGCTGTTCCATTTGAGCGATCAACTGCTCGTCAGTGACGCCAACCTCTTTCAGAATATCTGAGATCATTGTGTCGATACCGGTCACTTCCAGCACTTCGCCATCGGGGGACATTTTCATTGAATATCCTTTTCCGACCAGCACTTTGAAGCCGGTTACCAGCGGATTGTCTTCGTTCGTGGGGTTGCGTGAATCATATACAACATTTCCCATGTCGCTCTTTTGATCCAGTTGCACCCACTCATACTTCACATCGACCCAGGTGTTGCCGGCTTCGTCGGCTTCGCGGGCGGTTAACGAAAAACCGAAACCAAGCTTTTGGTTAATGGTCGAATCCTGACCGGAAACGGTCTGCTTGATTTCCTGATCCATGATGATGTTGATGTGATAGACATCACCCACTTTAGGCGCGAACTTCATGTTGAGCCGGGAATCCACGGTACAGGAAACCAGTCCCAACAGCAGGAGCAGGGCGATCATCAGATTTAATATTCTTTTATTCATTTGTAACCTCCACTTTTATATTATTTTCAAATCTGCTGTACTCAAAGGTTAAAGTACAGCGGCTTGGATTGACAGAAATTAAACACCTATTATTTTTTGTGGCTTTGCGTGGGTTTTACAGGTTGTTCTCACCCCAACCCGGGGCCTTAAAGAACATATCTAAAAAATATCAGCCTGCGTTTTTCTCAAAAACTTCAATTAACTTATGAATGGGGACACGGGAACGGTAAGTTTCATTTCAGATTTCATCCCATGAATTTACCTGATATAAAAAATGGATGATTGTTCGGGGCACGCACAAAATAACCGCCCTATATCAACCAACTATACGCCTCCGCTTTGATTTTGACAATATTTTCCCTCTCCCAAAATCTAACATACCTCTTACACCCCACATACAGCCCGCCAATCCGGCTTTTGTTATAATGCTTTTCATAGTATGAGACCTGATAGGTCTCCATCAGAAACTGACAGCCCACCCGGTTCTCTTGAGACCTGTCAGGTCTGAATGGAGAAAGGATAAATTCCCATGATGAGATTTGACCGATTTACAGAAAGAGCGCAGGAGGCTGCGCAGCGTGCGGCTGAGATCATTCAGCGCTACGGCCATAACCAAATTGATACCGAGCACATTCTGCTGGCGCTTATCGAACAGCCGGGCGGAGTCATTCCCCAAATCCTTGAAAAACTGAGTGTCAGCGCCGAAGCTCTGACCGAAAGACTGGATGCCACTTTGCGCGCCAGCCCGAAGGCGAATATTTTCGGCGGCGGCGCGGGGCAGATATTTATCACGCCTCGTGTCAAGCGGATCATTGATCTGGCCAACGAGGAAGCAAATCGTCTGAAAGATGAGTACATCTCCACCGAGCACATTTTTCTTGCGATTCTGACAGAGCGCAATACACCCGCAGCCCGTATTCTCGAAAGCGCCGGCCTGACCCGCGACCGTGTCTATGATTCAATTCAAGACCTGCGCGGCGGACAGCGAGTCACTGACCCGCAAGCCGAGACAAAATACCGCACGCTTGAAAAATATTCTCGAGACTTAACCCAGCTCGCCCGTGAGGGAAAGCTCGATCCGGTCATTGGCCGCGATAAGGAAATTCTGCGAGTCATCCAGATTCTTTCGCGCCGCACCAAGAACAATCCCGTTTTGATCGGTGAAGCGGGCGTGGGCAAAACTGCCATTGCCGAAGGACTCGCACAGAAGATCGCCAACAATGACGTGCCTGAAATTCTTTCAGGCAAAAAAGTGGTGGCGCTTGATCTCGGTGCCATGATCGCCGGTTCGCGCTTCAGAGGTGAATTTGAAGAACGTCTCAAGGCCGTGATGGATGAAGTGCAGCGTGCTAAAGGTGATGTGATCCTGATGATCGATGAACTGCATACAGTTGTCGGCGCAGGCGCAGCGCAAGGTGCGATGGATGCGAGTAACATGCTCAAACCGGCGCTCGCGCGCGGTGAGTTGCAATGCATCGGCGCCACTACGCTGGATGAATTCCATAAACATATTGAAAAAGATGCCGCGCTTGAAAGACGCTTCGCGCCCATTCATGTAGATGAACCAAGTGTTGAAGATACGATCAAGATGCTGCACGGCTTGCGTGACCGTTACGAAGCGCATCACAAAGTCCATTTTTCTGATGAGGCTTTAACCGCCGCTGCGCGTTTGGCTGACCGCTATGTGACAGATCGTCACTTGCCTGATAAAGCGATTGATCTAATTGATGAAGCCGCTGCCAAGGTGCGTGTGGCTTTGTATTCCATGCCTCCTGACCTTAAGGGCATGAAAACCGATGTGGACCGTTTGCGTGCCGAAGAAGAGCAGGCCGGTTTGGAACGTGATTATGAACGCGCTGCTCAAAAGAAAGCCGAACGTTTGCGCCTTGAAACTGAATACATTGAAAAGCGCGAAAAATGGGAAACTGAACATCAACTTGATGAAGTGGTTGATGTTGATGATATTGCTTCGGTCGTGCATCAGTGGACGGGCATTCCGGTTAATCAAATGCTTGAAACCGAATCAGAAAAATTACTGCACATGGAAGCGCGTTTACATGAGCGCATCATTGGTCAGGAAGAAGCCATTCATGCCATCTCTGATGCCATTCGCCGCGCACGCTCCGGGCTGAAAGATCCGTCCCGGCCGATCGGCTCCTTTATTTTTATTGGCCCTTCTGGGGTGGGAAAGACCGAGCTGGCAAAAGCGCTCGCCTGGTTCATGTTTGATGACGAAGATGCGCTCGTCCGCATTGATATGTCTGAATATCGTGAACAGCATACGGTCAGCCGTTTGTTCGGCGCGCCTCCCGGATATGTTGGTTATGAAGAAGGCGGCCAGTTGACAGAAGCCGTACGCCGCCGTCCGTATCGCGTTGTGTTGTTTGATGAAATCGAAAAGGCACATCCTGAAGTGTGGAATGCCTTGCTGCAAATTTTGGATGACGGCCGCCTGACAGATGGTCAGGGCAAAGTTGTGGATTTCCGTAACACGGTTCTGATCATGACCTCGAACCTGGGCACTGAATATGTGACAAAAGGCGGCACCCTCGGCTTTTTCACCCAAAAATCAAACGACGATGAACGCGCCATGCACGATAAGATCGAGAAGGCGCTTAAGGGTGCGTTCCGCCCTGAGTTTCTCAATCGCGTGGATGAAACCGTCATGTTCTCGCCGCTCACCATTGAACAAATGGAAGAGATCGTGGTATTGCAAATGAAGGAAGTACAAGACCGTTTGAACGAACATGACATTACAGTTCAACTCAGCGATGCCGCCCGTAATTGGCTTGCCAAGGAAGGCTTTGATCCCGCCTTCGGTGCGCGCCCATTACGCCGCGCGATCCAGAAATATGTCGAGAGTCCGCTTTCAGTGGAGTTGCTTGGCGGTAAATTCAAGGATGGCGTGATGGTGCTGGTGGATGTGAAGGATAATAAGATCACATTCCAGACCGAAGCCGCACCCGTGAAAAAATCCAAACAAAAAGTGGAAGCGTAAGTAAGTGATAAGAGTGAGAAGTAAAAAGTAAGAAGTGAAAAGGCGAAAGGCGGTGTAAACCTCTTTCGCCTTTTATTTATCCTTCATCCTTCCTCATTCATCCTTGTACCTTCCCTCCCCGTAATTTCCTAATCCGCTTTTTAGTTATGAGCGGTATGATGATGCAATCTTTTAACGCCAGAGGAGAAACATGATAGAAAATAATGAAGTCATAAATAATGAGCCGGAAAAAAGATCAGGCTCAACGGCCATTATCATCGGCATCGTGGTGGTCTTGTGCTGTATCTGTGTGCTTGTAGGCGGAATGGGCGGCTATATATACTATACATTTAATCAAATTTCTTCCACGGGTTTTCCTACACTCCCGTCAGTTGATAACACCACCCCAACGGAAGCGCCGGAAGTTATCCGCCCGCCTGTTGATTCGATTTCCACTGAAACGCTTGATATTCTGGAAAGTTCAATTGTTCCGCCGAATGAGCCGAAGGAACTGGCTTGTCGTTTGGATAAAATTTGTGACATCCCCGATGTGATGGCTACATCGGCTTTGCCGCGTGTGGTAGGGGATACCGATAATTTTTGGGTGACAGATGTCGGCACGAACGAAAACACAGAAATAAGTGCAACTCTGCGTTATGTTACACCGCATGTCTATTTCTGGGTGCAGGACGGCGTCACGTATGATGACGGCGAAATGAAGGCCTTGATGGATGCCTTCGAGAATAAAATATATCCCACCAACCGTGAATTCTTCGGTAGTGAATGGTCCCCCGGCATTGATGGCGATGAGCATATCTATATTTTATATTCCCGTGGACTCGGATCCTCCATTGCCGGATATTTCTCATCGGCTGATTCTGTGCATCCATTGGTTCACGAGTTTTCCAATGCGCACGAAATGTTCCTGTTCAATGCCGATAACACCTTTCTTGGTGAAGAGTTTACCTATGGCGTGTTGGCCCATGAATTCCAGCACATGATCCATTGGAATCAGGACCTCAATGAAACCTCATGGTTGAACGAAGGTTCTTCAGAATTGGCCGCCTTCCTTAATGGATATGACCCAGGCGGTTTTGACTGGTTGTATATCAACGAGCCTGACTTGCAGCTAAACGACTGGCCCAACGATCAGGACGCGACCACCCCGCATTATGGCGCGGGCTTCCTGTTCATGACTTACTTCCTCGACCGCTTTGGCGAAGAAGCGACTCAAGCGCTTGTTAAAGATACCGCCAATGGATTGGACAGCGTTGAAGATGTTTTGCGTGAAATTAACGCCACGGATCCTGCCACGGGACAGCCGATCAGCGCCGATGACTTTTTCATGGATTGGGCAGTTACCAACTTTACGCTCGATGCCTCCGTGGGTGATGGACGATATATCTATACCAACTATCCGGGTGCAAACCGCGCATCTGCAACTGAAACCATTTACAGCTGCCCGCAGTCTTCGTTGACTCGTGATGTGCATCAATACGGCGTAGATTACATTGCGATTGAATGTGAAGGCGATTACACGCTTTCCTTCACCGGCTCCACGGTCACCGGGCTTTTGCCTGCCGACCCGTACTCTGGCGAGTACGCTTTCTGGTCGAATAAAGGCGATGAATCAGATATGACCCTGACTCGTGAATTTGATTTCACCAATGTCAGCGGTCCGATTGAGTTGTCCTACCGCACCTGGTACGATATCGAAACCGATTGGGATTATCTCTATCTTGAAGTTTCGGAAGACGGCGAAACCTGGCAGATCATCACCACGCCTTCAGGCACCGCCACCGACCCATCGGGCAACTCTTATGGCTGGGGCTACACCGGCGTAACGAATGACTGGATCGAAGAGAAGGTTGATTTCTCGCAGTTCGCCGGCAAGAAGATTTCTGTCCGCTTTGAGTATGTGACAGATGCCGCGGTCAATGGCGAAGGCTTGTTGCTGGATGATGTCAAAGTGGACGCAGCAGGCTACAGTTCAGATTTTGAAGCGGACGATGGCGGATGGATCGCCGAAGGATTCGTACGAGTCCAAAACGTTCTTCCCCAGACGTTTGGCCTGGCTCTGATCAAGACCAGTGACTCAAGCGTGACGATGATCCCGGTCAATGCAGATCAAACTGCAGAGATCTCAATTTCATTGAAGCCTGGCGAAAAAATATATTTGGTAGTATCCGGTACAACACGCTTTACCCGCGAACTCGGTTCATATCAGATCGAAATTAAATAGTGTATTTGCACATCCGAAGTCTTTGAAATTAAAAAGACTTCGGATGTGCAATATAGGAGGCATTTCATGTCCACTGCACTTAAATCTCAGATATTGAGTTTTTCAAAAATGGCAGAATATCAGGAATCCGCAGTTGTCAGCCGCCAGATCACCAAAACAGACGGGGGAAACGTGACTTTATTTGCCTTTGATAAGGATCAGGGCTTGAGTGAGCATACTGCTCCCTTTGACGCGCTGGTGCAGATCCTTGAAGGTGAAGCGCAGATCACCATTTCAGGGAAACCATTTGAATTAAAAGAAGGCGAGGCAATAATTATGCCAGCCAATGAACCGCACGCTTTGAAGGCGGTACAAAGATTTAAAATGCTCCTGACCATGCTGCGCGCGTGATCTGAATTTTTCCGTCCGCCGCATCGATATAAAAATATTGTGGCAACTTCATTTCTTTTTTAAATTGCCAATCCCGATTTTTGCTTCCTGACTTATAATTTCAAATTATTATGACAATCTTGCCGAAACCCTCCGACAGTGGACGAAAGACAATTGCGGTGCTTGGCGCACAATTAAGCCGTGTTTGGGGTGCAGAGTTTATGGCGGGTGTTTTGGATTCAGCCAAAGCCCACGACATGAATTTGGTTTATTTTGTGGGCGGCAAGCCGGTTGCAATTGCCGCTCCAGAACAGAGCGGGCGGTCTTACGGACTCTATGACCTGATCAAGCCCGGTCAATTTGATGGGATTTTACTCGCCGCAGATATGGGGCATATCGCCTCTGCGGACGATATAAAGAATTTTTGCCGTGTATTTGCGCCCACGCCGATTGCATCCTTTGCAGTACAGGCGCAGGGCGTATCTTCTTTTATTGCTGATAATGACGGCGGAATGCGCGCTGTGATCCGCCACTTGATCGAAGTACATGGCTATAAACGCATTGCCTTTATTCGCGGCAGACAGGGTGAATTGGAAGCAGACTTGCGTTTCAATGCTTATAAAGAAGAACTAAAGGCGCATGATATCCGCTTTGAAGAACAACTTGTCGTGGAAGGTGACTACAGCCCTGAAAGCGGACGTGCCGCAGCGCGCGTTTTGCTGGATGATCGTGGTATGCGGGTGCAGGCGATTGCCGCATCCAATGACCGCATGGCGTTTGGCGCATTGGAAGTGCTACAGCAGCGCGGTATTCAGGTTCCAGATGGTGTTGCGGTAACAGGCTTTGATGATGTCACTGAATCGCAATCCATGGGCGTGCCGTTAACAACAGTCCGCCAGTCTTTTTATGATGCAGGTCGGAAAACATTTGAGTCGTTGGTGAAGCGCATAAATGGCGAAACTGTGGAAGATGTCACTGTTTTGCCGACGCAATTGGTAATCCGCTGGTCTTGTGGATGTTTGCCGGAAAGCGTACAGCGGGCAGTTGTGCTTCCCAAAGAAGTGGCTCATACCGGCCGGCTGGAAAACAAACGTGAAGCCGCGATCCGTGCTTTGTTTGGGGCAGCAGGTATTTCAGAGATGGATCCGTTAAAGGATCAATATCGTGATGTCTTTGGCCGCACCTGGGACATATTTCTGGCGAGTTTGCGTGAGACCGATCAAAGCGAAGCCTTCCTGAAGATGGTGTTGTCTTCGGTGGAAGTGTTACAGCGTTATGGATATGATTCCACGACATGGCATAACATGATCTCCACCTTCAGGCGTTATGCGCTGGGCGGCATTTCGAGCAATACCACCATGTTACGCGCTGAGAATCTTTTTCAGCAGGCGCGTATGCTGGTCGGTGAATTATCCCAACGGGCACAGGCGTTTCGACGATTGCAGTTTGAACAGCAGGAAGAAGCGTTGGGGAATTTTGGATTTTCCATGGCTCCGGCCATGACATTTGATGAGATCGGCGACGCCATTTCGAGACATTTTCCCGCGCTTGGTTTGGAACGCTGGTATGTCATGTTCTATAGCGATGTAAGCGCCCCGGGTTCCATCTCCTCTCCGCCTGAAAGTTATCGTTTGCTTTTGCAGTACGATCAGAATAAATTTCAAATCCCGCATGAAAAATCAGCCATCGCCACGGGACGTTTGGTGCCGCGCGGCAAAACCCCCGAAGATCATCGTTATACTGCTTTGGTCATGCCATTGGCATTGGCGAGTAATCGTTTCGGATTTATGTGGACGGAGATGGGTCCCACCGATTGGGATGTATATGTCCGTTTGAAGAATTTGCTTTCCAGCGCGTTGTTGCGGACGATGCTTGTGCAGCAGCGTGAGCAGGCACAAAAGGAAGTGGAACGGCTGTTGAGTGAGGCCCGTGAACGGGCGGTGGAACTTGCCCGGGCTCGTGATGTGGCGGAAAAAGCCGCAGTGCAGAATGCAAAACTTTTTGAGACCGAGCAGGATCGGCGTCGAGGGGTGGAAGCGTTGGCGCGTTCGTCGCGACAATTGTCATCGCTGACAACTGTCGATAAATTGCCGCAGCAGATCCTTGAACAGTTACTGCATGTTCTACCGTATGATTGCGGAATTTTATTCATGGAAGATGTGAATAGTGTGCCGCGTATTCGTGCTCATCGCGGTCTGCCGGAGAATACAGATGTGTCGGGCTTCCGGTTGAAGATCAACGGTGCAGATTTTTATGAGTCTGTTGTGCGAAAAGGTGAAATGCTGTTGATCGGCGATGTGGATGCGGTTAAGAATTGGGTACAGCCAGATTGGCTGCCGCATCATCGTTCATGGCTGGGCGTGCCGTTGTATGCGAAAGATAATGTGATTGGCTTGCTGGCCTTGAGCCGCTCAAAGGGGTCATTTAATGGCGACGATGGTTTGATGGCCGCCACTTTTGCCATGCAGGCCACCGTTGCGTTGGAGAATGCGCGTTTGTATGATGAAGTGACGGGCATCAATCAAATGATGGAGCGCATGGTTTCCCAGCGCGTGGAAGAATTAAATAATACATATCAAACGCTTGCCCAGCACGATAAAAATAAATCCGCGTTCATTCAGGTTGCCGCGCATGAATTGCGTACGCCGTTGACCGTGATCAAGGGCTATTTGGGAATGCTGCAGGCTGATCAGAATATCCAAAATAACACCATCTTGCTGCAGGCCATTGACGGCGTTTTACAGGGCACAAACCGTTTGCATCAGATCGTAAATAGTATGCTGGATGTGGCGCGCCTTGACAGTCAGGCGATCAATCCGCGGGTTGAGCCGGTAAATTTGAATTTGATCCTGCGGCTTGTTAATAAGGATTATACGAATGATCTGACGAACCGAAACCTGATCTTCAACCTGGAAGAGTCAACCCGGAATATTCCTCCTGTGCTGGCAGATCCGGAACTGCTGAAGAAAGCCATCGATCATGTGATCGTTAATTCCATCAAGTTTACGCCGGATGGCGGCTCGATCACCATCTCTGCTGATGTGGTGGAGGATGCTCGTTTGGGCAGATGCGCAGAACTTCGTATTAAAGATACAGGCATCGGAATCGATTCTGAACATCACAAAATTATTTTTGAGAAACTGTATCAGTTGGGAACGGTGGAGTTGCACTCGTCCAGCCGTACGAATTACAAGGGCGGCGGAGCAGGTCTTGGGCTGGCGATTGCATCGGGCATTATCAAAGCCATGCAGGGCAGTATCTGGGTGGAAAGCCCGGGCCATGATGAAGAGAAATTCCCCGGGAGTACGTTCTTCATCCGTCTTCCACTTTTGAAGGAGTAAATAAAAAAGGCATTCTCTTTATAAAGAGAATGCCTTTTTTATTCTGAGAGGTTCTACTCATCCCCATTGTTTTTGTGGTCTGAGTTTCCGTTTTTTGAAAACATATCGTCAATTTGATCGCGGATGGGCGAGAAAATTCCTATATGCATCAGCATTAGCGCGGAGATGGAAATCATCACAATGAAAATGGTCAGGTCACCCAATACCCGTTGACCGTCTGTGCCGGCTGCGAAGACATAGCGATAGACGATCACGAACAGGTGAACCACGCTGATGATCAGCAGCGGAATGGCAAAGGGGCGCAGGTCGTGGCCTTCGATCAGCAGATGCAGGAAGAAAAGCACGATCAACCCGCCGAGCAGAATGATCAGATACGCCCAGAAATGCATTCCATCATAGATCTGCATATAGAGTTTTTGGATTACCTTAATGTAAAGCAGCCCCACGGCAACGATACATGCCCAGGCATATATTTTGATGATGATGTGATACACCAGATTCCCGAAGCCGCGAATACTGACCAGTCCGATGCCCCAGCCGAAGAGAAAGGCAAATCCGAGTACGACGATCTTAACCAGTATACCGTCCATGCCGGCAGCAAGACCGTCGTTGAATACATCAATGATGAGTCTGGTCGCGCCCAGCATGGATACAGTCAACGCGGCCAGGCTGACGAACATGGTTGCGATGCTGAGCATACCGCGTGTATCAACACGGTTATGAGGCGGTTCGTTTTTCTTCTCAAAAAATGGAGGAATCTTGGGGAGCGGAGCTTTGGGTGTGGTCATATTTTTCAGCCTGGCGATGCTTCTTATTGTACTTCAATGGGATTAAAGATGTTTTTCATGGCCGCCGGATCGATTTCAGCCTGCGGTCGATTCTGGATGCGCTGAAAAATAAAATTTCGTAAAAGGAAAATAAAGAGGATCAAAAGGAACGGATCAACTGTAAACCGAAAGCGGTTATTCTCTCCGATGTCCATCAGATTCCCGACCAGCGTTACAAAAAAAATATTATACGCCATGAAGAATACAAGCATGGTTTCCGGCGCGGCCATTTGACTGCGTTTTTTCCAGAGAAAATTGACACTGCCAGCAGCGTTGATCAGAAAAACGATGACAATACCCCAGCCGATATGTTCCCCTGAAATGGTTGAGTTGCGTTCTACAGAAGTTTCGTCAGTCTGCCACTGCCCATAAAAAATCCGATTCCACCACAGGTCAAAAGTTTGAATATATTTCCGGTTGTCACCGATCAGCTCAAAATCACTGGGGGAATGAAAATAAATATACACGGCCTGTCCAATGGAGCGTAAATAGGAATCTGGCCTGACTCGAATGATGTATAACGCATCGCGCAGGTAGTATTTTGACGCTTCAACGTAAACTAGATGATGATGGTTTCGACCGCCGAGAGATGTATCCGGTTCATCCAGGACGGGAATGCCCGTCAGCGGCGTATCCGGCAAAAGTTTCAAATAAGCCGAAGGATTGCGGAATGGGAGAATTAAGGCAAATTTCGATAGCTCTCCCGCTTTGACCATGCCAGCCCGTTCCTTTTCTGATATGCGGAACGTGGCAACCTTTGAGAGATTCATCCCCGCCCATGAACTGGCGCTAAATTCTCCGACGATCAAGAAGTTTTTCGCATACCAGGCGGTTACCAAAAGTATCGGAATCAATGCGGCAAAAACTATTTTTTTGCGTTCAGGAAATACGATCAATAATATGGCGCCGAAACCGAGCATCCATATCAGGTGAAACAGGCTCCACGTTAATGAGATGGCGCTCAACAGTGCGAAAAATAACAACCCCCAAAAAATCTTTTTGGTGACGATAAATTGATACAGGCAGATGCCTGCCAATGTTAACATCATGGTCAACGGGTAGGCATACATCAGCCAGTGTTCATACAAAACTGTCCCCGGGCTGACGATGAACCACGCCGCTGCCATTGCCGAAAGCCAGTTTGGGAAATGCAAAGAAACGCCCAGAAAATAAATGGACGTTCCCAGCATCATTCCGGCTATAAAATACAGGATATGAAAAACTTCGTAGAGTCGGCAGGGAATATTTGCAGCACGATCCCGGTCAACAGATTTATCAACGGCGGCTGACTGTGCAGATAAAAAACACTGCGCCATAGGTCGGTTCGCAGCAACACCGGATCAATAAACTGCCAGTACCCGAGATAGGTATCTCCCGTAAATCGAATCCCCGCCTGGTCATAGAAAACTCTTGAAACGATAAAAATAATCCACACCCCCAACAGCGGAAAAAGAGTCCTATACTTTTTCTCGAAAATCATAAATGCCCTCACGCACTGCCCATTTTGCCTGACAGTTTGGACAATACACATGATCTTTTTTCTCTTCCATTTTTTCGTTTCCACAAGCTGGACATTTAAACAGCTCGATCACACGGACCGGGAAGCTGCTCATTGTTTCTGAATCTTTTTCATCCACTCTGGCTTTTACGAACACACTCGGTGTAAATTGCCACAGCGTGCCTGTCGGCTGGAACAGCCCATCCAGTGCAGCCAGCCATTTGGCTGGGATGATGCGTTTCAGCAAGCCAAGCCGGAAGTGTGAAACGGTGCGAGTCTTCTCGATCGAAAAGCCCAATTTTCCCAGCCAATTACGAATCGCTCTAGGGTGGAAGTCAAAATTCAACTTCACGAATTCCACAGGCTCCAGCGTAAATGGATTCCAATCCTGCTTGCCGAGCCAGTAACGCAAAATGGATTTTAGATTCAGCTTGTTTGCATATTCAAGAATGAAGATCGCATTGGAGCGCAAAACGCCGCGGATCTGGCTCAGCGCTTTGGGTGCATCTGCCATGTGATGCAGGGCGCGGATCATCGTAGCCGCATCAAATTGACGGTCACGGAAGGGGAGGCGATAAATATCCGCAGCCACATAAATGTATTTGGGCATCACCCCCAGCGGGTCGGAGCGTCCCAGTTTTTCCTGCGCCTGCGCCAGCTGCGTGGTCGAGTAATCCAAAACAACAATGTGTTCAAAGCCTGCATAACGCGGCGTATTGCGGCCTGCGCCTGCGCCAAGTTCAAGCATCAGTTTGCCGCTTGCGGGCAGCAGTTTTTTTAGAGCAATGGCTTCGGCGCGGTCTTCATATTCGCGCCCGCCCTGCTCCCAAAAGGATTGCTGATAGTCGGAGCCTTCATAATTACAAACAGGAGGAGTATTAGTCATAGCTCAGAAGTTTAGTAGTTTTTTTGTTTTTGGTCAAATACACAAATAGTCGGATGACCCAAAAACGGCCATCCGACTATTCAACGATCAAATTATCAAACGAACGAACTATCTTCCCACAGCGCGGTAGGAAAAGCCAAGTTCTTTCATTACTTTTGGATCATAAATATTGCGTCCGTCGTAAATGACCGGGGATTTGAGCAGACCTTTTACTTTGGCAAGATCCAACTGCTTGAACTCATTCCATTCGGTAATGACCATTAATGCGTCACAACCCTGGGTCATTTCATAGACATCCTTGAACATTTTTACATCTGGCAGCAACGGACGTGCCACTTCCATCGCGACAGGATCGTAGACGCGCACGATCGCGCCCGCTTCGATCAAAGCTTTGGAAATATCAATCGAAGGCGCATCGCGCATATCATCTGTGTTGGGTTTGAAGGCCAGTCCTAACAAGCCGATGGTCTTGCCTTTCAAATTGCCGCCCACCATTTTTTCAACGTGTTTCACTGCGACGGTGCGGCGTTCGTAATTGACTTCCATCACATCATTCAAAATGCGCGGATTCAGTCCCTTTTCCTTGGCCATGAAAGCCAGCGCTTCCACATCCTTGGGGAAGCATGAGCCGCCCCAGCCGAGACCGGCGTCCAAAAAGTGACGGCCAATGCGCGCGTCGTAGCCCATGCCCGCGGCCACTTCCTTCACATCCGCGCCGACGTGCTCGCACAGATCGGCCAGTTCGTTCATGAAGGAAATTTTTGTAGCCAGGAAGGCATTGCTGGCATACTTGATCATTTCAGCAGTGCGCAGATCTGTAATGACGATCGGCGCGCGCAAGGGTAAATGCAAATGCGCCACTTTGTTCGCGGCGTCTTTATCCATTGAGCCGATCACTGTGCGGTGCGGGCTCATGAAGTCGCCGATGGCTGAACCTTCACGCAAAAATTCCGGGCAGGAGACCACGGCAAAGTCGACTGGCTTGGGCTGCGCACCCTTCACAATATCAGCAACCCAGTCACCGGTCCCGATCGGAACCGTGGACTTATTAATGATCACCAGCGGTGTGGTCATATTTTCCGCGATTGATTTTGCAGCGGCGGCCACATATTGCAAGTCCGCTTCGCCGCTTTCGCCCGAAGGCGTGCCGACTGCGATAAATGCATATTCCGCATCTTTTAGCGCTTCTTTATAGGAGGTTGTGAAAGTGATGCGCCCCGCATTCACATTGCGTTTCACCAGTTCATCGAGCCCTGGTTCGTAAATGGGCATAATGCCCTTTTTGAGATTCTCCACGCGTTGTTCGTTCACATCCAACGCAGTGACGCGGTTTCCGAGATCGGAGAAGCAAGCCGCAGTGACAAGGCCGACGTATCCCACGCCGACAACACAAATTTGTTTCATGGCAATTCCTTTTATTGAGTTTTTTTGTGAGTTGAATAAACCTAAATTAGCGCCTGTTTATCCAATGATCCACGCTTTTCACGAGGTCTTCCAGATCCATGGGTTTCGTAATGTATTCATCAGAACCGGCATCCATCGCACGTTGACGGTCACCGGGCAGCGCATGTGCGGTTAAGGTCAGCAGGGGGATGAAGCTTGTGCGTTCATCTTTTTTGATTAAGCCGATCGCAGTCCAACCATCCATTTCAGGCATTGAAAGATCCATAATGATCAGGTCAGGGATTTGCTTAATGGCTGCGTTCACCCCGTCGCGTCCGTTCACCGCAAGAAAAGTATCGTACCCATTTTTCTCAAGAATGAAGCGTACAAGCTCGTAGGTATCCATGTTGTCTTCAACGACGAGTATGCGCTTTTTGTTCATGTCCGTTAATATACTACGTCTCACGCTTACGGGCAATGAGTATAATCACTATTAATCATGAAAATCCTCTTTGTGGCTGATGGCCGTTCTCCCATATCTCAAAACTGGATTCGTTACTTCGCACAGCGCGGCGACGAAGTTTATCTCGCTTCTACTTTTGCCTGTGATGTGGATTTTCCGGTTAAGCGGCTGGTTTTTACACCTGTGGCTTTTAGCGCCGTTAAGAAGCAGACGACAACCCAGGCAGCGCATCAGCCCAAACGTTGGGACTGCGTACCCTTATCAGACAGTGGCTCGGCCCGTTGACTATTCCCCGCTCCGCGCAAAAGTTAAGTGAGTTCATTCAAGAAGTGCAGCCAGATATTGTACATGCTTTGCGTGTGCCGTATGAAGGCATGCTCACGGCGCAAGCCTACCAAAAACTAAGCGGCACGAAACCACCATTTCTCGCGTCGATCTGGGGCAATGACTTTACTCTGCATGCGCCCTCCACGCCGTTGATGAGCTATTACACACGCTTGACGATGAAAACCGTCACTGCGCTGCATGCCGACTGTGAACGCGATATCCGCCTTGCGCACGAATGGGGATTCAGCGGAGATAAACTCACGTTGGTCACACCCGGTAACGGCGGAGTCAGAAGCGATGTTTTTTATCCCAATCCAGAACCTGCAAAAAATCCGGTCATCATTAATCCGCGCGGATTCCGTGCCTATGTGCGCAATGAGGAATTTTTCAAAGCGATTCCGCTGGTGCTCGCAAAACGCGCCGACGCAAAATTTATCTGCTCTTCGATGGCAGGCGTGGCGCAGGCTATTCAATGGACAAAAGAGTTGGGCATTGAAGATGCGGTTCAATTCAAACCCCCAGCTTTCACACGCGCAAATGGCAGATGTTTTCCGCAGCGCGCAGATCGTGGTCTCGCCTGCCATTCACGATGGCACGCCAAATTCACTGCTCGAAGGCATGGCCTGCGGATGTTTCCCGATTGCGGGCGATCTTGAATCCATCCGCGAGTGGATCACGCATGGGCAAAACGGTTTGCTGGTGAATCCCAATGATCCGCAAGCCATTGCCGATGCGATTCTGCTTGCTCTCGAAAACAAAGACCTGCGACGAAATGCCGCAGGCCTGAATACAAATATGATCTCTACTCGCGCAGAGTATGGAATGAATATGAAAAAGGTGGCAGGGTTTTACGAATCCCTGCTCCCTATTCCCTAATCTTTACATTTCCTTCGGCGCACGCAATGATTCCAAACGTCCGCGCAACTCGATGCGGCGTGAATCTGCGGCGTGACGGATATCGTTCGCAAATCCCTGACCACGGTCACGCAGTTGGGCGCGTAAACTCTCGCCTGATTCTGGCGCCATGAGCAACGCCACCGTGGAACCGACCAACGCGCCAACCAAAATCCCAATTAGAAAACCAAACATTCTTCGCATGTGAATTTCTCCTTTACGGAAATATAATAGTTTTTTGATGTGCTATAAAAATATTATACTGCTTATTAAGTCAACCAGACTTCCAAAGTCTGTATTGAGGACTTTAACCTAACTCGGACAAGCCGAAAAGATTTAACCACGAAGGACACAAAGTACACGAAGTAGTACGAATAAAAAAATAAAGGTTTTCCCTTTGTGACCTTCGTGTCCTTTGTGTTTAAAATATCCTTGTTTTCCCAAAGCGGCAAGGATTTAACTTTCAGGGTTCTAAAAGCCTCTAAAAAGACTTCGGAAGTCTTCATCATTTTTGTAAGAAACCCTTTTTAGTCATAGTCTAATATTATGTAAGGCAATGGCAGAAAATATCATTTTGTGTCATAATCGCTTTCCCGCGCGTATCCGTATGAACGCGACGGAGTTAATCCAACCAAACCGAAAGCGCGTGCATATCAGGGGAGCAGCACGCAACCCGGACTCTACCTTTATTGGAGGGTACCACCCATGTCTACAGTTACACCTGTCTCAACCACCCCGTCACAACGCAAGAAGGTGACCACGCTCACGTTCCGTCAGAAGAAGGAACGCGGCGAAGCGATCACCATGTTAACCGCTTATGACTATCCCACCGCGATGGCGATGGACAAGGCGGGCATTGATTCCATTCTCGTCGGTGATTCGCTGGCGATGGTGGTGCTCGGCTATGAAACCACACTGCCGGTCACCATGGAAGAGATGCTGCATCACGCGCGCGCAGTTTCACGCGGAACGAAAAGCGCCATGTTAATTGGCGATATGCCTTTTATGTCTTATCAAGTTTCCGTTGAAGAAGCTGTGCGCAATGCGGGACGCTTTCTACAACAAGCCGGCATGGACGCGGTCAAACTCGAAGGCGGACGAGAACGCGCCGATGCTGTGCGCGCGATTGTGAACGCCGGCATTCCCGTTGTGGGGCATCTCGGACTCACGCCGCAATCTGTGCATCAGCTTGGTGGATTCCGCGCGCAGGGCAAAACCGCTTTGGCGGCGAAACGTCTGCTGGAAGATGCGCACATTCTTGAAGAAGCGGGATGTTTCAGCCTTGTGCTTGAATCCATTCCGGCGCGTTTGGCTGAAATGATCTCCAAACAAATTTCCATTCCAACCATCGGTATTGGCGCAGGTGCAGGTTGTGACGGGCAGGTGCTCGTCACGCATGATCTGCTCGGTCTCTTTGAACGTTTCACGCCGAAGTTCGTCAAGCAATATGCAAATTTCCATGCCGAGATGAACAAGGCTTTTACCGATTATATTGATGACGTTGAATCAAAACGTTTTCCTGCTGTTGAACATACGGTTGAAATGACAGACGACGAATGGAATGAGTTTGTAAAAAGCGAGAAATAAAAGTGATGAAAAACGATATTCTTCTTGTAGGTACAGGCGCGTTGGCTACTTTATTCGCAACACGATTAAGCGAAGCGGGACATTCCGTTTCGATGCTTGGCACGTGGAAAAAAGGACTGGCTGAATTACAGCAACACGGTGCACGCATTGTAGATGCAAATGGAAACGAACGCGCATATCCAGTCTATGCGACAGATGATCCGCATGAAGTGCGTGGTGCAAAAGTTGCCCTCGTGTTGGTCAAATCGTGGCAGACAGAGCGTGCGGCGCGACAGTTAAAAGAATCGCTTGCCAGTGATGGACTCGCAGTCACATTACAAAATGGGATTGGAAATAAAGAAACGCTCATGCGTGACCTGGGAACTGCCCGGGTTTCATTGGGCATTACCACCACTGGGGCAACTCTGCTTGGCCCGGGCTTGGTGAGAGCAGGCGGGGATGGCGTAATCTCCCTTGAGCAGAATCAGGCTCTCGGTCCGCTTGAAGCGGCTCTTCGTTCATCCAACTTTAATTTGCAGATCGTGGACAATGCCCAGTCACTCATTTGGGGTAAGTTAGTCATCAATGCCGCCATCAACCCGTTGACTGCGTTGCTGCAAGTTTCAAATGGCGAATTATTGTCGCGCCCGAATGTGCGCAAAATGATGGGAGCGCTGGCGCGTGAAACTGCGGAAGTGGCTGCGGCGGAACATGTACATCTTCCATTTAGTAATCCCGTTTCGGCGGTGGAAGATGTGGCCAGAAAAACTGCATCGAATCATTCATCCATGTTTCAGGATGTGCGCCGCGGCGCACCGACAGAGATCGATGCCATCTGCGGTGCAGTGACCCGTAGAGCGGCCGCTCATGGAATTTCTGTGCCGTATAACCGTGCCTGTTGGCAACTGGTGCGCGGCGTTGTTTCAAATAATTAAAAAATCGAAAAAGACAAAATGGGTGACATTCTTCCAGTATAGATCGTGTACTTAATGTGTTTCCGTCATTTTAGGCGCATGGTAAGATAAATAAAAACTTTTATGGTTCTGGAGGTTGTTCATGCGTAAATTTTTTTTGATGTTCATTTTGGTGATGATGCTCGTATTTCCGACTCTTGCATCTGCACAAGCTGATGTTACTTTGTCGAATGTGAGTGTGCAGTTATGGCCTGAATACGACCAGCCGAGCATGTTGGTCATCGTGGATTTTCAGGTAGCAACTGGCACTGTGCTGCCTGTTGACCTTGTCTTTCGCCTTCCGCAGGATGCAAACTTGATCGCGGTTGCATCCTATACGGCGGATGGAAGTTTAATGAACGCGGTGTTTGATGGCCCGGTTGTGGTGGGAGACGGGCAGTCGTTTACAGTTACCGCAACTGAAAATACAGTTTATCGGTTTGAATATTATCAGCCGCTTACGTTTAACGGTGAACAACGGCTGTTCTCTTATTTATGGGACGGTGATTACACGGTGAATGAATTTTCAATCCGCGTGTTGGAGCCTGTGGATATAACTTCACTCAGCACGATCCCCGAGTTGAGTTCCATTTCCCAGGAAAATGGCTTGAAATATTTTGATGGGGAAAACGTAAAACTTGCCAGCGGTGAACAATTCACTTTAAGTCTTGAATATAAAAAAACGTCAAACACGTTGATCGCATCTTCGCAGGGTGTGCAGCCTGTTGCACCCGTGGATGCGAGCACGACCGGGCGGGTCTCTTTGAATAATTATCTGCCGTATGTGATCGGCGGTTTGGGTGTGATCATGATCGTCGGTGGGCTTGTTTATTACTGGCAGTCGGGAAAGAGAAATGGCGGAAAAAAATCCCGCCGTAGACAGAGCGTAAACACGGAGCAGGAAGAAGCTCAAAGCGATGTTTATTGTGCTCAATGCGGCACGCGCGCACATGGCGGGGATCGCTTCTGCCGTACCTGTGGTTCACGTATCAGACAGCAGGAAGAGTAGTAAAGACTAAAACGAATTTTATGATCCCGCAGGTTGTTGACAACCTGCGGGATTTTTGTATAAAAAAAGTCAGGCGGGTACTATTATGTTTGTCACTTGAATTTTGTGCTGAAAATCACTATTGTAAAGGTAGGGGTATAGTAGCGTGACTGTAAATGGGCGACTTCGGTCGTGCCGGGTTGTAACTGGTTTAGGTCTGTCGTGTCCTTTACGCGGCAGGTTGAGTTGCAAAGCACGGAGGCATTATGCCCCAGATGACAGATGAACGAGTGCGCGCGGGAATGACGCGCGAAGAAGACCTCTCTCTTTTGAATGAAGTGAGTATGAAAACTGCGGGCGTTTCGCATTTGGAGATGTGCATCCAATGCGGGACGTGTGGCGGCTCCTGCCCTGTGGCGGCGGATATGGACCATACGCCGCGTATGTTGTTCGCGATGCTGCGGGCCGGGATGCGTGAGGAAGTGCTGCGCAGCAATACGCCGTGGCTGTGTGTGTCGTGCTATCACTGCGTGGTGCGCTGTCCGCAGGAGGTGCATATCGCGGATGTGATGTACACGCTCAAAGGGATGGCGATTAGCGCGAAGTTGTATACAGACTCAACCGCGCCGCATTTCTCGCAGACGTTTGTGGGCATGGTCGAAACCTTTGGCCGCGGCTATGAGCTTGGGCTGGCAACGCGCCATTATCTGCGGCATTTTCCGCTGCGGCTGCCAGGCATGATGCCAATGGGCTTGGGCATGATCTCGAGGGGGCGTATGGCGATTGTGCCGAAAAAAATCAAACACATGGATCAATTGACGAAGATATTGGACCGCGCCAAGGAATTGGAGTTGACCTCATGAACAAGTATCTTTTGTATCCAGGTTGTTCGATGGATTCCAGCGCGAAGGCGTATATGGAATCGCTCAATTCCATCGTTGAGCCGCTTGATCTGCATTTGGAAGAGATCGAGGATTGGAACTGCTGCGGCGCGACGGAGTATCTCGGCATTAACTTGATCCCTGCGTATTCTTTGATCGCGCGAAATCTTGCATTGGCTTCAAAGCAAATGGACGATGGAACGCGAACCGTTGTTGCGCCGTGTTCGGCTTGTTATCTCAACCTTGCCAAGGCGGATTACTACATGCAGGAGCGTCCGACCTTGGGCGCAAAGGTGAATGAGGCGTTGGCTGCTGGTGGATTGGAATATAAAGCGGGCACGCTGGATGTGCGTCACCTGATCGACGTTCTTGTCTACGACGTGGGGCTGGATGCCATCCGAAAGGCAGTGACCCGCCCGTTGAGCGGACTCAAGGTCGTGCCGTACATGGGCTGCATGCTGCCCCGGCCTGATTATCAACATCGCTGGTCAGACCATGAACATCCCACGGAATTGGATGACCTGCTCCGCGCACTCGGTGCAGACGTAATCGATTATCCGCTCACAACCAGTTGCTGCGGCGGACACATGACTCAGATCGGGCCTGAAACTGCCTTTGAACTGATTCGCAGACTCGTGGCTGATGCAGATGAGCGCGGCGCGCATCTGATGGCAACGGTCTGCCCGATGTGCCAGATGAACATTGACGCGTATCAAAATGAAACGAATCATTTCTTCCATACGAATTATCACATGCCCGTTTTGTTCTTTACCCAATTGATGGGACTCGCCTTCGGCAAAGACCCTGGCGAGTTGGGCATTGGTTTGGAACTGGTCAGCGCACGCAATGCGCTGGCGAACATTGGCATAGAGGTGCCTGTCACGCAGGAGCCAACTGCGCCGAGAAAAAAGGATGAAGGGCTGCCCATGCCGCGTCGCTGGACCAAGCACGAGGGTAGGAAGGAGGCGGTGAAATGACAGAGCGAGTCGGAGTCTATGTCTGTCACTGCGGTTCGAATATCGCAGGCACAGTGGATGTGGTGGATGTCGCAAACTGGGCCGCTGAAAAACTTGGGCGGCAGGGTGTGATCATTGCACGCGAATATAAATTCATGTGCTCCAGCCTCGGGCAGGAGTTGATTACAAAAGATATCAAAGAGTTGGGGTTGACTCGCGTGGTGGTTGCGGCTTGTTCGCCGCATTTACACGAGAAGACCTTCCGCACGGCGGCCAAGAACGCGGGGTTGAATCCGTATCTGGTGGAGTTGGCTTCGATCCGCGAGCAGGTCTCGTGGGTGCATTCAGATAAAGCTGTAGCCACGGCAAAAGCCAAGGCTGTTGTATCAGGCGCGGTTTCACGTGTGATCGAGAATGCGGCGCTGGATGAGATCAAGGTCCCGATCAATCCGAATACGTTGGTGGTGGGCGGCGGCATTGCGGGTATTCAATCGGCGCTTGAAATTGCGAACGCGGGATTCCATGTGTATCTGGTGGAGCGCGAGCCGTCCATTGGCGGGCACATGGCGCAGTTCGATAAAACCTTCCCCACGTTGGATTGTTCGGCCTGTATTCTCACGCCGCGCATGGTCGAAGCGGGGACACATCCGAACATCACATTGCTGACGTGGAGTGAAGTTGAAAAGGTGACAGGCTTTGTAGGCAACTTCCATGTGACGATAAAAAAGAAGGCGCGTTTTATCAATGAAGCGCTTTGCACAGGCTGCGGGATCTGTCAGGAGAAGTGCCCGAAGAAAGTGATCGATGATGTGTACGAAGCAGGGCTTGGATATCGCAAAGCGGTGTACACGCCGTTCGCGCAGGCCGTGCCGAATTTCCCTGTGATGGACAAGGAGAATTGCACGTACTTCATCAAAGGGACTTGCAAGGCTTGCGAGAAGTTCTGCCCGACAGGTGCGATTGACTTTAATCAACAGGATGAATTAATAAACATTGATGTTGGCAATATCGTGCTTGCCACTGGCTATGACCTGTTCGATGCGCGGCGCGTTAGTAATTACGGCTATGGACGTTTGCCGAATGTGTTCACGAGTTTGGAGTTTGAGAGATTGTCCAATGCGGCAGGGCCGACCTCTGGCGATATTGTTTTGCGCGATGGAAAGACCACACCGAAGAGTGTGGGCATTATTCATTGTGTGGGGTCGCGTGACAAGAATTTCAATAACTACTGCTCGGTGATTTGCTGTATGCAGGGATTGAAGTTCGCGCACCTCGTTCACGAACGCACGGGCGCGACGGTCTACAACTTTTATATTGACATGCGCACGGCATACAAAGCCTACGATGAGTTTTATCAACGCGTGCTGGAAGAAGGGACTCTCTTCGTGCGCGGCAAAGTGGCCGAGGTCACAGACGCGGCGCGCAATGAACGTGAAAAAGGAAAGCTCATCATTCAAGTGGAAGATACATTGGCGGGTAAACAGCGCCGTATTCCAGTGGATATGGTCATCCTTTCCAGTGGATTGCAGCCGCGCCACGATGCAAAAGAAGTTGGAAAGTTATTCGGCATTTCCTGCTCAATGGATGGCTGGTTTACCGAGAAACATCCCAAGCTTGACCCCGTTGCCACGATGACCGAAGGTATTTACATCGTTGGTTGCGCGCAAGGGCCAAAAGATATTCCGTCCAGTGTGGCGCAGGGCGCGGCGGCTTCGGCACGTGTGTTGGATAAGATCTTGCAAAAGGAAGTTGCGCTGGAACCGACCAAAGCCACGGTAGATCAAGAAAAATGTTCAGGCTGCAAAATCTGCAATGGACTATGTCCATTCAACGCGATCTCATTCATTGAAGATGACAAAGTATCCTATATCAATCCCGCGCTGTGTCAGGGCTGCGGCACGTGCGTAGCGGCTTGTCCAGCGGGCGCGATCAGCGGCACGGGCTTTAGCAATGAGCAGATCATCGCTCAGATCGATGGGTTGATGATGAAAAATTTGGAGATGACTACCGCATGAAGCGTAAAACGTGAAGAGTAGAGTACGTTTCATTCTTCACGTTTCATTGCAGTCTGGAGAACACTATGACTGATAACCATTTTGAACCCACCATTATCGGCTTCACCTGCAACTGGTGCAGTTATCGCGCTTCGGATTTGGCGGGGACGGCGCGCATGAAGTATGCCCCGAATGTGAGATTAATCCGCTTGATGTGTTCAGGCCGCCTCGACCCTACCTTTGTGCTGCGTGCTCTTTCAGACGGAGCAGACGGCGTGATGATCACTGGCTGCCACCCGGGCGAGTGTCATTACATCGAACAGAATTACAAAGCCTTGCGCCGTTATCTCTTGCTCAAGCGTGTACTTGCTGGTTTGGGCATTGAACCCGAACGCGTGAAACTCGTCTGGGCCAGCGCGGCGGAAGGCGCAAGGTTCGCGGCGGAGACGACTGCGTTTGTGGAAGAGATACGGAAGTTAGGACCATTGAATTGGGGAAAAGCGGACGACAGACCACAGACCGTGGACGATGGTCTATCGTCCGTTGTCCATGGTCAGGAAATGGAGGTGCCAGCATGACCACAAAACCCAAATTCGCCATGTACTGGGCTGCCTCCTGCGGTGGATGTGAAATTGCTGTGCTGAATACCCATGAAAAGATTCTGGATGTGGACGCGAACTTTGATGTCGTCTTCTGGCCTGTGGCGATGGATGCGAAATACAAAGATGTGGAAGCGATGGAAGACGGCTCGATCCTGCTGACACTCTTCAACGGCGGAATCCGCAATGATGAGAATGAGCATATCGCCAAGTTGTTGCGGCAGAAATCCAAGATACTCGTGGCGTTCGGATCATGCGCTTGTGAGGGGTGTATCCCCGGACTGGCAAATCTCAGCCCTGTAGGTGACATTGTCCACACGGCGTTCAATACCCTCACGACCGATAACCCGAATGAGATTTATCCGCGCACAAGTTATGACGTGCCCGAAGGCGAATTACACATTCCCACCCTTTCCAGAATTGTTCGTCCGCTCGAGAACGTTGTAGATGTGGATTACTTTATGCCGGGCTGCCCGCCTGAGAGTCATCAAATTGCGGCAGTGATCGATCTGGTGATTAAGGTTGTGAAGGGAGAAGCGGAATTGCCGCCCAAAGGCTCTGTTATTGGTTGTGGAGATTCAACCGTGTGTGATGAATGTCCACGGGCGCGGAATGTGAAACTCATCAAGGAATTCAAACGCATTCAGGATGTTGCGCCTGTTGACCCGATCTTATGCTTGCTCGAACAGGGGATTCCGTGCAACGGGCCTGCCACACGCAGCGGATGCAATGCGCGCTGTCCGCAGGCAGGGGCGCAGTGTATTGGCTGTTACGGTCCCGCGGATGGTGTCCTGGATTACGGCGCGAGACTCATCACCGCCTTTTCATCCGTCATTGACGCGAACACACCCGAAGAGATTGAGCATATCCTCGATGGAATCCCCGACCCGACGGGACAGGTGTATCGTTTCAATTTGGCGGGGTCATTACTTAAGGCAAATAGAGAAGCGTGGAAAATTAAAGGTTGAATTATGAAGGATGAATAAACTCTCTTCATCCTTTCAAAAGGAGATTGACATGACTACAAAACAGACAGAAAAATCTGAACCCTATGAAGACCGCAATGCTTTTTTGGAATCCACCCTCATCGAAGAATATCTTCGTGCAAAGGGCTATTCAATGGAAAATTTCAAGAAATTGCCGGTCGATGTAGCGGAGCAATTGATGAAGGAAGCCTCTCAGTATGCTTCGCTCAAATTGGAAGAGGTTGAAGCACGTGCACACTTCATTAAAGATTTGCATGACGATGCTTCGTCTCTGGAAAAGTAATTAGCAACTGGTAATTGGAGATTGGTAATTACCAGTTACTAATTACCAATCTCCCCGTCCTGCCAAAACTGGAGATATTATGACTCAACGCATCACCATCGACCCCATTACCCGTCTCGAAGGCCACGGCAAGATTGAGATATTTTTGGATGACAGTGGTAATGTCGCCAATACCTATTTTCAGATTCCCGAACTGCGCGGTTTTGAGCGATTCTGTGTCGGACGTCCCATTGAGGAAATGCCGTTGATCACCAACCGTATTTGCGGGGTCTGCCCCGAAGCGCATAATATGGCGGCATCCAAGGCTGGAGACATGGCTTATCATGTTGACCCGCCGCGCACAGCAAAGTTGTTGCGTGAATTGCTTTACATGGCATTCTATTGCACCGATCACACCACGCACTTCTATGCGCTCGGCGGCCCCGATTTTGTAATGGGGCCAGATGCACCCATTGCCGAACGAAATATTCTGGGCGTTATTCATAAGGTGGGATTGGAGATCGGCGGCAAAGTGATTCAAATGCGTAAATATGGGCACACCGTTGTTGAGATGATCGGCGGGCGCAAAGTCCATCCATGCACATCCATCCCCGGCGGCATGACCAAGGGCATTACGAAAGAACAACGCAAAGAGATCGAAGAGATGGGCCGCTGGGCAATCGACTTCGCACAATTCAGCCTCAAACTTTTCAATGACATTGTGCTTGGCAACAAGGCATATGTTGATCTGATTCTCGGCGATGTGTACACCCATCACACCTATTACATGGGCATGGTTGATGAAAACAATAAAATTAATTTCTATGACGGCAATGTCCGTGTGGTGGATCCGAATGGAAAAGAATTTATCAAATACGCGCCGAAAGATTATGCCGAACATATCGCCGAGCACGTTGAGCCGTGGACCTATCTCAAATTCCCGTATCTGAAAAAGGTTGGCTGGAAAGGTTTTGTGGACGGCGTAGATTCGGGTGTCTATATGGCAACTCCGCTTTCACGTCTCAACGCATCGGATGGCATGGCAACGCCGCGTGCGCAGGAAGAATATAAAAGATTTTATGCCACGCTCGGCGGCAAGCCTGTGCATCAACGTCTTGCCACACATTGGGCGCGATTGATCGAATTGCTCTACGCCGCCGAACGCTGGGTGGAGTTGGCAACTGACCCTGAGATCACATCTGCGGATTTTCACACCAGGCCGACTCAAATTCCGACAGAGGGGATTGGCATCGTTGAGGCGCCGCGCGGCACGCTCACGCATCATTACTGGACCGATGAGCGGGGACTTGTAACCAAAGTGAATCTCATCGTTGGCACCACCAACAACTATGCCCCGATCCAAATGTCCACGCACAAGGCGGCGGTGAGTCTCATCAAAAACGGCGTCGTGAATGAAGGTCTGCTTAACATGGTGGAAATGGCTTTTCGTTCCTATGATCCATGCTTTGGGTGTGCCACTCATTCCTTGCCGGGACAAATGCCTTTGGAGGTTACCATTCGTGACGCGGATGCGAACCCTGTCAAAGTGTTGAAACAGTTTTGTTAAACAGAATCAGTTAACAGGCAGGAAAGAAGCGAGGGTCTATCATGAAAACATTGGTGATCGGGTTGGGAAATCCCATCCTCGGTGATGATGGGGTTGGTTGGAGAGTCGCGGAAGAAGTGAAAAAGAATCCTGCGTGTCAGAACGTAAGCGTGGATTGTCTTTCGCTGGGCGGCATCAGTTTGATGGAACATCTCATTGGTTATGAACGCGCCATTCTGATTGATGCGTTGGCGTTGGAGGAGCCGGTTGGCTCAATTTTGGTTTTAAAGTTAAGTGACCTGCCCAATTATTCAGCTTTTCATACGACGAGCACGCATGATACATCTTTGCAGAATGCGATTGAATTGGGCAGGTCAATGGGCGCACCTTTGCCTGATGACATCACAGTGGTTGGAATCGCCACAAATCGCGTTTATGATTTTAGCGAAGAATTATCGCCGCCGATCGCAGAAGCTGTTCCGCTGGCGGTCAAGTTTGTGCTGGGCGTGCTTGATCGGAATTTTAAATTTTATTAATTAACCCAAGTTGTCACCATGCCAGGAAGTCCAAAACCATCGCCACGGATTTCGCTAATTTACACAGATTTTTCAAAAGCCATCGGCAAAAAGGTTTTTTATCTGCGTTTTCAGCGTTCATCTGCGTCCTAATTTTAAAACTGCCAGGTTGCTAGATTTTTTTCTTGAATTCGCGAAAATCCGTGTAACACCGCACTGGCGCTCGGCGCAAGTGTTCGTGGCAAAAACGGGTCTGACAAGATGAATCAATTTCAAGGTAGCAACTTGGGTTAATTAGCAAGCCGCTTCACAGTTTAAAAAATTGGACGCAAACAAACGCTGCGTGTGTTCTTCATTCGAAATGGGGGTGAGTTGAGTTTGTTTAGAATAAAACCCGTGCTTGCTGAATTTTCTGGGTATAGTTCTTTTTTATGGACTGCCATTTTTTTTCTTTATGCCGGGAATGACATTCAATACTGGCAGACACGTGTTGTATGGGCTATGCTGAAAATGCGGGTAAAGCGGGAAGAGGCGATGTCAATGAACGCTTTACTGATGATTATGTGATTTTAGATTTTCCTTGACATCAAGGAGGAATACCATGGCAGTATCACTTTTCGCAGGATTGATTGGTGGAGCGATTTTGGGGTTTGCGACCCAGAGTAATCGTTCAAAGCTTTGTGATTTTATTCGTGTGCAATATCCGATCCTGTTCAAATCAGTCGGACTATTGTTGCTGGCGATTGCTGTGTTGTTGCCGATTCTCGGTTTGACGGGTGTGGTAGCAGTTAATCTCACTCCATTCTTTTGGGGTGGCTGCATGGTGTTCAGTTTCATCATTGGTTTTTTTGTTGTTCACTGCGATATCATGCAAAAAGGGCAGGAGGTTTAATGGGTTGCTTCTCGGGAGTCCATGCGTGGATGGATCAGATCTGCATTTTCAGGCGTGTGGATGAAGCCCCAAAAAACATCTCTGGCTCGGTGAGGCGGGGATGTTTTTTCGCACCATGTAGTTTACACGGATCATGTCTAATCCATTGACTGGTATGCTTACGATCCGTCCCAGTTGACACAGATAACGGCTGGCTAATCCAGACACGAAGGAGATGCCATATCCGTTTGCGACCAGTTCGAGGACGGCTTCCACATTTCCCACTTCCAGAAAAACATTCAGGTCTTCCATATCGATATCAAATTTCGCCAGTTCTTCCAGCATGACGCGTCGTGTGCCGGATGTCTCTTCGCGGATGATGATATTTTCTTGAATGATATCGGCGGGGTCAATTGAGTTTCTATTCGCCCAGCGATGGCCTTTAGGAACTACCAGGCTGATGGGGTCACGGAAGAATTCCTGAGCTTGCAGCCCTGCCTCAATAGGTTCTGAACTGACGATGCCAAGGTGCGCTTGATTTTCCAGTAGTTTTGCAACCATATTTTTAGACTGACATGCCAGGATGCGAACATGAACACCCGGATATGCGATTCGAAAGCGGGCAACAATAAGCGGCAGGACGAAACGTCCACTGGTTGAACTGCAGGCGATTTGCAGATCTCCTGTCCCAAGATTTTTAAAGGAAGACATCATTTCTTTTAGTTCATTCGTGTCGTTTATGAGTTGATGCGCTAATGGGAGGAGAAGATGCCCCGCCTCGGTCAAGGTCAATCCGGTGTTGGTGCGGAGGAATAATTTGACGTCCAGTTCTTCTTCGAGTAATTTGATCTGGTGACTGACTGCCGGTTGGCTTAGATGTAGTTGTTTTGCAGCTTCAGAGAGGCTGCAATTTTCTGCCGCGCATAGAAAGGTTTCAATTTTGCGAATGTCCACGTTGGATTCTCCGATGTTCACGGTACATATTCATTATAGAGACAAAAGACCATAATTTCAACCTGAGATAGTTGTCAAAGTAGAGATGAGGTTTGAAGTGTAATATCGGTTTCAGGCGGGGAACGAGGGTGTTTTTTGCATGAATCAAAAATGCCCGGAAGAGATAATCTCCCGGGCATTTTGTTGGTACGTCATTTACTCGTGATGGTCGTGACTTGATTTGAAAGGCAGGAAGCGCGCGGCAAGGCTGAACGCCAGAATCCAATAGCAGATGACCATGGTGCCAACTGCAAACTCGACCCAGGTAGGTGTATAGGAATTTAGCACGATGTTTGGCGTGAATGGATCGTAAGAAATAGAGGCGATCAGACCGGCAAAGTTATAGTTCCAGCGGGTGATGATGGCTGCGATGATCGGAATGACCGCGACAGCCATGAGGTAGCGGAAGTTCTTGATGCTTTTTGCTGCAAGAAGAATGGAACCCGCGATGACCGGAAGTAACGCCTGCCCCAGCCAGAAGGTGAGTGAGTAGGGGGCGATGGTATCGAGGATTTGGGTTTGCAGGAATATCTCGCGGTCGAAGCTGTAGTAGTTGGTGACTGCCCAATCCCAGACGCGCAGGTAGGTGAGGAGTAAAGTGATGCCGCCTGCAAGACGCGCCACATCATACAGCGCAGAGTCACTGACCATACCCGAGCGCATGACTCGGAAAATGAACACGCTGGTAATGAACAATAGCGCAATGCCGCCGCTCATGGCGGATAAGACGAATTGGACAGGTGCGCTTTGGTTGAACCAGATGCCGCGTCCGGCAAGTACGGAGTAGGTGGCACCCAATGAAGCTTGATGGAGCAGGGAGAGTGTGAGCCCGGCAACAGCGAGAATGGGACCGGCTTTATGCAGCCAGGCAGAGAAGCTATAAACTTTGTTCATCAAATTGCCAAGCAAACGATAACGCGTCAGCCAGGGGTGGGTCTTGAAAATGGGATGCTCAAGCACGATGGGCAATAACTCTGCCAGCAATACGTTGAGGTAAAGTACAACACACATGGTGACTTCCCAAAGCAGGGAGTGTGGCTGCCAAAAGACGATGGGGTGCCAGAAGCGCAAGGGCTGACCGAGGTCAAAGAGCAGTACCATACCGGCTGTAGAGTACCCCAAAAAGCCGAGCAGGACGGCGAGCTTGCCGATTACTTCAAAGCGTTTGATGCGCAGGATGTAAACAATGACGCCAAAGACGAAGGCACTTCCGCCCATGGAGATGGCAGAAAGGTCAATGGAGATCCATAGACCCCAAGGGACGGCGTCTGAAAGTCCGGTGACATCCAAGCCATCTCGCAGGACGACGAATGCACCGACCAAGCCAAAGAGGAAGCCAATGCTGAGCAACCCGATCCAGAAGGGGAATAGGTCGATTGAGGTTTTGCCGAGACGCAAGGTTGGATAGCGAATGTTGTTAATCATGAACCAGCCTCCTCTTGAGTTTCAGGCTTTGGGTTTGGGGGAATATAGTAAACGCGCGGCTCGGTGCTTAGTTCTTCACGTAGTCTTAAAGTGACCGTGGCTTCTGCTCGGGCAATGGAGATCGGGCTTTGAGGGTCGTTTGTATCGCCGAAAATGCGGGCGTTCGTGGGGCAAACCACAACACAAGCCGGGGTCGCTTGCGCATCAACACCCGGAGTTAGTCCATTTTCCAGGCCCTCATCGATGCGGTGTGAGCAGAAGTGGCATTTTTCAACTACGCCGCGCGGTCTATTTTTAAGCTCGGGTGTTCCAAAATCGGGAACTTTGGGGCTAAGCTCAATTGGTTCTTTCCAGTTGAACACGCGCGCACCGTATGGGCACGCCACCTGACAATATCGGCAGCCGATGCAGCGATCATAGTTCATTGCGACGATGCCATCCGGGCGGTAGTAGGTTGCCTCCACCGGGCAGACATGTACACAAGGGGCTTCGGCGCACTGCATACACGGGCGTGAAAGGAAGAACTCTTCGCCCGATTGGGTCTCTTCCGCAGTGACGACGTTATAAAGCATATCATCGGCAAGGTTATTAATCGCCTGACAGGCATAGGTGCAGTAGTTGCAGCCAATACATTTGTTGATGTCGATCAGCATTCCCCATTTCCGCCCGCCCTCGTTAATGGTTTCGCTGGCGCGCACTTTGAGGGTGTTCAGACCGACAAATTGTGTCAATCCGGTGACGCCCAGAAGCGCAGCTCCTACCTTGAGAAGGTCACGCCGTGAGACGTTCTTTCCCGCAGGCTTGTTCTCAGAGTCTTTTTCATAATAGACCTCCAATTCCACTAAAGTTATTTCTCATCTTCCGTCGGAATGCCAGGATCTTTGCCGATTACAACCCATACTACGCCGCCACCTACCAGCAGACCTGCGATTAAAAGCAACCAGGAGGGAAGATTGACGCCGCCTTTTGGTGTTTCAGGCGCGGCCTCAGTTGTGCCCGCCTCAGAACCTTCACTGACAGCGGCTTCATCTGTCGAAACTGGTACCTCTGTCGCTGCGGGTTGAGCCGCAAAATCTACGCCTGCCAGTACCAGGCTGTTGGTGTCATGAATGTCGCTATGGCAGGAGCTGCAGGTGGAAATTGTCGCGTTAAAAAGATGTCCGCTGTCGTTGCCAATATGGCATGACACACAACTTGCTCCAGCTGCTTCGTGGGTTGAGCCGTGTCCGGCATCCACTTGTTTTTTGTGACAGGCTTCGCAGGTTGTCTGGTTATCCCCGATCAGTTTTTGTTGCTGCGAATGCGGTTCATGACAGGTGGTGCAGCTCATACTCAAGTCGCCGTGCTGCCCGCCATACCATTGTGTGTAATGATCATTATGGCATGTGGCGCATGTTTTCTCTTCGCTTTCAACGGAATACTGCAACTCAGGATGTTCTTCGCCCTCACCGGGTAGTACAACATGACATGAAGTACAGTTGAGAGGGACGCCCGCATGTTTGCTGTCTGTCCATAACATGACTGCCTTTTCGTGACATTCGGAGCAATCCTCGTTGCCGGATGTTTGCCTTACAGGCTGCATGGCGTATGCATTCTCGCCAGAGAATAAAGCAAAAAACCCTAAGAGGGCAAACAGAAACGCCAGAACAAAAAATAAAAACCCAAACCGTTTAGAATGAACCTGCCAATTCATAGTACAGCCTCCATAAATATTATCTTTTATGTGCGAATTGTATAGTAAACAAAAAATCACTCTTCAACAAGTGCAACGTGTCATTTTAAGGCAGGTTTAATGTCACCTAAATTATGACAAATTTTGTAGGAATTACAAGTCGTAAAAAAGGGATGGCAAATTTTCATTCGCCATCCCTTTTTGTTACAAATTACTGTTTACGGACGTGTATAGGTGCTCACATCGCCGCCCAGGTCTTCGATCGAGTCGATCAGGATCTGGATGACGTATTTCGGATTGTGAACGAATGCGCCGGTGTCTTTCTGAACATATTGATAGTTGAAGGCGGCCTTTACCAAACGAGGAGTCCAGGTGGCGTAGCCTTTGCCATCAACATCGAAGAAGTACGGGTAGGTTACTGAGTTGTAGCTGATCTCTCCGCCGTTCGCCGTAGAATAGGTCTGCATAGCGGTGTAGAGAGCTTCAGTCAGTGTGTCGAGTTCACCCTTGATACCTTCGGTTACGTCGCCGTCACCGTCATAGTCCACGTCGCTTTCGCGAATGGTAGTCGGATCAGCAGTGCCGTGGCATGTTTCGCAGGATTCAGTCTTGGGCTCAAGCGCGTGGACATCGTGACAGTCGGCGCACTTGTTGGCTTTTGCTTCTCCATTTTCGCCAGCATGCAGGTTTACGCCCGCATACTCTTTGCCTTCATACTGATAGGCGCCGAGTACTTCTCCGCCGAAGACGGTTGCGCCCGCAGCGAAGTAGTGGATGTTCTTGAAGCGGACGCCAGGATCAACCACATCAAGTTCCTTGCCGCGCAGAGAATTGTTCATGCTGGTCGTGGATTCGCGACCCTGGTGGCACTGGAGACAGAGGTTTGAGTCGTCAGCTAAGAACTTGCCATCGGCATCTTTTCCGCCGTAGGAGACAGTCTTGCCAGAGGGGAAAGTCACGGAAGCGACAGCGTAGCGTTCGGGCCAGGCTTCTTCATTATGGCAGGTGGAGCATGCAAAGCCATTGCTGGCAGGCATGGGGCTCAAGCCAGTAATGGCTGTAGAGCCGTTGCTGGTAACTACAGTGGTGCCGCCGTCTTTGATGTAGGTGGGCAGACCAGTAGCAGTATGGCACTTCACGCAACCGAACGGAACGGTGCCATTGCCTTCTTCTTCACCATCCCAGTGACGGAAGGCTTCGGTGTTTCCTGCGAAGTGACCAGCATCTTCGCGGGCGAGTTTGCTGGTGTCACCGCCGAGGTCGGCGATCGAGTCGACGAGCAGTTGGACGATGTACTTGTTGCCGTGGGCATACGCACCAGGATCCTTGAGGGATACCTGATAGTTGTAAGCGGCTTTGAGTAAGCGAGGAGTCCAATTGGGGTAGTTTTTGCCATCGGCGCCCATGAAGTATGGGTAAGTCGCGGCATCGTAATTGATCTCAGCGCCAGCTGTAGCAGTGGCGTATGTCTGGATTTCGGTTAGGAGGGCTGCCTGGAGACTTTCGATCTCATAGAACATACCTTCATCTACGCTGCCATCGCCATCGTAATCGTTGGCAGAGGAAATCATGCGGATATTCTTGAGATCTTCTGCGGTGGCTACATCTTCATGACAGAATGCGCACTGTTCGACTTTGACTTCGAGGGTATGCGGGTCATGACAACCAGAGCAGGTGTTATAGCCTTCGACGTGATCGTTCTTGGCGTCGTAGCTCATACCATCGTATTGATAACCGCCCATCACTTCGCTACCGTAGAGAGTAGCAGCGGCAGCATAGTAATGAACATTCTTGAAGCCAAGTGTTACGTCTTTGCCTTGATCATCTTTGAATGGTGTGGGGACGGCATCGGGGTCAACGTCTTCACCGAATTTCGCGATGGCTGCATCAATGCTGACTTTGGACTCGCGTCCCTGGTGACATTCCATACAACGGACATCATCTCCGGCAGTGACTTCTACGCCGGAGGGGAACATGACAGTTGTTTTGGAGATGGTGCCTGCATTGTGGCAGGCAACGCATTGAATGCCTTGTGCGTGATCGGCAGGTACTGCGGCATCAACTTTGCCGGCTTCAGAGCCATCAACACCAAGGAAGTCCTGGTAACCATCACTCGAATGGCACTTGGCACAGGATGTGGGCACACCCTCTGGGTTTTCAGTGGCATCATCCCAATGGCGGAAAGGTTCGCTGGCTACATCTGCGTGGCCTGAACCCTGCCATTCGGCCAGATAAGGGGTATCTGGAATTGGCGCAACAGGGGCTTCTGTTGCTGCTGTGGTGGGGGCTGCTGTAGGTGTGGCGCCGCAAGCTGCTAAAATTGCGCCAATAACGATCATTACACCGAGCAAAACGAGTATTTTCTTGAAATTCATTTTGGTATTCTCCTTTTTGTGAAAGTGGAACAGAAAATCAGTTAAAAATATTGCCGGTTGATTCCTCCTTCGTTTGGAGTATTTATTATATTAATGTAATATGAGCAATTACCTCGGAATTCTAAGCATTTTTAAGATTAAAAACAAGTTAATTTGCAACAAAAGCTGTGTGACAAAAGTCACTATAATTTGGATGGAGTTGGGGGGATTTCGGTTTTTGTATAAGCTGAAAACGGGCAAGCAAGTCGCTTTACACTTTGATACTGATGCATAATCCTGCCAGGGTTGCGTTTTTGGTAGTGATCCAAATGTAAGTGATGTGTTCAAATACCAAAGAGCTTTAAAGCGAATGGTGTGAATTGAGCGGATTCCACGAATTAAATTTTTTTTGCGTCATTCGGCTCATTCGAGACATTCACGTTACGGGAACAAATTGCGCTTTTTGCCGAATATAATTCTTAACGCAAAGATGCAAAGGTGGCAAGAAAAAACCTTGAATCTTTGCGACTTGGCGGCGTGGCGTTAAAAGGAAAACCTCAATTAATAGTCGTGCCCGGTATATCTTTTGATAAAGTGAATTAACGTATCTTGCATAGCGAACCCAGATTACGGCTATTAGATTTTTTTCTACACAAGCGGATCGAAATCTGCGCGGCGGGTTGGCTGTTTCTATGCGATTCATTTGTGATGTAAGCGAATGCCGATCGGACAGCAGCAGGCCACACGTCTGATCAGATGCGGGGTAGTTTGTGGTTTGCGTCCAGCGATTGGTGTGATGCATTTAATATCTGTCTTGTGTTGAACCGGGCCGGAATACGAATTATTTTTATTCCTCACAAGAATGATAAGCAGGTTAATTGACGCATTATCACCTTGCATGTATAATTTTCAGACCTAGCCCATCGTGGGTGGCTAAGTAGAGGAACTATGGCCCTTCGTGGAAATTTACGTGATTTTACGATCACACAACTTCTCAATCTTATAAACCTTGCCAGTAAGACTGGGACATTGGTTGTAGATGGGCCTTCAGAGCAGGCGCATATCTCTTTTCGCGATGGCAAACTTGCTTATGCCCGCATTGGAAAAGAAGAAGGCAGCCTGGCTGTGGTCTTGCATAAAGCCAATAAGATCAATGCCAATCAATACCGTGCGATCTCAGACCGTGCAGGCCAGATGACCGATAAGGAACTTGGCCTGCTTCTTATTAATGCTGGTTATGTCACTCAGGAAGATATCCTTATGAATTTGCAGGGATATTTTACAGAGATGATCCGGAAGTTGTTTACGTGGGTTGAGGGTATCTTTCGTTTTGAAAATGAGCTGCTTCCCCCCGAGGACCGCATTAATGTGCGGCTTGATCTTGAGAATATTATTATTGAAGGGTCGCGTCAATTGCGTGAGTTGGAGCAATTGCAGGATGAAATTCCAAGTCTTGATATGGCCCTTAAATTTACGGAACGTCCGCTGACCAATGTGAATTTGAGCGTGGAAGAGTGGAAAGTGGTTAAGTTTGTTGATCCGAAGAATACCATGCGTCAGATCGCAAACACGAATAAATTGAGCGATATCGAAATTCGCAGGATCGTATACGGTTTGCTGCAGGCTGGTTTGGTGAATGGCGCGTCCTGCGGGAGTGGCGACTCCGCCAAATCCGAAGCAGTTTCCGACGCAGAATAAAGAAGAACAAAAGACATTAATTAATAAATTAATTGGTCGCATTCGTACAATGTAATTATCTGGTTCGGAAGGATAGAAATTATGCAAACGGTCAAAATGGTAGTTACGGGTCCATTCAGTGCAGGCAAGACGCAATTCATTCAGTCTGTGAGTGAAATTGATGTGGTTGCCACGGAACGTAAAATCTCCTCAGATGAAGAACGCTCGGTGAAATCTGCGACCACGGTGGCGATGGATTTTGGCCGTATTACAGTGGATGAAGATCTGGTTCTTTATCTATTCGGTACGCCCGGTCAGAAACGCTTCGATTTTATGTGGGAGATTCTTTCAGAGGGAATGCTGGGTTTTATCGTGATGGTGGATAGTACAAGACCTGAGACCTTCCGTGAGGCTCGTTCCATTTTGGAAACTTTCCGCGCTTATGCGCCCACGCCTTTTGTGGTTGCTGCGAATAAGCAGGATGCAGAAGATGCCTGGGAACTCGAAGATGTACGCCATGCCTTGCGCCTTGATAGTCATACAAAGCTTTTACCCTGTGTTGCAACGAATCGTGATACTGTGAAAACGGTTTTGCTTGAATTGCTGTACAGTATCATTAAAGAAATGGATTCCTAAAAGCAGGAAAACAGGTCAATCGTTTGCTGTGTCTTCAATTACCACTGATCAGGGAATAGTTCATTACGAAGTATACGGACGAGGACGTCCGGTAATTCTTTTGCACGGATGGCTTGGCTCCTGGGGGTTATGGCAGGAGACGATGGCTTATCTGGGTGCGTTCAACCGAACTTATGCGCTGGATTTTTGGGGGTTTGGTGAATCAGGTAAAAAACGCGATACATATGCGGTTTCTGATTTTGTCAGCCTTGTTAATCAATTTATGGAACAATTGGGTATCGTCCATGCTCCCCTGGTGGGGCACAGTATGGGCGGAACGGTGAGCCTTTCTGTTGCCATTAAATACCCTGAGCGTGTAAGTAAAGTGGTGGTGGTGGGGTCCCCGATTGTGGGGTCTTCGCTTGCGCCTTTGTTAAAACTATCCGGGTATCGTCCAATTGCATTTATGTTGTTCAATATGATGGGCGTTTTTCGTGCAGGGATGAAAATTTATTCGCCTTATATTTGCAGGGATCCACGTTTTCCAGAAATGATGGATCGTGATCTTTCCCGTACGACAGTCGAGTCTTTTCTGCGTTCCATCGCTTCGCTTCGCCGCACAGATTTGATTCCCGTTCTGCCGCAGATCAAAGTTCCGGTCATGGGGATGTATGGCGATAAAGATGTGATCGTGCATCCTTCGCAGTGGCAGCCCTTGCAAAAGGGAATCCCTCATGCGGTGATCGAGCGTTTTCCAACGGCAGGTCACTTTATCATGCTGGAAGAGCCAACCACATTTAGCCAGAAGTTGAAAACATTTCTTGATCAAGAGTCTCCCAGTTCATGAGCAGTGAAGCGTTTTTCTATCCCCAGAAAATGGGCAGGATCATTTTCAAGGGATGGAGGAAGTGATAGGCCAGAGCGGGGTCGAGTCTATTCTTCGTCTTGCGTCCCTTGAAAAATTTGTGCAAAAGTATCCGCCGTCTCGTGCAGACCGCTCCTTTTCGTTTGACGATGTTGGCTCTGTGCAGAATGCGCTTGAGAAAAAATATGGTCCGCGCGGCGGGCGTGGATTGGCCCTGCGTGCCGGGCGCGCCTGTTTTACATACGGCATTAAAGAATATGGCTCCATCCTCGGGTTGACCGAGATGGCCTTTCGTCTGCTTCCTCTTTCTACAAAACTACATACAGGCATAAAAGCCTTTGCCGATCTATTTAATAAGCATACAGATCAAAAAGTACGGGTGGAAGAAAAGGAAGATCAAATATTCTGGCACATTGAGCGTTGTCCGCTGTGCTGGCAAAGAAAAGCAGATGAGCCGGTCTGTCATCTGGCTGTAGGGTTATTACAGGAGGCGCTTTATTGGTTAAGCGGGGGGAAAATATTTAATGTGGAAGAAACAGCTTGTATTGCACGGGGCGATGGGGCCTGCACGATCGTAATAGATCGAGTTCCTCTCTCGTAAACGGGAAATTGGTGCATAATTTGCTTGTCAGTTTTATGTATTGGGCTGTTTCATCACATACTTTGATTTATAATCATCTGATATGCTAAAAATTATTCTTCACACGCAGAGCCAAATCATGCCATTTTGCGAGCCGGCGCGTGAATTACGCATTCAAAATTCCCCGCTTTGGCTGCATCAGCGCAATTTACTTGCGCCCTATGTAACGCGCGAGATGGAATTAAAACAAGGCGAACCTTTACAGCCTGTGCGCGAGCCTACCATTGTTTATCGCGACAATCTTTTCTTCGATAAATTCTATATTGAGGCCTTTATGGAAGAGGCCCTAAGGCGCAACCGTCCAGTGCGCGCTGCTTTTCGGGCTGATGATCCCGCTTTTCGTGAGCACGCGTTGCCGCTTTCTACATCCTATACCCCCGCAGGAAGTTTATATCTCGCAGATTTATGGTACTACCCGCAAGGCCCCAAGGCTGGCGTGGAGCCGTTGGTAATTGACATGCAAGCGCGTGAGATCGGCTATTACCATGTCCCGACTTATATGGCAGATCAAAGCGGCGACCTTGTGTTTCAAGTGCCCTTACGTGCCATGATGGCAATTGATTCATGGGTGCATGTCTTTATCGCCGATATGGTCTTTGGTCAATTTGCGCACGGGGCTCGTTTTGAAAAACGGCTGAATGAAGATCTGGGTTTTAAATTAAAGATTATTGGCAAGGCAATTTATGAAGGCAGGCAGGTTCTGGAATCTTCGGAACTTGTAAAGGTTGGCAAGGGGTGCGTGATCGACCCTAGCGCTGTGATTCATGGTCCGGCGATCATTGGCGATAATGTAACCATCAACGCCGGAGCAGTGATCGAAAATAGTATTATTGGAAACAATGTCAATGTTTCGCAGGATGTGCAGGTCATGCTTTCGGTTGTGGGAGATGGTGCGTTTCTTCCATTCCGTGCATCCTTGTTTATGACAACCGTGATGGAAAATAGCATGGTGGCACAAAACACCTGCTTGCAAATGTGTGTGATCGGAAGAAACACCTTTCTTGGCGCCGGCTCCACGTGGACAGATTACAACCTGATCCCCGCTCCGATACGTGCGCGTGACGGGAATGGGAAATTAAGCATTTCCAACCGGCCAGTGATGGGCGGCTGTGTCGGGCATAATTGCCGCATCGGCGCAGGCATGATCATTTACCCGGCGCGCACCATTGAATCAGATGTTGTCCTGGCTGCTTCAAAGGAACGCCGTGTGATCGACCGTGACATTTCATTTGCAGACAGCGATCATCATCATCTTAAACTTTCGCATCTTCATCAAACCCTGTATCACAAAGACTCAAAGGCAGATTCAGAGTCATGGTAATAAAAAATGGATAGTTTCGCATTCATCATTCACCCCATCGATCCCAAGCGAGATGTCAGCCGTAAATTCCCATTTTTAGGACGCATGCTCAGCGAAGGGCAGATCGACTTTTTTTCCACCTTTTTTCCGCCGGTGTACATCTCGGAAATTGAAGGAATCACCTCACAAGCTACAGGCAAGGTGATTAAAGGCTGGTTCCTTGCATGTCCGTATACTCCAAAACGCATGATGGAGTTGCCGGAGCGCACAGTCTATCGTAAAATTGTTCAAACAGGCCGCATGGCTGAAAAGCTCGGAGCGAACATTCTTGGCCTTGGCGCTTTTACATCTGTTGTAGGCGATGGCGGCGTAACGATCGCAAACGACCTGGATATCCCCGTCACCACTGGCGATTCATTTACTGTGGCAATGGCCGTGCAAGCCATACGCGATGCGGCGCGGGTGATGAATATAAAAATGGAAGATGCGACGGTGGCCATCGTCGGTGCAACTGGCGCGATTGGACGCGTCTGTGCTGAACTGTTAGCTGGTGAAGCAGCCCAGACATTGCTTGTGGCCCGGGATGAGAAAAAACTTGAAGTTCTGCGAGACAGGCTCAAGGTCCACGCGCGAAGCGAGCTTGTCATCAGCACGAAGATGGATGTCTTGAAGGATGCACAATTGATCCTGACGGTGACGAGTTCCATTCATGATGTCATCCGACCTGAACATTTACAGCCCGGGAGCGTGATTTGCGATGTGGCGCGTCCCCGTGATGTTTCTGCAATGGTAGCGGCGGTGAGAGATGATATATTAGTGATTGACGGCGGCATGGTGGATGTGCCTGGCCCGGCAAACTTTCACTTTAATTTTGGTTTTCCTGAAGGAAAAGTTTATGCCTGTATGGCTGAGACCATTGCTTTGGCATTGGAAGGCCGGTTTGAAGATTACACCGTGGGTAAGGATATTACACTCGAACGTGTGCAGGATATCACCGCGATCGCCGAACGTCATGGATTTCGAATGAGCGGGTTTCGTTCGTTCGAGCGTGAAGTAACAGAAAAACAGATCGAAAGTGTTCTACAAAATGCCCGTAAAGGGTTACGGCGCGCTTATAAAACGCCGCGCATCTAATTGGAAATATATTTTCTACCCGTACTTTCTTAAGAAAGTAAAATTGTTTATGACAAGCGGTAGAGGAGGCTTAAATGGGTAATGCCCGCCTTTTGGTAGTGGAAGACGACGTTGATATTGCCAATATGCTCAAGATCTACTTCACGGGTCTGCAATATGACGTGGATGTAGCGCATCGCGGCCGGGATGCTTTGGAAAAAGTAAAGCACGCGCTGCCGCACTTGATCGTGTTGGATATTATGCTGCCGGATATTGACGGCTATGAAGTGTGCCGCAATTTGCGGACCAGCACGCGCACCAGTCATATTCCGGTGATTTTCCTTACACAAAAAGATGAACGAAGTGATAAGTTGCAGGGTCTTGAATTGGGTGCGGATGATTACATTACCAAGCCCTTTGATATTGAGGAATTGAAACTGCGTGTGCAGGGCGCCATTCGCCGCTCGGAACGCGAGAGCCTCACCGACCCGCGCTCTGGTTTGCCAGCCGGTCGTTTGATCGAAGAGCAATTACGACGCATCATTCGTGAGAAGGAATGGTCTTTGCTCGATGTGCGCGTCAATAATTTTGACTCGTTCAAGGATGTTTACGGATTTGTGGCAGGCGATGATGTATTACGCTTTGCGGCCATGGTGATCGGTGAAGTGGTGGATGAGCTTGGCACAACCAGTGATTTTATCGGTCACGCGGGCGGGGATAATTTTATTATTATCACCACTGATGAGGCCGCGCCAAAAATTCGTCAGAGATTAAAGGAACGCTTTGCAAATGAAGTGCTGACGCACTATAACTTTATAGACCGTCAACAGGGATTTATTCAGGCTCCCACCGCAGAGGGCGGCGTGGAAAAAGTTGGCTTCATGACATTTGCCGCGGGATTGGTCTCACCAAGCCTGCAATCTTTTGCTGATATCCGTGAAATTACGGAGCTCGCGGCAGAAGCGCGGCGACAGGACGCGGCAGCCACCCCTGCCTCGTGATAAGGTAAGCGTTATCCATGTTTTCTGGATTGGGCATTGGGCTGTTATTTGTTGGCTCAATATTCCTTGCGCTGATATTGGTCGCTTTGCGTATTTTGCCGCGCACACAGGCGGCTGCGCCGCAAGTTGATGCCCGACCTTTGACTTTCCCCGAATCTACTCAATCAAAAGATGCTGTGATTATTCTTCAACCCGGTGGACGGGTTGAGTATATGAGCGCACCAGCGCGCGAGTTTTTTGATCTGCGCGAAAATGAACCGTATGATCTGGAACGCCTTGCGCGAAGAGTGCGGCCTTCAGATGACTTTTTAGACCTATGTGCAAGCCCCGGACAGAAACGTGTTTCCATCACTGGTAAGGTGGTGGAAATTGCGTCTTATGAAGTGCCGGGTGTATTCCCGATGATGCTTCTTTCTTTACGGGGAAAAGACCTGAGTCCGGCATTGGATCAGGGAAATGGCGCATCTGATGAAATTCTGCGGGTGGTGACAGAGTTTAGCCAGGCGATTGCCGCGAGTCTTGATCTTGAGACCACCATGCAATCCATTTTGGATAATGTCAGCCGCCTTGTTCCTTCAGACCTGCTTGAGTTGAAATTATGGAATGCAGATGATAAGGCTTTGATCCCGTATCACTTTCGGCAATCTGACACAAATACCGGCGATGTGATCCGCGCTGTATCTTCTCAATTTGGAAGTCTGACAGATCAATTGGTGAAACGCCGCACACCGATCATGCTTGAAGATGCGCGCGCACAACCTGAACTGACTGTAAACGGTGAGTTGCTTGCTGTTCAGTCTTATTTGGGAATTCCGCTTATCGCAGGCGGCGAACTGGTTGGTACGCTGGAGGCGGGTCAAACCGGAGGCGGGGCGTTTGGTCAGCATGATCTTAATTTGTTGTACCTTGTTTCCGGTCAGGCGGCTGTTGCGATCCGCAATTCAAAACTTTATGAGGATGAGCAGAAACGGGTTTCGGAGCTTGCGGGTCTTGCGAATCTAAATCAGACACTTGGCACGGTCCGTGATATGCAGGACCTTTTTGCACGGCTTGTAGAAAGCATCACTCCTTTGTTTTTTGCAGAGATCGTCGGCTTTCTTCTTTATGATGAAGAGAAACGCACACTCGAAGGAAAGAATCCTTTTCATGGATTGCCGTCACATTTGGTTGATATTTATCGAACCACCGTGCTGGTGGATAGCCCCGCAGACCGTGTGATTACAAGTCAGCAGCCGATCATTACCCTGTATCCCGCAGGGGATGAGACCTGGCGTGTGCTTGGGCTTTCTGATATTGCTCTTGCAGCCAGTTTTCATAGTACGGCGCTTGTGCCTTTGCTTTCTTCGGGACGAATGCTTGGATATTTACAGGTGGGACATTATCAACGCGGCGCTTCCTTCTTTTCGGCGGAGGAAGTGCGTTTGATGAATATCGTGGCAAATCAGGCCGCCGCCATTATTGAAAATGTTTTACTGGTGCAGCAGGCGCGCGCACGTGCGCAGCGTGCAGATGCCTTGCGCCGTATTGCGAGTCTTTCAGGTTCCTCTGCAACGCTTGAAGAGATTCTAAAATATTCTGTGCAGGAACTCGCCCATCTCTTTCAGGCGGATGCGGGTGCGATCTTCCTTATGGACGAATCGCGCGGCGAACTACGGCTGCGCCGTGAATCAACTTTTGGCGTTTCCGATGAGCTTAGCAGTACCTTTATTCAAATTTTTGTTGATGATCCCAATTATCGGTATACGGTTTCAGGCAGTCAGAAGCCATTTTTGTCGGGACGTTTGAGCGCAGATCGTAGAGTGCTGCCTGCCTACCGTCCATTGGCAACTGCGCTACGCATGGAGTCCGTGATCGTTGTCCCATTGATTGCGCGTGAGCGAAGTATCGGTGAGTTGATGCTGGGGAGTTTCAAAGCCGACTATTTTAATACTTATGATCTTCAAGTAGTTGCCACTGCGGCGGGTCAATTATCCACGGCTGTGGAGTCAGCGAGTTTGCTGGCTCAAACTGATGATTCTCTGCGCCGCCGAATCGATCAGCTTTCGGCGATTGCGCGTGTAAGCCGTGAGTTGGGAGCTTCGCTTGATATTAAGCATTTGCTCCAGGTTATTCATGATGAAGGTTTGCGTGCAGTAAAAGCCAGATGTTTATCCATTGTGTTATTTGATGATGACCCAAATGGTGCCGGTACAGAGCCGCGCATCAAATTTTTTGCCGGCTGTGATAGTGGACGTGAACTAACCTCCATTGAGCAGAGAGCCCTGCAAAGCGGCGATCCACAGATTGTTGTTGATTATGAGCAGGAGGGCACACCTCCCCCTGCACACGCGTTGCAAGGAGTGCGTTCTGCAGTGATCATGCCGATCATGGTGCAGGGTCGTGCCATCGGATTAATTGATTTGCATGATGACCGCCCCGCTTTCTTTACCCCTGAGGTCGTTGAATTGGTGGGCGCGCTGGCCTCTCAGGCGAGTGTTTCTTTAAGCAATGCGCAGCGTTATCAAAATGAAAAACAACGGGCTGAGTTGATGCGCCGCCGCGCAGATACCCTGGTGCGTTTGACAGATGTTAGTTACAACCTCGGTCACGATCAGCCGCTCGATCAGGCTTTGCAGGCCATTGCCCGTGGTATTCGAGATTCAACACCTTTCCGTGTGGTGTTGGTGAGCATGGTCGAGGAAGAAGCGAAACTTTTGCGGCGTGTTACAGCTGTGGGTATCCCACAGGATACGCTTAATGAATTGCTCTCACGCAAACAGCCTTTGTCTGGCATTCAACAATTGATGAGGCCGGAATTTAAGATCAGCCGTTCCTACTTTATTCCCATTGATCAATCTCCAGTAGTTCCATCTGATGTGCATATGGTAACTCTGGATGTTTCAGAGTCTGCGGTGAAATCTCACAATGCCTGGGATGCAGATGACACATTACTGATTCCGCTTGAAAATTCTGAAAGTGAAATTATCGGCTTGATCAGTTTGGATGATCCGGCCAATGGGTTGCGTCCGGATCGGGCAACCATTGAAACGGTCGAAGTATTCGCTTCACAGGCTGCATTGCTGCTTGGCAATATCCTGCGTCAGAGTGATCTGCGCGCTCGTATTGATTCTCTTTCTTCAGGCTTGCAGCGTCAGCAGAAATTGCTTGAGATCACCCAAAACGATCTTCCCATTTTGCTTCACAAAGACCTTGAGCAAACCATCTCTTTACATAATTTGGATCGCCGCGCACAGCGTGTTCGTGCTGGTCTTGCCATTACTGAATCTGTCAGTCGTCAATTGGATGCGTCTTCTGCGCTTTCAGCTCTGGGACGTGAAACACTTACACAATTGGGAATGTCTGTTGCACTTGTGGCAGAGAACACCCCTGATGGCTCGCGTCTTTTACATGTGTTGGGCGGTTTGCCGCGTTCCACAAATGTAGATGCCTTGTTCGGCCAGCGCAATCCTCTGCGCGCCTGTTTGCAAACGGGTGTGCCGATCCTCATTGCCAACCTGGATGAAGACGATGAGTGGCGTGATGCTTCATTACTCACCTCGCTGCGTGCAAAGGGTGTCATCTGTTTACCGGTATCCATGGAAGGCAAGATCGTAGCCGCCATGCTGGCGGTTACCCCTGAACCCATGACCGCCTTTACAGATGAAGATCGTCAGGTGTATTTGCAGATTTCACAGCAAACTTCGATCATCCTGCAAAACATTTCACTACTCAACCAAACCCGCCGCCGTCTCGACGAGGTGAATCTGCTCCTTGACTTTAGTCGCCAGCTTTCAGGTTTGGATCCTGATTCGATCATCAACGCATTGCTAGACAGCGCGCGCCGCGTCCTCCAACATGCTCATGCCGGCGCGGTGCTCATTTGGAATCCGCAAACTGAGACGATTGCCTCCCGCGCTGTTTCCGGCTATGCCGATAATATCAGCATGATGGGAATTAACTATCGTTCAGGTGAAGCGCTGCCGGGCATCGTATTTCAAAATAAAGTAGCGCGCCGCGTGGATGAAGTTAACTTTGCCCGCGACTATAACCTGAGCGCGGAAAACCTTGCGTTGTATCGTCAATCGACAGGCGGGCGTTTGCCGGTCTCAAGTTTGCTGGTGCCGATTGTGGCAGGCGATCAGGCTTTGGGCCTGCTGGTTTTGGATAACTTCAATACGATCGGTGTTTTCCGCCCTGAAGATGAAGTTCTCCTGCTTTCGCTTTCACAGCAAGTTGCACTTTCATTGGATAATGTGCGCCTCGTGCAGGCCACGCAGGAACGCGCTTTGCAATTGCAAGCTTTGAATACCGCCGCCGCTTCTCTAACTTCCAGCTTGCGCAGCGACCAATTGGTCAGCTCCCTGCTGGATCAGTTAAGCCCTGTCATTCAATACGATACAGCCACCCTCTGGCTGCGTGAAAAAGATCGCCTTGCCGTAGCCTCGGCTCGCGGATTTTCAGATGCCGAACAAAGACTGGGCTTATCAGTTGCAGTTGCAGATAGTGCGCTCTTCAAGGAAATGGCGCAAACCGGCCAGCCAATTTTGGTCAACGATGTACGCGAAGACCCCCGCTTTTTACCAGTGGAAGAGCCGCGTCTTTCCTGGCTTGGAATTCCATTGATCTCAAAGAGTGAATTGGTGGGCGTACTGGCCGTGGAAAAATGGCAGGCGCATTGTTACACGCGCGAACAAATGCAAGTCGGCCTGACCTTTGCCAGCCAGTCTGCGGTCTCTTTGGATAACGCCCGTCTCTATGAAGATAGCGTCAGCCGCGCCACTGAATTGGATCAACGCTCTCACAGCGCCTGAGCACACTCAACCGCTTCACATCTGGTTTGACCGGCTTGTTGGATGCGGACCAGATCTTGAATTTGACAGCAGATGAATTACTCAAAGGCCTGGGCGCCCGCCGCGTTTCCATTGCGACCTTTGAGCGGGGTCAAGCGTTCTGGAAAGTTTCCTCCCGCGAGTGCGCCCCAATACACTACCGCGTCCTTTGCCCGATTCACCCATCTTTAATCGGCTGAGAGAATCGCTTGGTATTTTTAGCACAGACGATGCCCGCAATGAACCCGATCTTGCGTCGCTGGTTGAAATGCTCGGCGAAAACGTAATGGGCTTGCTCGTTCTGCCGCTTATCAGTGGACAGAACCTTACTGCGCTTGTCTTTGTCCAAACTGCAAGCGAGATTCGCTTCGGATCAAATGAACTGGACGTAGCCCGCACGATCACCAATCAGGCTACAGTTGCGCTTGAAAATGCGCGCCTGTTCCAGATGTCAGTGCGCACAGCGGAACGATTTGCCATTCTTAACGAAACCAGTTCCCAGGTCAGCTCAAGCCTTGATCCTGAAGAGGTCTACGTCTCAACACGTAAAGCGGCTGAACGCCTCGTTCCCCTGGATTCTTTTGTCATCACCTTGCTGGATCAGGAGAAAAATGAAATTGATCCAGTGTATCTGCTCGATCGCGGAAAACGCTATCCGGCAGAACCTGTGCCTTATGGTCAGGGGATGAGCAGTGAAGTCATTAAAAGCGGCAAACCGGTTTTAATTTCAAATTCTGAACAGGCCAATACGATCAGCATGGTGCTGGCAGGGAATGAAGGAGAAGAAACTCAATCCATTGTGGCTGTCCCCATGATCGTGGGCAGCAAAACACTTGGAATGCTCTCTGTCCAAAGTTATGACGCGGGCGTGTATAGTGAAGAGGATGTGCAGATTCTCGGTACACTTGCAAATCAGGCCATCGTCGCCATTCAAAATGGACGTTTATTCGCTGAAACGCAGAACCTTGCCTCACAGCTTGAAATGCGCGTCATTGAACGTACCGCCCAGCTACAACGCGAACAACAAAACACCGAAACCCTCCTGCACATTCTTACAGAGGTTTCCTCCAGTCTTGATCTTGACCGTGCTCTTAATCGTACATTGTCATTGCTAAATGAAGCCATTGGCGCGGAACAAGGTACGATTATGCTCCTGCACGCTGAAGATAATCTTTTGCATTACCGCGCCGGATACGGCTATCTTTCAGATCGAAATGAATCAGGCGGCGGCAGCCGGGGTTTCACTTTGAAAGTCGGTGAAGGCTTGGCGGGATGGGTTGTTCAGAATCGCGAATCTGTATTGATCAATGATCTTCATGAAGATCCGCGCTGGGTGCAAAGTTCCGCGGGCATTGACCATCGCAGTTCGATTGTGGTCCCCATGCTTGTGGGTGAAGATGTGATCGGCGTTCTCATGGTTTTTCAGCGCACAGAATCTTTCTTCAGCGCAGAAATGCTCAATCTCGTAAAAGCAATTGGCGGCCAGGTGGCAGTTGCGATCAACAACGCGCATTTATATGAATTGATCCGCGACCAGGCCGAGCGGCTGGGCGTCATGCTTCGCAAAGAACAGGAAGATGCCAGTCGTTCACAAGCCATCCTGGAAGCCGTGGCAGATGGCGTACTTGTGACCGGCAGTGACAATCGCATCGCTTTCGTTAACTCATCCACTGAGCGTATTCTTGCACTCGATCAGGATCATCTATTTGGCAATACCCTGGATTCCTTCGGAGGCTTGTTCGGAAAAGCCGCAAGCACATGGATGGACACCATTCGCCGCTGGTCTGAAGACCCGTCTTTGTATGAACCGGGTGACACCTACGCCGAACAATTGGAACTGGAAAATGGACGCATCGCGCTCGTCCATCTTGCGCCGGTGATCCTGCAAAATGACTTCCTCGGCACAGTATCCATCTTCCGCGATATTACACGTGAAGTGGAAGTGGACCGCTTGAATCTGAATTTGTCGCCACGGTCAGTCACGAATTACGCACACCGATGACTGCCATTAAAGGCTACGTGGATATTCTCACGATGGGTGCGGCAGGCGCGTTGAACGAAAATCAGCTGCACTTCCTGGATATTGTCCGCAACAATATTGACCGTCTCAATATTCTTGTTGGTGACCTGCTTGATATTTCACGCATTGAAGCTGGTCGTGTCACCCTTAATCCGCAATCGGTGGATTTGCACAGTATTGCTGAAGATATTATCGCCGATGTTCTGCGCCGTTCACAGACAGAAGATAAGCCCATGGCGCTTTCCTTGGATTCGCCGAAGAAAGTACCCGCAGTGATTAGCGATGGTGACCGGGTGCCGAATGCTGGCAATCTTGTGGATAACGCTTATAACTACACGCCCAACAACGGCACCATCCTTGTCCGGCTTCATCAACAGGGAAATGAAATGCAGGTGGATGTTCAGGATAACGGCGTGGGCATTGCCGTTGAAGATCAGTCACGTATTTTTGAACGGTTCTTCCGCGGCGAGCATCCCCTCGTTCTTGCAACACCAGGAACCGGTTTGGGATTGCCGATCGTCCGTCAACTGGTGGAGATGCACAATGGACGCATCTGGATGACAAGCACAGGTGTGCCGGGTGAGGGAAGTACTTTCTCCTTTACTCTGCCCATCTATAAATAATGGAGTTTGAATGGCAAGGATCTTATTAGCAGAAGACGAACCCGATATCCGTGAGCTTGTGGCCTTCACCCTGCGTTTTGCGGGGCAGGAGTTACGCCTACCGCCAATGGAGAGGAAGCCTTGCAGCAGGCATCCGTCGTTATTCCCGACCTGATTCTCATGGATGTGCGTATGCCAAAGATGACCGGTTATGATGCCTGCCGCGCAATGAAAGCCGACCGGTTCTAAAAGATATTCCCGTGGTCTTTCTCTCAGCCAAAGGACAGGATTCTGAAATTCAAACCGGCCTCGATGCAGGCGCAGAGGAATACCTGTTAAAACCTTTTGCCCCAGATCAACTCACCGAACGTGTAAAGGTCATTCTTTCCAAATTTGGCAAATAAATTTTTATGAGCGCAATTATTCTTGATGGTTCGATGGTGCATTACGAGGCTTTAGGACGCGGCCGTCCTATTGTCTTTCTGCACGGCTGGGTCGGGTCATGGCGTTATTGGATCAACGCCATGCAGATCGCATCCACATCGTTCCGTGCATACGCAATAGATCTCTTTGGTTTTGGCGATACCTCGCATGATCCATTGCGCTACAGCCTTGAGCGACAGGCCGATCTCATCAACCGTTTTCTTGAAGAAATGGGAATTTCGCGGTCGCTGGTTGGGCTGACCTCGGCGCATTGGTTGGGTTTTCGTTCATCAAACAATGGCCGAAAAGTGTAGATCGGATGATGGCAACTGTCCGCTTGAGTATGATGCGGTTAATTCGCATGCGGACTGCCACCATGCCGGAATTGGTTGAATGGCTGGCAGCACGCACACCCGAAGCAACATCCGCCCTTTCAGACGTATCAAAAACGGACCCGCTGGCTGTTTCTGCTTCGATGGCAGGATTTCAATCGAGCAATTTGTTGGCGAGCTTCCGCGATTACGAAGTTCCATCTTTGTTTGTGTATGGGCCAAATGACCCCGCTGTTACCCCACCTTCACAGGAGCGGACGGATTCTCTTCCCACTCACATGCATCAGGTTAACCTTGAAGGCACCGGCCATTTCCCGATGATTGATAACCCGACCCAGTTTAACCGTCTGATGACCGATTTCCTCGCACTTGACTCCGGCGCAAGTCCGCGCGAATTGCAGATGAAAGAGGAATGGAAACGCAGAGTACGCTAACGAGACCGTCAGACAATGACGGTCTTTTTATTTTTGATTTTTGACTTGACATCTGCTCATCGCGGACATATACTGACTTCACAATTGAACGGGGAGCCTTTTCGAAAGGCTGAGAGGAGCGTACTTCGCTCGACCCGCATTACCTGATCTGGTTAATACCAGCGGAGGGACTCTTGACTTCAATAACAGCCATCCTCCGCCCGAGGATGGCTATTTTATTTCATCCTGAGCGCAGCCGAAGGACGATCATTTGAAAACAAAAATATCCCGCATCATCATCTTTGCCAACGGTGAACTGCCAAATAAAGAAAAAGCCCGCGCCCTGCTGCACAAAGAGGACTTCATCATTGCCGCAGACGGTGGAACACGCCACGCGCTTGCGCTGGGAAGAATGCCAAATGTGTTGATCGGCGATCTGGATTCGGTGACGGATGAAGAAGAAGAAAGATGAAAGATGGCGGAGTTGATGTCGTTCAATTCCCCGCTGATAAAAATGAAACAGATCTTGAACTTGCCATTCAACACGCGCTGACCTTAAATCCGCAAGAAGTCATCATCCTTGCTGCCCTCGGTGGGCGATTGGACCAAACCCTCGGCAACATTGCTCTCATCAGCGATCTTCGATCTTTGACCCTTCGATACGCTCAGGGCGGCGACTTGGACATTCGCCTCGATGACGGCATCGAAGAGATCTTTTTTTGCCGCGATACCTGCAAAATTACCGGAACACCCAGTGACCTTGTCTCCGCTCATCCCGTGGCAGGGCAGTGACAGGCATCGTTACCATAGGTCTCAAATGGCCTTTGCAAAACGAAACCTTATACCCAAACAAAACACGTGGTATCAGCAATGAAATGATGAGTGAATCTGCCACTATCCAAATCAGATCTGGCTTGCTGTTCATCGTCCACCGCAGAATTGACTGATTACTGACCACTGATTACTAAATACCGGAGTCTAATTATGAAACACATCACTTTTTACTTTTTACTTTTCACTTTACTTCTCGCATCCTGCGCCCCCAAACCTGCGGAATCGCGAGCCATCACCGTCCTCACCCACGACTCATTCGCCATCAGCGAGGACGTGGTCAAAGCTTTTGAATCAGAAAACAACGCCAAAGTCTCTTTCATCCAAAGCGGTGATGCAGGCTCCATGCTCAAGCGATCCTCACCAAAGATGCCCCCATCGCGGACATCCTCTTTGGCGTGGACAATACCTTCCTCTCCCGTGCCCTCGAAGCGGATATTTTTGAAGCGTATCAATCACCCGAATTGACCAACATCGCCGACGAATTCAAACTCGACCCGTCCAACCGTGCCCTGCCCGTGGACTATGGTGATGTGTGCATCAACTACGATAAATCTATTTCGCCGAAAATAATCTCCTCTTCCCCAATCTTTTGAAGACCTTGCAAAGCCTGAATACAAGGATTTGCTGGTTGTGGAAAACCCTGCCACATCCTCGCCTGGACTCGCCTTCCTGCTTGCCACCCGCGCCCATTTTGGTGACGGTTATCTTGATTACTGGAAGAGCCTGAAAGATAATGGTGTCGTCGTTGTGGATGGATGGGAGACCGCCTACTACACCAACTTCTCCGCATCCTCTGGCAAAGGGCCGCAGCCAATGGTCGTCTCCTACGCATCCAGCCCAGCCGCGGTGTTTTTTTACATCGCTGCTCCAGCTGGAGCCCGACCCGCATCCATTGTTGCATCTGATATGTGCTTCCGTCAGATCGAGTTCGTGGGCATCCTAAAGAATGGACAAAACAATGACCTCGCCCAAAAATTCGTAGACTTTATGTTAAGTCAAAAATTTCAGGAAGATATGCCGTTGAATATGTTCGTCTATCCTGTAAATAAAAACGCAAAACTTCCTGAAGTGTTTGTGAAGTACACAAGTTGCCGAAGAGTCCCGCCGCTTCGTATTCAGAGATCGCATCCAATCGCGACGCATGGATCGAAGCGTGGACAGAGGCGATGAAGTAGGGAAAGGCGAGTATATAAAGTAGACAGGTAAACAGGTAGACAGTATGAATTCTGAAAGAGAAAACTTTTTTCAAAACGTGTATCCGAATATACGTTCCTACCTGTCTACCTTTTTCCATTCATCAATCTCCCGATCACCCTTGCATTTGATTCCTCCGCTTTCACGCAAAAAAACTTTGAAGTCATCCTCTTCGTCGCTGGATTCACTTTTTATCAGGCAATTCTCTCCACCGTATTAACCTTCGTCCTCGGTCTACCGTCCGCCGTCCTCTTCTCCCGCTTCGACTTTCGCGGCAAGTCATTACTTCGTGCTCTCACCGCCGTTCCCTTCATGCTTCCCACAGTCGTTGTCGCCCACTTTCAATTCCCTCATCCCCTCACAGACTTCCGCTTCACCTTCCTCTTCATCCTGATCCTCACGCCACGTTTTCACAACACCACCATCGTCATCCGCATCGTCGGCAATGCCCCTCACGCCTCGACCCAAAACTCGAAGCCGCCGCCCGTTCCCTCGGCGCGGACTCGTTCCATGTGTGGAAAAATATCACCCTGCCATTATTGCGTCCATCTCTTGCTGCCGCCCTGCTCGTCTTCATGTTTGACTTCACCCAGCTTCGGCGTCATCCTTTTATTGGGCGGCTCAAATTTCTCCACCCTCGAAGTGGAAATTTATCTGCGTGTGCTCAAGCTCCCAACCGCCGCTTGCCGCATTGCTTTCATCGTTCAATTGATTTTCCCGCTCATCTTTCTATTCTCTACACCCGCACCATTAATCAAGTCACGACCCAAACCGCGCCGCGTTTTTCAGCCTCGCGTCCACCCAAAACCATCCGCGAACGAATCTTTGTTTTTACTTTTTACTTATTACTCATTACTTTTTTCGCTCTTCCACCTGATTCCCTCCCCATCCGCTCCTGACTCGCCTCGAAAGCGGACCGTGGTCAACGCAGCGAAGTTCAATACGGATTACAACCGACTACTATAAGGAACTTTTCATCAACCGCCGCGGATCGTTGTTCTACGTCCCGCCGATTCAGGCCCCGCCAATTCACTCGGGTACGCCAGCGTCACCGTTTTTCTTTCGCTCGCACTTGGTTATCCCGCCGCGTACGCGCTTGCCAAACCGACCCGACTCGAAAAATTTCTCGACCCACTTATTATGCTTCCGCTTGGTTCTTCGGCGGTCATGCTTGGGTTGGGTTTCATCATTTCTTTCGGACGTTCGCTTGCGTCGCCGTGGTTCGTTCCCATCGCGCATACGCTTGTTGCGCTTCCTTTTGCCATTCGCACACTTCAGCCTGCGCTTGCATCCGTTCCTGAACGTCCGCGTTAAGCTGCATCCACGTTGGGCGCATCGCCTTTCCGCGTTTGGCAAACTGTTGATTTCCAATCCTTTCGCGCGCCACGTTGAGCGCCGCTGCTATGCTTTCACGGTTTCGCTCGGCGAGTTTGGCGCGACCCTCTGCTCACCCGCTGGAAATATCCGACCATCCCGATTGCCATTCAACGGTTTCTGGCCCAGCCTAGCGGTCTCAATTTCGGTCAGGCGATGGCAATAGCGACTCTGCTGATGCTCCACCACGCTTGCGATTCTTGCCATCGAAGACTGCGCCTTCCCGACTCTGGAGAATTTTAAAATGCTCGAAGTACGAAACATTTTCAAAACCTGAAAAAGCAAACCGCTTCTCGCGGCATTTCATTTTCCGTTGCGCAGGGCGAAACCATTTGTTTGCTCGGCACATCGGGCAGCGGAAGAGTCCCCCTCTCTTGCGGATGATCGCTGGTCTGGAGTTTCCTGCAAGCGGACAGTTTTCACTTTGGCTCAAATTGACCTCGCCCAAACACCGCCTCACCTCCGCGACTTTGGCTTGGTCTTTCAAGACTATGGGCTTTCCCCTCACCTCAACATTTTGACAACATCGCGTTTGGGTTGAAAATGAGAAAAGCGTCACCGCGAAATAATAAAACCAGAGTCGCCGAGATGTTGGACTTGGTCAATTTGACGGGCTTCGAAAACCGTAAAGTAACCGACCTTTCAGAGCGGCGAGCAGCAGCGCGTGGCACTCCGCTCGCGCCCACGCGCCGGGTTCGCGCTGTTGATGTTCGATGAACCTCTTGGTGCGTTGGATAAAATCTTTGAAGGA